>NZ_JADYUH010000027.1 GCF_021531665.1 Prevotellamassilia timonensis
CGCGTACGCTCGCTGTGTAGGGTTTGAAACGCCTCAATGTATGGTTCAATGTATAGTTTGTGTATAGTTTGCGCCTCAAACTATACATTCCGTAACGCACGATAAATCAGCAAAATGCAAGGTTGAATGTAGGGTTTTGTGTATAGTTTGTATAGTTTTTTTGTTTCCCCTTTTATTTACGATATGGTGCGGGTCGTGTAGCGTTTTCGCGTTTGGGAGTGACAAGTTCGCAGCCATACGTCGTGTCCTTCGCTATCCCCGCCGAGCGCAGTTCAGCGAGCACGATTGCCAGTCGGTCTGCTTCGGCGGGTTGGGAGGAGTAGAGGTTGTTTGTTTCGCCGGGGTCTTTGCTCAGGTCATAGAGTTGCGGGGTGGAGAGATAGCCCGTTTCGATGTTCACGCTGTTGATTTTCGCTACTCCGTTGGAAGGTTCAATGTATTTCCAGCGTCCGCTTTGCAGCGAGAGCGTTCGGTTGGCAGCCATTTCGACGACAAACTCACGGTCGTCGTGATTGTGTCCGAGCCAGGTTTCCAAACTGTTTCGACTGTCCATGGCGGCACCGAGGGGCACTTGCGTTTCGATGAGGGCGGCGGAGCCTGCCAGGAGGTCTATCTGAGAAATCAAAGCGTTGGAGGTTTCGCCGGCTGTGACGGTTCCCCTCCAACTGACAATGAACGGCACGCGGGTGCCGGCTTCAAAGGCACTGTATTTTCCACCTCGGAAAGGTCCCCAAGGAGTGTGGTCGCCGTTGAGTGTGGCGGCTTGGTCTTGATAGCCGTCATCCAGAACGGGTCCGTTGTCGCTGGTGAGAATGATGAGGGTGTTTTCGGTCAGTCCGTTCTCTTCCAGTGTTTTCATCACGTTGCCCACTGTTTCGTCAAATTGCAAGATGGCTTCGCCGCGGAGTCCGAGTTCGCTCTTTCCTCGGAAACGCTCGTGGGGCATTCGGGGCACGTGAACGTCGTTGGTGCAGAGATACATGAAGAAGGGATGCGCTTTGTGGCTTTTGATGAAGCGCACGGCGGCGGCAGCGATGCTGTCGGCAATGTCCTCATCGCGCCAGAGGGCTTTTCCTCCACCTTTCATGTAGCCGATTCTTCCGATTCCATTCACGATGCTCTGATTGTGTCCGTGGCTGGATTTGAGTTTGGTCAGCAGTTCGGGATTGGCTGCGCCTGTGGGTTCTCCGGCGAAGTTGGATGCGTAGCTGACGGAGATGGGTGCAGTAGGGTCGTAGTTCACGACCCTGCCGTTCTCGATGAAGACGCAGGGCACGCGGTCTGCGGTGGCAGCCATGAGATAGTGGTGGTCAAATCCGATGTCTTGCGGCGTCATGTCGAGCGTGCCGTTCCAATCCTGTGTTCCGGTTTTGTCTCCGAGTCCGAGGTGCCATTTGCCGATGGCAGCGGTGGCATAGCCTCGCTGCTTGAAGATGTCTGCCACGGTGGTTTGTTCGGGTCGAACAATCATTCCCGCGTTGCCGGCTGCGATGTTGGTGTCTTTGCGGCGGAAGCAGTATTCACCGGTCAGCAGGCTGTAGCGTGAGGGTGTGCTGGTCGAAGCGCAGGCGTGGGCATTGGTGAAGCGGATGCCTGAGGCGGCGAGTCGGTCCACGTTGGGTGTGCTGACGCGGGTGGCACCGTAGCAGGAGAGGTCACCATAGCCGAGGTCGTCCGCCACAATGACCACGACGTTCGGCAACTGTTGCGCACTCAGCGGAACTGCCATGGAAGCGAGGAGCCCTCCGAGTAGATGCTTTTTCATAGACTATAAGATTAAAGGGGTGTTCTAAAAAAGAAGGTTCTAAGATATGGAATAAGAAGCGCAAGGACTGTCCTAAAAATTGGGGAGTATCGCGGCATAAAAAAACGACACGACGCCACAAAAGTAATACAATTTGAGCGTTCGTGCCGATGACTTTGTGCAAGAAGCACGTTTTTCACGGAACTATGGTTCCACTTCACGTCTTCTCATCTTCCGAGATAGTTGGCTTCCACGTATTCTCCAAATTTGTCGCGATACATGTCTCCGAGGGGGAGCATATCTCCTGTGTCGAGCGTGATGCGGTTGCGGTTGATTTCCCGAACGGCTTTGAGGTTGATGATGTAGGAACGATGAATGCGCATGAAGTCCGAGGTCGGCAGTCGGTCTTCGATTTTCTTCATCGTCAGCAGTGCCATGACGGGTTTCTGTTTGTTCAAGAGGTGGAAGCGAAGATAGGAGCCCATGGACTCGACGTAGCAGATTTCGGAGATATTGAGGCGGATGACCTTGTAGTCCGTTTTGAGATAAATGATGTCTTCCTGGAGTTCGGATTGTTTCGCGGCAAGGGCAGAAGGAGCGGCGGGAGCGGGATGCGTGTACTCCTCCTTCCACTCCTCATCCTCTTTTTTCGTGAGTTCCACCAAGCGTTTCACCTTGCGGGCAGCATGCATGAACTCGTCCATGCCAAAAGGTTTCAGCAAGTAGTCCACAGCATCCACCTTGAAACCCTCCACGGCAAACTCAGAGTATGCCGTCGTGAAGACAATCAAAGGAGGTGAGAGGAGGGAACGCACGAAATCAATGCCGTTCAGTTCGGGCATGTTGATGTCAATGAAGATGGCGTCCACGGCATTTCCTGCCAAGAACTCCTTGGCTTCCACGGCGCTTTGACAAACGCCACTGAGGGTGAAAAAGGGCACTCGTTTCACATAACTTGCCAACTGTTGAAGGGCAAGAGGTTCATCATCAATGGCTAAAACTTTAATCATGGTTCAGAAGGATGAAGAATGGGAATGACAAGCCGCACGCTATAGGTGTCGGTCTCGTTTTGAAGTTCAAGGGTGAAGTTGTTGCCGTAGAGCAGTTCCAATCTGCGCCGCGCGTTGGCAATGCCGACGCCGCTTTCTTCTATGGAGGATTGAGAGATGTTGTTCTTGCTGTTGCGGCAATGGAAGACTATGTTCTCTTCATCAACCTCAAGGCTGATGGAGATGAAACTGGGCTGGCGAAGACTGATGCCGTGTTTGAAAGCATTCTCAAGAAAGGTTGTGAAAAGCACGGGCGGCACCTCAGCCTGTGGTGGAACGGAAGGGAGTTCCAACGAAATCTTCACGTCGTCCGAGAAGCGAATCTTCATGAGCGAAACATAGTGCGAAATGCTCTCAATTTCTTTCCGCAGAGGGATGAAGTGACGGTCTCCGTCATAGAGCAGATAGCGCATCATCTTTGAAAGAATCACAATCGTCTTCTTTGCCTTCTCGGGGTCAATGTCCACAAGCGCATGAATGTTGTTCAGCGTGTTCATGAAGAAATGCGGATTGATTTGGTATTTGAGATAGGCAATCTGATTCTCCAAGTTTTGTTTTTCCAGCTCTTCCAACTTGCGGCGGTCGGCAAGGGAGCGCACCGAGTTTTTGACGCCGAGATTAAGCGCGAGAATGAGGAGCACGACAGCGGTGGGGATGATGTCACGACTGAGCAAACCGAAGGGCGGACGGCCAAAGGGGGGACGCCCGTTCTTCTTGCCTGGTCGTCCCAGTCTTCCGTCGTGGTCATGGGGATGCGGTCTCTCACCTTTTTGATCAAGAGGACGTTCGGCGTGATTGTTCTTGTCGGATTTCTCAAACGGCGACGGCATGCCGTCATGCGAAGGATTGTGACCTCGTTCTTGCCGGAAGTGCTCACGATGCTCTCTGTCGTGAAAAGGCGGCGTAGAGAACTGATAGATTTCAAAAGGAACAAGAAGGAGAACAACTCCGAGCAAATAAGTCAATCGTTTTTTGTGATAGACAAAGAGCGGAGCGAGAAAAAGATTGTGCAGGAGGAATATGCCCCAATAGACAAGCAAATCCATCCAACTCATCTTGACGTCCAGCCAAGCGTCAAAGGTGGAGCTGCGTCCGTGGCTCACTTGAAAGTACATGAGCGCAAGGGGAACAAAGAAAATGAAGAGCCAAATGACAAGATAGGTTGTTTCTTCTTTCCTGTTCAGATGAAAAAAACGAAGATTCAGATTCACCATAGGAGGGGTGATGTGCAATGAAAAAGAAACGGACGAACTGCGCAAAAGGCAGACAACTGACGAAATTAAAGCAACATGATTGCGCGACAAAAATAAGTTTTTCTCCGTTCTTCTGCAAATAGTTTTTTCCAAACCCTGCTTTTTGTCGCTGAACCCAAAGCTCTGACAAAACCTGCGTCATGAATAGAAAACATAAATGATAAACTTTGCCAAACTTTTTTTATTCATCATTTTAATTTGTTACTTTTGCCACGGAGTTAATGTATTTACTTTCCTTTCCGCAACGCCGGAAAAAAACGTTCCAGCCCAAAATTCAAAACACAAAAAATAATTCATGAGACTCTGGCAAAAGAACACCATACCCACAGAAGAAATAGACCGCTTCACGGTCGGACATGACCGCGAACTGGACGTGATGCTCGCAAAATGGGACGCACTGGGTTCGATGGCACACGTGACCATGCTCCACTCCATCGGACTCATTGACGACGACGAACTGCCCTGCCTGCTGGCAGAACTGAAAAACATTGTCCGAGAAGCAGAAGAGGGTCGCTTCGTCATTGAAGACGGCATCGAGGACGTGCACTCCCAAGTGGAACTGACACTGACACGCAAACTCGGCGACATGGGAAAGAAAATCCACGCCGGACGCTCCCGCAACGACCAGGTGCTGCTGGACCTGAAACTCTTTGCCCGCGACGGGATTCGACGCGTGGCTGAAGCGGTGAAGAAACTCTCCGACGAACTCTTGGCGAAGAGCGAAGAATACAAAGACGTCGTGATGCCGGGCTACACGCACCTGCAAGTGGCAATGCCGTCAAGTTTCGGACTGTGGTTTGGCGCCTACGCCGAAAGCCTCACCGACGACCTGCTCCTGTTGGAAGCTGCCTACCGCCTGACAAACCGCAATCCGCTGGGCTCTGCGGCAGGCTACGGCTCTTCCTTCCCCTTGAACCGCACGATGACCACGGAACTGCTGGGCTTCGACGGTCTGAACTGGAACGTGGTCTATGCACAAATGGGACGCGGCAAGATGGAACGCGACGTGGCGTTTGCACTGGCGGGCATCGCCGGCACAGTCGCCAAACTGGCGTTCGACGCCTGTCTCTTCAACTCCCAAAACTTCGGATTCGTGAAACTGCCCGACGAATGCACCACGGGCTCAAGCATCATGCCTCACAAGAAAAATCCGGATGTCTTTGAACTGATTCGTGCCCGCTGCAACCGCCTGCAAAACCTGCCACAAGAATTGATGGCGGTGATGAACAACCTGCCGAGCGGCTACTTCCGCGACTTGCAGGAACTGAAGGAAGCATTCCTCCCTGCGTTCGACCGACTCATCGACTGCCTGCACATGGCTGCCTACACGGTGGAACGCATCAAGGTGAACGAAAGCATCATCGATGACCCACGCTACGACGCAATGTGGTCGGTGGAGGAGGTGAACCGCCGCGCCGCTGCCGGCATGCCTTTCCGCGATGCCTATCGCGAAGTGGGACTGGAAATCGAACGCGGCGAGTTCCGACCGGAGAAATGCCTGCGCCACACCCACGAGGGCAGCGTGGGAAATCTGTGTAACGCAGAAATCGCCCGACGCTCCGCCGAACTCTTCCACTCCTTTGACTTTGCCCGCGTCGCAAAAGCCGAAAACAAACTGCTGGGAAGGGAATGAGCATCCGGAATCACCCTTTTTTCTCTTCAACACTTTTGTCCTCTTCCATCTCATGAAAACGCTGCCCCCATCTCTCCTTCGCCACGCTCTTTCCCTCATCCTGCTTTTGGCGGGAGCAACCGGACTCTGCACCGCGCTGACGGGTTGCACGGACACGGTGGAGGACCTCTACAGTCGCGAAGTCAAAGCCTATTTCTACTTTTCGCCCGTGACAGCGGCATTCCCGCTGGAGGCAGCCGTCACCTCACCGGGAATGTGGACCACGGTGGAAGCCGTCAGCGAACGCACCTATCGTTTCGTCTCAAACGACGGACGCAACTCGGCACAGGCAACGTCCAACCCACAAAACGGAAGTTACTCACAACCGTTTGAGTGTGTGATGGGATTCATCGTCGGCACGCCCTCCGTGCCCGACCTCCAAATGAACTTTGTGCCGATGGCATTCGACTTGGCTTGTCCAACCTGCTTCCACGGCACTCCCTCCAAAAACCATCGGCTGCGCTTCACGGGAGCCGGAAAAGAACAGGTGAACTGCTCCTTCTGCGGCGAAACCTTTGACCTGACCCAAAACGGCGCAGGCGACCAAGGAAACCGCCTGCTGCGCTATCCTCTGACCTACTCCGGCGCCACCAACGCTGTCTTCGTCAGAAACTGAGAATCATTGACATATTACATAACTTTATCTAATCACCATGAACAAAATTCCATTACTACTGGCTGTAGCCGCACTTTCGTCGGGAGCCTTACAGGTTCGTGCTGACGAGGTGAAACTCACCACGGGACTCACTCCGGGTGAGAAGCTTCAAGTTGCCTTCAACAGCGACGTGCAGCTAAAACTGACATGGGGAAACGACACCGAAGAAACGGTGAACTGCCCCGGCGGCCCCATGGAAATCGAGGTGAAGGACGCAGACCTCACCATCTCCACGATTTCCGGAAAAATCTATTCGCTCTTCGTGCAGGGCAACAAACTCTCTGCACTTGACATTTCCAAAGCCACCAATCTGAGACAACTCTTTGCAGCAGACAACGAACTGACGGAACTCTCCACTACAAACTGCACCCTGCTCGAAGAAGTTGACGTGCAGGGCAACAAACTCACCGCGCTGGACCTCCAGAAAAACACCAAAATCAAGGACATCAACGTGGCGCAGAATGCCCTGACGGGCAGCAGCCTCAAACTCGCCACTTCCGCAAGAGTTCAGAACTACGTGACTGCCCACAACGAACTGACCAGGGCTGCCTCCTTCTCCATGAACCTCTATGAAGTGAGCACGCTCTGGATGCAACACAACAAGGTCACCACTTCCCTCGCCCTGAACGGAACGGAAAACCTGCGCTCCCTCTGCGCTTCCTCCAACGAACTGCCGGCAATCACCATGGGCAACGCCCCCGTGCTGAAAGAATGCTGGGTGGAAAACAACAAACTGACTTCGCTGGACTTCAGCAAAGGAGCACCGGTGCTGGAAACCCTCGTTGCCAACGACAACGACCTCAGCGAAATCATCTACGATAAGAATTGTAAGGGCATCTTGGACTACGTCTATATCCAAAACAACGCGCTCTCCATCCCCTCCATGCCCAGCATCGCGAAAACCGGTGCCGTGAGCCACTATGCCCTGGCACCTCAGAGACCTTATCAGGCGGAAAGCTCCTACGAACTCAACACGCAGTATGACCTCAACATCTACAACAAAAACGGATTCGGAGTCAATTCCAACCCCATCTTCACCTTTGTGAACGGAGAAGGCTACACGCTCGTGAAAGGAACGGACTACACTCAGACTGCCACCAGAAGAGTCACCTTCCTCAAATCACACGCCGACGTCATGCTCCACATGACTTCTGCCACCTACTATCCGAATCTGGAATTTGTCATCGGTCCCTTCACCGTGGGCGAGCCTTCAGGCATCACTGACGTGACGGTGAACAGCAACCTCTTCGTGGAAGGCGGCGTGGGCACACTGACCGTCAGCGCTTCCTCACCCGAAGCCCTCCGCGTCGTTTCTGCTGCCGGACAGACCATTGTGGCAAAGACCGTTGCCAACGGAACCACCACGCTGTCTCTCCCCGCCGGCGTCTATGTCGTCAACGGAAAGAAAGTGCTCGTGCGCTGACCAAAACGGCAGATTCACTCCTTTATATATATAATAGAATATAAACACACAGAAATCACATGAAATCCTTCTATAAAGCAAGTCTGCTCGCGCTCGCTCTGTTTGGACTCACCGCTTCCGCGCAGAGTCTCAAATTTGACGAAGACGCACAGAAAGCTCCCCACATCATGGCGAGCAAAGACGTTGTCGAAGTGAACTACAACGCCGGATTCAGCACCGTGGCTGTCATGGCGAACTTCGACGGATATGAGGTGGTGAAAAACACCGAAGACGCTGACTGGGTCAGCTTCCGAAAAGAAGCCAACGGCAACATCACCTTCTTCACCACCTATAACCTGGAAACCACTGCCTCCCGCAGCGCATCCTTCACGCTGAGAAACGCAGATGGCACTGCCTCCTGCGACATCACCGTGGTTCAAGCTCCCAACAACGCTGCAGAGGACATCGGCGACGTGCTCCTTCCTATCGCCTCTGCCACTGCCTCCTCCACCAACAGCAGCAGCGAAGACATCACCAAATCCTATGATGGAAACGTCAGCACGCTCTGGCACTCCTCCTACAACGGATGCACCTTCCCCGTGACACTCACCTACACGCTGAAAGAGGCATCTCACGTGGACTACATGGTCTATACACCGCGCACCAGCGGCGTGAACGGAAACTTCGGAGAGGTGAAGGTCTATTATGCCACCTCCGCAGAACCCTCCACCTGGGTGCTCGTGAAAGGAGCTGACTTCGGAAAGTCCAACACTCCCTCCACACTGAGCTTCGGCGAAAACGGCATCAACGACGTGCTGAAAGTGAAAATTGAAGTCTATTCCGCCGGAAGCGACAAAACCACCAACTTCGCCTCCTGCGCCGAAATGGGATTCTACTCCATCGATGCCGCACTCCTGGACGCCATGAACAACATCTTCACCAGCAAACTCTGCAACGAACTCAAGCCCGGTGTGGATGCAGCAGCGGTGGCTGCCATGACGCAACCCTATCTCAAAGTGCTCGCCACCAAACTGCTCGAAGGAAACTACTCCACCCGCTACAGAGTCGGATCCTTCGACTGCTATCGCAACCGCACACTCCTCCAAAGCGAACTCTGCACCAGCAACGCCTACGACCTCTATGAAAACCCCACCGGAATCTACGTGGACAAGGACGAACAACTCGTCGTCTTCGCTGACAAGATTGACCCAAACTATCCCGTGGACCTCTGCATTGCCAACTTTAGCAACAAGGCGGACATCGAAGCGGAAGGACAAGCCGCATCATACTACTCACTGAAAAATGGCATCAACGTCTTCAAAGCAAATAACCGAGGTAATATCTACGTTAGCTACTACTCCAACAACGAAACTGCCGCACCGCAAGTGGACCTCCACTTCGCCATGGCACGTGAAAACGGCTACTTCAAGCAAGGACGCGACAACAACGAAGAGTGGAAACGAATCCTCGACAATGCCGTCAGCGACAACATCGACATCCTCAGCAACCGCCTCCACGTGGTTGCTCCCGTCCAACAACTTCGCCTTGGAAAAGTCACCAACGCCGAGAAACTCGTGCTGATTTATGACAGCCTCATCTATCGCGAACGAGAAATCATGGGACTACCGCAACGCAACCTCGAACCGAAAAACCACCAGTTCGCACGCCCCGTCAAAAGCGGAATGTTTGCAGACGGATATGGCGCAGCTGCCTACTTTGACGCGTGGGTCGGATGGACCAGCCACGAAGACTTCGAATTCTGGGGCATGGCACACGAACTCGGACACAACAACCAAATCACTCCGGGATTCAAATGGCACGGATGCGGCGAAACCACCAACAACATCTACGCCTCCTGGGTGGAACATAAACTGAAATCTAAGAAAGCCTACGGAAACGGCTATCACAGACTTGAAGACGAAGTCACCGGCATCGATGACTACAGCGGCATGCGCGGCGGACGCTTCCAAGTTTATCTCGAAGAAGGTGTGCGCAAAGGCATCTCATGGCAACTGCAGGATGGTTGCGACTACCACGGCACCACTCCCAACAACAAAACCGTGAACGACGAGGATGAAAACGGAAACACACTCGGCAGCGTCACCACAAAGACCCGAAACTACGACCACTTCGTTAAAGTCGTTCCCTTCTGGCAACTCTCTCTCTGGACCGAAGAATGCGAAAAAGCACCCGGAGCATGGGGAAACCTGATTCACTCCTATCGAACCAACTTCAACGCAAGCACCTTCAACACTGCCGGAAAACAGCAGATTGAAATGATGAAACGTTTCATGGACGGCTGCGGCATCGACCTCTGCGACTTCTTCGAAAAAGCAGGTCTCCTCAGACCGATTCACGCCTACATCGAGGACTACTCTCCGGGCTGGAACGTCATCACGCAAGCCATGTGTGACGAACTGAAAACCTACATCGCAAGCAAAGGATATCCCAAAGCTCCCGCCGCACTGAACTACATCAACGCCTACAACTGCGAGAACTTCCGCAACGAAGTGCACCTCGCTGAAGGAACCGTGGGCAACGGATGTACGCTCCAGAGCAACAAAGTGAAGGTGGACAACGAAGCATGGCCCGGCGCAGTGGGTTACGAAACCTACAACGCCGCCGGCGAACTCATCCGCATCACTATGTTCGGCCTCGGAGACAGCCAGATTTCATCTAAATACACCTACGTTCTCTTCCCCTCCGATGCCAACTACATCATGGCAGTGGGCTACGACGGCACCAAGGTGAAAATCTATCAGAAGTAAGTTCTGACTCACTTTCCCAAAAACTCCCGCAGGTTGCACCAAGCAAATCCTGCGGGAGTTTTTTTGTGTGTGACTTTTGGCTGTGATTGACGCTGTTTTGATAGTCATTTAACGGCGTCACGACGGGTCGGTGACGGGACGAATCACGTGGCTCAGCGTGGTAGCGGCAAATATTTGACCGTAGAAAAGTTTGGTGTATGTAAGCAGAAATATGGCTGTCCGGTAAAAACTTTTCTGTGCGCAAAAAAAGTTTTACCGGACAGCCATACTTTTCACTGAATCCGAAATTCGTCAAAGATCTTCAAAAAAACGAATGATGAAAAAAAGCATCATTACGCGTAGAATTCATGCTTGGCGGCGGAGAGTGTGTTCAGCATCAACATACAAATCGTCATCGGTCCCACGCCACCGGGAACGGGCGTGATGGCGGAACAGAGCGGGGCGACGTGTTCAAAATCAACATCACCTTGGAGGCGGAAACCTTTCGGACGAGTGGAATCCGGCACACGGGTCGTGCCCACGTCAATCACCACGGCACCGGGCTTGACCATGTCTGCCGTCACAAAAGCCGGACTGCCCACAGCGGCAATGAGGATGTCAGCATCGCGACACTCAGCCTGAAGATTGCGGCTCTGACTGTGACAAACGGTGACGGTCGCGTTTCCATAACCCTTCTGCAACATCAGCTGCGCCATCGGCTTGCCCACAATGTTGCTGCGACCAAGCACGACGCACTTTTTTCCGATGGTGTCAATGTCATAGCGACGGAGCAGTTCGAGGATTCCTTTCGGCGTGGCGGAGATGAAGCAGGGAAGTCCAATCGCCATGCGTCCCACGTTGATGGGATGGAAGCCATCCACATCTTTGCGATAGTCAATGGCTTCGATGATTTTCTGTTCTGAAATATGAGCAGGGAGAGGAAGTTGCACGATGAAACCATCCACGTTCGGATCGCGATTCAGTTCGTCCACTTTCGCCAACAGTTCCTCCTCCGTCACATCTTCTTCAAAGCGGATGAGGGAGGAGGTGAAGCGACATGCCTCACACGCCAAGACCTTGTTGCGAACGTAGGTCTCACTGCCGCCATCATGTCCCACAAGCACCGCAGCCAAGTGCGGCGCACGTTTTCCCGCCGCCAGCATGCGGTTCACCTCTTCGGCGATTTCTTCTTTGATTTTTGCTGCTGTCGCTTTTCCGTCAATCAGTTGCATTGGAAGTTTAGTTTAGGGGTTGGGTGTTCTGTAGGAGTCTCATCTTTTCGGCATACCGGGAATTTTGGGCATGCCTGCCATGAGCTTGCTCATGTTGTTTCCGGAGACGAGTTTCATCATCTTGCGTGTCTGCTCGAATTGCTTGACGAGGCGGTTCACCTCTTGGAGCGACGTACCGCTACCTTTGGCAATTCTCAGTTTTCGGCTTTGGTTGAGAATTTCCGGTCGGTGGCGTTCCGCAGGCGTCATGGAGAGGATAATGGCTTCAATGCCCTTGAACGCGTCATCGTCAATGTCCACGTCTTTGAGCGCTTTGCCAACACCGGGAATCATGGACGCAAGGTCTTTCAAATTGCCCATCTTCTTGATTTGCTGAATCTGGTTCAGAAAATCGTTGAAGTCGAACTGGTTCTTGCGGATTTTGCGTTGCAGTTTGAGCGCTTCCTGTTCGTCAAACTGTTCCTGTGCTTTCTCCACAAGGCTGACGATGTCACCCATGCCGAGGATGCGGTCTGCCATTCGTTCGGGATGGAAAACGTCAAGCGCTTCCATCTTTTCGCCCGTTCCGACAAAGAGAATGGGC
Source organism: Prevotellamassilia timonensis (assembly GCF_021531665.1). Classification (GTDB taxonomy): domain Bacteria; phylum Bacteroidota; class Bacteroidia; order Bacteroidales; family Bacteroidaceae; genus Alloprevotella. Next base: position 12,338 of record NZ_JADYUH010000027.1, read on the forward strand.
TTATCAACCACGTTACGAATGGAAAGGGCAGCACCACCGCGGGTGTCGCCGTCGAGTTTTGTCAGCACAACTCCTTCAAAGTCGAGGCGGTCGTTGAACTCTTTGGCGGTGTTCACGGCGTCCTGTCCGGTCATGGCATCGACCACGAAGAGGGTATCGTCGGGTTGAACTGCTGCCTTGATGGCGGCGATTTCGTTCATCAGTTCTTCATCGACGGCGAGGCGTCCGGCGGTATCGACGATGACGGTGTCATAGCCTTTCGCCTTGGCTTCGTGAACGCCTTCAAGAGCAATCTTGACGGGGTCTTTTTCCTCGCGGTTCACATACACCTCCACGCCAATCTGCTCACCGAGCACCTGGAGTTGGTCAATGGCGGCGGGACGATAGACGTCGCAGGCAACGAGCAAGGGTTTGCGTGATTTTTTGTTTTTCAGCAGGAGCGCGAGCTTACCGGAGAGGGTCGTCTTACCCGCACCGTTGAGACCTGCCATGAGAATGACGGAGGGTCGGGAGGAGAGTTTCAGTTCTCCGGCTTGTCCGCCCATGAGTTGGGTCAGTTCGTCGTGGACGATTTTGACCATGAGTTGTCCCGGTTTGACGCTGGTGAGAACGTTCTTTCCGAGTGCCTTCTGCTTCACCGTGTCGGTGAATTGCTTGGCAACCTTGAAGTTCACGTCGGCATCAAGGAGGGCGCGTCGCACGTCTTTGAGTGTTTCGGCGACGTTGATTTCTGTGATTTTTCCTTCGCCCTTCAGCAATTTGAAGGAGCGTTCAAGTCTCTCGCTAAGATTTTCAAACATATTTTGGAAAAGGGTCTAAAAGGTCAAAAGTGGCTGGCGCTTTGAGCGCCAACGAAGGCGAACTGAGCAGCGCAGAAGGCGTTTCTTATTTGCTCATCTGCAAGCCGACGTAGAGTCCGTCGTAGTTGCTCAGCAGTTCTGATGCGGTTTTGAGGGTGGAGTTGCTGCTGAAAGCGGAAAGAGTCTTGACGAGCGTCAGGAGTTTGTCGCTGTCCATGAGCAGACTGATGTTTGAACCGTTGCGGGCGATGCGCGGCGTCATGGTGCCGAGTCCGTTGAGGTAGGTGAGCGTCAGCTTTTTGTTCGCGCTGTCGAGGGTGTATTGTCCGTTGATGGTGCGGCTTCCGATTTGTGCGGAATAGGTGTTGTCCTTGTTGAAGGTGAATTTGCAAGACCCTTTCTTGAGTCCCACTTTTTCAAGTCCTGCGCTCAACTTCTCTTCGATGGACGCAGCCGCTATTTCGCCGCCCGCTTTGGCGAGGAAGTTTTCAGTCTCGAAGACGCAGTCAGCAGTCTGATAGGTCCAAGTGCCGACGAGGTCATTCTGAGTGAGGGTTGTGCCGGAGTTGAGCAGATTGCCCAGCAGGCTGGTGAGTCCCGTGGTCAGTGCGGAGCTGGTGGAGCTGCCACTCGTCAAAGCCCCACTGCCGAGCAGACCTGTTCCGGTTGTGCCGCCTTGAGAAAGGAGAGAAGAACCGTTACCACAAGAAGTGAAAAGAAGGGAGGCTGCCATCAACGCAGCGGAAAAGAATGTACGTTTCATTGCTTCAATGTTTTAGGGTTTAGTTTTTATGCTTTTTGTTACGGATGATTTGAATGATTCGGATGTGACGTCCTATTTTCTGAATATAAAAAGGCGGTCGTCATGCCTCGCTTTTCTCTGCGAGCGGGTTCCAGCCCTGCGCTTTGAGGTCGAACTCTTGTCCGTCGCGGGTCACGAGTTTCTGTCCGAGTTCGGCGCGGGTGACATAGCCAATCTCTTTCACATCAGGGAGAGTAGTCACCAGTTCGTGGGCGGTGAGAGGCACGGTGAAAAGGAGTTCATAGTCTTCACCTCCGTTGAGTGCGGCGGTATAGACGTTCATGCCAAACTCTTCGGCGGCAAGGGCGGTCTGATAATCAACCGGAATTTTCTCTTCATAGATTCTGCAGCCCACGCCGCTCTTTTTGCAGATGTGCATCAGTTCGGAAGAGAGTCCGTCGCTGATGTCAATCATGGCTGTCGGGAGAATCTCCGCTTTCTGCAGGGCGTCAATGACGTCGCGGCGTGCCTCGGGTTTGAGGATGCGCTCGATGAGATATTCTCTTCCGCTGAAGTCAGGTTGTGCGACGGTTTCCGTGCCACCCTTCTGTCCGCTGAGCACACGCTTTTCGCGTTCAAGGAGTTGAAGCCCGAGATAGGCGGCACCGAGGTTTCCGCTGACGCAGATGAGGTCGGTGTCGTGTGCTCCGGAGCGTTTGACAATGCGTTCTTCCTCGACTTCACCGAGACAGGTGATGCTGATTGCCACGCCGGTGAGTGAAGACGTGGTGTCGCCTCCAACGAGATCAACGCCGTGTCGTTCGCAGGCGAGGCGCAGTCCGGCGTAGAGTTCGTCGAGGTGTTCCACCTTGCATTTTCTGCCAACAGCGATGCTGACGAGGAGTTGACGCGGACGAGCGTTCATGGCATATACGTCACTGAGATTCACCATTGCCGCTTTGTAGCCGAGATGTTTGAGGGGCGTGTAGGTGAGGTCGAAGTGAATGCCCTCCATCAACATGTCCGTGGTCGCCACGACGCGGTTTTTTGCGTCTGAAGCATAGTTCATCACAGCACAATCATCTCCCACTCCGAGAAGAGTGGAGGCATTGAAAGGCGCAAGTCCTTCAGTGAGTCGGTCAATCAGTCCGAACTCACCCAAAGTGGAGATTTCCGTCATTTTCGGTTTGGGAAAATTCTAAGTTATCTTCTATAATAAAAACCGTCATGACTTCGTGAGAATCGCCGGTGGCAGTTCTCACGAAGTCATGCGGAGTTCATTTTGTGGTCAGAAGTAGAAGCCGAGTCCCACCTTCAGACCAACGGTGCTCTTGTTGGAAAAATCGTCAACCGACATTTGATAGTAGGCAGCCGGTTCGATGGTGAGGTGTTTGTTGATGAAGAAGGCGTAGCCCACTTCCACGGGGATGGCGAAGTCGTTGCTTTTGGGCGAATAGTGGATGTAAGTTGCGCCGGCACCGAGGAAGACACCGCACTGGTCGAAATAGTAGCGCGCACCGACACCGAAGTTAAAGTCATCGGATTCCTTGGTGTGATTATAGCCCACCTGAGCGCGAAGCATGAGGCAGTCATCGATGAAATAGCCTGCATTGGCATCGAGTCCAAAGCGGAACTTCTGTTCGCCGCTGTATTGCAGGTTCAATCCCGTCAAGGCGGTGCTGAGGTGTTTCTTACCCTTTTCAAACTGCGCGCTGGCGCTCAAGGTTCCCGTCAAAAGAATGAGAACGAGGAGAATCTTCTTCATCATGTTTTCTTGAATAAAAGGATGGGAAATGTGGCGCACTCAAAGCGCCATTCGTTGAAATACAGCGCAAAAATACTGCTTTTCTGCCAACTAACAGCCGTTTCCTCCTTTTTTTGTGAGATGGGAGCACGGCTCTTTCATTGAAGATTGCCCAAGACTTTCAATGTGTTCTATTTCATAGCCCCCACATTTTGAGATTTCTGGACTACACGACACTCCCTTTGAGTCGTTCCACCATTTCTTTGGCGGCACGTTGTGGTGCTCCGGGTTCGCCGAGGATGCGCGCCATGGTTTCGTAGTCCGCAAGCATTTGTTCGCGCTTCGCTTCTCTCGGCAGAATCTCTGAGAGGGCAGCACGCACGCGTTGCGGCGTCATGCCGTCTGCCACCAATTCTTTCACCACTTCTTTTCCGCAGACCAAATTCACGAGGGAGACGAAGGGCACTTTCAGCAGGTGACGACGCAGCCAAGAGACAAACTTTCCGCAGACGATGTAATAGCAAACCACCTGCGGCACACGAAACAGCGCTGTCTCCAAGGTGGCAGTCCCGCTGGTGACAAGTGCAGCGGAGGCTTGATGGAGAATGTGATAGGTGCGCCCTTTTTCCAAACGACAAGCCTCGGACGGAAGTGGAGAGTTTCGGAGTATTTGAAGGTAGAAGTCTTCAGGAATGGATGGTGCGGCAGCAATGACGACGCGATAGTTCTTTGTCAGGGGTGCCACGGCTTGGAGCATTCGACTCAGATTGTCTTTAATTTCCTGTTTTCGTGAGCCGGGCAGCAGGGCGATGGTCTGCTCCGACATTTCGCTGCGCGGATGTTTTTCAAGAAACGCGTGCACTTCATCCACGGTCGGATTGCCGACGTAGGACACTTCATAGCCATGCTTTTTCTCAAAATAGTCTTTCTCAAAAGGAAGGATGGAGAACATTCGGTCCACGTGACGACGAATGGCATGAATGCGGTGTTCCTTCCAAGCCCATATCTTAGGAGAAATATAGTAGAAAACAGGACAGATGCCTTTTTCCTTGACATAGGCTGCAATCTTGAGATTGAAACCGGGATAGTCCACAAGAATCACCGCATCGGGCTTCCAAGCGGCAATTTCCTCTTTGCAACGCTTCATGCCACGCAGTATGGTCGGGAGATGAAGCAGAACGGGAATGAAGCCCATGTAGGCAAGGTGTCGGTAGTGACAAAGCAGTTCCCCGCCGGCAGTTTCCATTTCATCGCCGCCGTAACAGCGGAACTCTGCTTCGGCATCTTCTTGCTTCAGCGCCATCATCAGATGCGCAGCGTGGAGGTCTCCACTGGCTTCACCGGCAATAAGAAAGTACTTCATGTCTTGTCGCTATTCCTATTTAGTAATATGAAAATAATAAGTTGCGTCAGATTTGAATTAGATTTTCGAGGTCAGATTTTCACCCGAAGAAGGAGCATAGTCGTAACTATGTGACTGATGAGGGAGGAAATATGGACCGAAAAGATTTTCAAAGATGATGCAGGTTATTTTTTGAGGATTACTTAATATATAAAGGTACACAAATGGACTTTCTCGCTGTCAAATCAACACCTCCCTCAGCACGCTGATGAGTTCGTTGGCGGTGACGTCGAGTTGGGTGGGAGTGATGGCGACATACCCGTTCGCCAATGCCCAGCGGTCGGTATCGGTGGCTTCCGGTTCAAGTTCCACGCTTTCGCCGACCAGCCAATAGTATTTTCCTCCCCACGGATGCTCTCTTTCCGCCACTTCCTTCTGCCAGCGACTGCGAGACATCCTGCAGACTTTCACGCCTTTGAACTTTTCCGCTTTTGGGAAATTCACGTTCAGACAGGTAAAGGGCGGCAGTCCCGCAGTGATGGACTTAAACATGAGGTCCACGAGATAGGGCTTCAGCGGAGTGAAGTCCGCCTGGAGACTATGATCGCAGAGCGAGAACGCCACGGAGGGATAACCCTGCAGCGCACCTTCGATGGCAACGCCCATGGTGCCGGAGTAGTGGGCATTGACCGAGGAGTTGTCGCCGTGGTTGATTCCTCCGACAATGAGGTCCGGCTTGCGGTCGGGGAAGAGGTTGAGTGCCATTTTGACACAATCAACGGGTGTGCCAGAGCAGGCATATATTTCGAGCCCCTCTTCTTTACTGACAGGTTTGAGGGTCAGCGGATGTCCCGCGGTGATGGAACAAGCAAAACCCGAGCGCGGACTGTCAGGAGCCACGACAAGCAGGTCTGCGTGAGGACGCAGGGTTTCAATGAGAAAGCGCAGTCCGGGAGCATCCACGCCGTCGTCGTTGGAAAGAAGGAGAAAAGGACGCATGATGATTTTGAGAAAGATCTGGAGGTGCAAAACTTTACATCTGCACCCCTTGATGGTGTTCAGAAATTGTGTGCAAAGTTCGCATTTCTCTCTGACATATTCAAGAAAAGAAGACTCTGCGCCCAATCAAGTCTTCTTTTTGGGAGTCAGAAATGGCACATTCGGACGAAAAAATGGGACAAAATTCATTTTGAAAAGGAAAGCATGTAAAATTTTAGAAGAAAGAGCCTCTTCATTTGAAAATTAGTCATTTAATTTGTCGCAGAAAACTAAATCTTTGACTCACCTTTTTAATTTGTAGAACTATGAGAACGTTGAAAAAACTCCTTTCCCTGTCGGATCCGCCTTCTGCCTTCCGCACCACCTGCAACCGTCACTTCTGCGTCATCAGCGATTGCGCACTTCAACTTTGCGCCGGCAAAGTCATTCGCCACACCGAAGCCTACACGGCATTCATCTGCGAGCGCGGCACGTGTGACGTCCGCATCAACGAAGTTCCCTTCCATCTGACTCCCCAAAAGTTGCTCTTTTGCCAGCCCGGCACACGCATTGAGAGTACCAACATCTCCGATGATTACTTTTGCAAGGGATTTTATCTCAGCAAACGATTCTTCACAGAACTTCTAAACGTTCCCATGGGAATGTGGAACGTGAATCGTTTTCTTTCCTCCAACCCTGTCGTTTCGCTCTCCGAAACCGCTCAGGCTCTTTTTCTTCAGTACTATCAAATGATAGAGAGACGGATTTCTGCTTCCGGCAATGACCTTCGCAACAATTTTGTCATGCGCAACTTGATGCAGGCTTTCGTTTGCGAGTTTCATGCCGCCATGGAAGTCAGCCACATCGCTGAACAACCCGCCTTCACCTCCGCCGACAATCTCTACCGCAGTTTCCTTGACCTCATCTTCTCCACCTATCCCAAACCGAGGGAAGTGACGTGGTATGCTGACCGCCTTCACGTTTCTCCCAAGTATCTGAGTTTCATTTGCAAGAGCAACTGCGGTGAAACGGCTTCGCAACTCATTCGTCGTTTGGTGATGGAAGACGTGGAACGCATGTTGGGGCGTCCGGACAAGTCCATCAAGGAGGTGGCAGGCGAATTGAACTTCTCCACACTCTCTTTCTTTGGGAAATATGTCAAGAAGAACTTTGGTCTTTCCCCCAAACTTTTCCGCCGCGGTTTGATAGAAGACGCACGCGTCACAAACTGACGGCTCGCCCGGTCATTTGAGAATTGAGTGTCTCCAATAAAGGTGAAAGTTCTGCCAACGGACTTTCACCTTTATTCTTGCCTAAGTCTTTCCTCGCTCTGCGTGTTTCCACGTCACGCTCTCCCCTTCCTCTCCTGCCATTTTGTCGGTATTTCTAAAAAAATGTGGAGGATGAGGCGTTGGCAAGGCGTTTGTTAAGTTGAAAAGCGAAAGCGCGAAGCAAGCCCTACGGGTGAGCATCTTCTCGAAGACCGTTCCCGCTTTCAACATATTCAAACGAAACAATAAAAAATACGAACACTATGAACTTTGAAGATTTCACCATCAAAGGCCGTCAGGCCATACAGACCGCGGTGGAACGTGCCACCGCAAGTGGTGCCCAAGCCATCACCCCGTTGCATCTCCTTGCCGGTGTCTTGGACGAGGGCGAGAACGTCACCCGCTTTCTTTTTGGAAAACTGGGTGTGAATGAACAAGGACTGCGCGCTGCCGTTTCACAGGAAATCTCGCGCCAGCCGAAAGTCAGCGGCGGAGAACCCTATCTGGACGGCGATACACACAAGGTGCTTTTGAAAGCACGGGAGGAAGCCAAGAACGCCGGCGACACCTTCGTCGGACTGGAAGCCCTGCTGCTCGCCCTTTTGCAAGTGTCGGGACGCGCCGCACAGATGTTGAGCGATGCCGGTGTGACGAAGTCCGCGCTTCAGACTGCCATCACCGAACTCCGCGGAGGCAAGAAAGCCACTGCTGAGACAAGCGAGGAAACTTATCAAGCATTGCAGAAATATGCCCGCAACCTCGTGGAGGAAGCACGGGCGGGGAAACTTGACCCCGTCATCGGTCGCGACGAGGAGATACGCCGCGTCTTGCAGATTCTCTCCCGCCGAACGAAGAACAACCCGGTGCTCATCGGCGAACCGGGAACGGGAAAGACCGCCATTGTCGAAGGACTCGCCCAGCGCATCGTCAGCGGTGACGTGCCGGAGAATCTGAAGGACAAGAAACTCTATTCTTTGGACATGGGTGCCCTCGTTGCCGGTGCGAAATACAAAGGTGAGTTTGAGGAACGTCTCAAGAGCGTGGTCAACGAGGTGACCGCAGCCGAGGGCGGCATCATCCTCTTCATTGACGAGATTCACACCTTGGTCGGCGCCGGAAAAAGTGAGGGCGCCATGGACGCTGCCAACATTCTGAAACCTGCGCTTGCCCGCGGCGAACTCCGCAGCATCGGTGCGACGACACTGGAAGAATACCAAAAATACTTTGAAAAGGACAAGGCGCTTGAGCGTCGTTTCCAAACCGTCACGGTGGATGAACCGACACCCGAGGACGCGATTTCAATTCTTCGCGGTTTGAAGGAGAGATATGAGAATCACCACCGTGTCCGCATTCAGGACGATGCTATCATCGCTGCCGTTCGCCTTTCCCACCGCTACATCTCTGACCGTTTCCTGCCCGACAAAGCGATTGACTTGATGGACGAAGCCGCCGCCAAGTTGCGCATGGAGCGCGACTCTCAGCCAGAGGAGTTGGACGAGATTTCCCGCCGCCTGCGCCAACTTGAAATTGAACGCGAGGCGATTAAGCGTGAAAACGACCAGCCGAAACTGGAGCAACTGAACAAGGACATTGCGGAACTCTCGGAGCAAGAAAAAGACCTCCGCGCCAAGTGGGAAGGAGAAAAAGAAGTAATTTCGCGCATTCAACAGGACAAACAGCAAATTGAACAGTTGAAATTTGAGGCTGCACGTGCCGAAAGAGAAGGAGACTATGGGCGTGTCGCAGAGATTCGCTACGGCAAACTTCGCCAACTTGAGAGCGACATTGCGTCGCAGCAGGAGCAACTCCGTTCTCGTCAGGGCGCTGAGGCAATGGTCAAGGAGGAGGTCACTCCCGATGACATTGCCGATGTGGTGGCTCGTTGGACGGGAATCCCCGTAAAGCGCATGATGCAGAGCGAACGCGAGAAACTCTTGCATCTTGAAGAAGAACTCCACCGCCGCGTGGTCGGTCAGGACGAAGCCATCCGCGCCGTCTCCGATGCCGTGCGCCGCTCCCGCGCCGGTCTGCAAGACCCCAAACGCCCGATTGGTTCTTTCATCTTCCTTGGCACCACAGGTGTCGGAAAGACGGAACTGGCAAAGGCGCTCGCCGACTTCCTCTTCAACGACGAGAACATGATGACACGAATCGACATGAGCGAATACCAGGAAAAGTTCAGCGTCAGTCGTTTGGTCGGTGCCCCTCCGGGATATGTCGGCTATGAAGAAGGTGGTCAGTTGACAGAAGCCGTGCGCCGCAAACCCTACAGCGTTGTGCTCTTCGATGAGATTGAGAAGGCGCACCCCGATGTCTTCAACATCCTACTCCAGGTTTTGGATGACGGTCGCCTCACGGACAACAAGGGACGCACGGTGAACTTCAAGAACACCATCATCATCATGACCTCGAATCTTGGTTCCTCTCTGATTCAGCAGAAGTTGGAAGGGCTCGCCGGAGCATCGGCTGAAGAACGCCGCCGCGTGCTGGACGAGACTTCGGGCGAGATTCTGGAGATGCTGAAGCAAACCGTTCGCCCCGAGTTTTTGAACCGCATTGACGACATTCTCATGTTCGAGCCGCTGAACGAAGAGGAGATTCGCCGCATCGTTCGTCTGCAAGTCGAAGGCATTTGCCGTCTGCTCGAGCGCCAGGAGGTTTCGCTCCGCGTTGATGACTCCGCCATCTCGCTGATTGCCCGTGCCGGCTTTGACCCCGAGTTTGGAGCACGTCCCGTCAAACGTGCGCTGCAGCGTCTGCTGCTGAACGACCTTAGCAAAGCATTGCTTTCGGGAGAAGTTGACCGTTCACAGCCCATCCGCGTCAGTGCCGATGCCGAGGGCGAAAGCCTCCGCTTTGAAAACCGAGAATGATAATCTTGAGATTGATAATCTAATAATTAATCGGACGATATATGTCACTCGAAAAGAACACCCTCCCCGCCGGCGCAGAAGCCGTCGTGAACGCCATTCTGACGCGCCGCAGTTGTCGCAACTATCTGCCGCAGTTTCCCGAAGAAAGCCTCATCGACCAAATCGTTGAGGCAGGCACCTACGCCGCTTCCGGCAAGAGCAAACAACCTTGGCGCATCATCGTTATCCGCGACGCTGCGACTCAGACACGCATTCGCCAAGCCAACGCCTCCTTCCTCAAGGCTGACGTGGCGGACCCTTTCTATGGTGCGCCCGTCTATCTCCTCGTTGTCAGCGAACGCGAAAACCCGAATCATGTCTATGACGGCACGCTCGTCTTGGGCAACATGATGCTCTGCGCCCACGCCCTTGGGCTTGCCAGTTGCTGGATCAATCGTGCCCGCGAAATGTTTGACCAACCCGAGTGGCAGGCTTGGCTTCGCGAAATTGGCTTGGAAGGGGATTTTGAAGGCATCGGCTTCCTCGCCTTGGGCTATGCTGCCGGCGACCCCTCTCCCCGCAAACCGCGTCGTGAGTGTGTCGTGAAAGTCTGACGGACTCTGCTCCAACACGGGATTTACACCTAAAGAGTGGTGAACTAAAAACAAGTTGAGTTGGCTTTTGAGATTTCAAAAACCAACTCAACTTGTTTTTTGCCCTAAAGGCGTTCGGGATGGGTCAGCGCAGACTGCTCAACATTTGTGCCAAGCCGTCGGCTGCCTGCTGCAAGGGTTTGGCAACCATGCCTTTCATGAAAAAGTTCACCTCCGCGCCAACCGTGACGCGCAGTTTAGAACTTACGTCACCTTGGGGCAGCAATTGAATCCACAGATAGAGTTGAATGGGTGCGCCCTCGGATGCGAACTTGATGCACTTGGGTTCTTCACGTTCCACGATGCGGAGGGTGATTTGCCCCATTGGCGTGCCGATGTGAAGTGCGTCGGTCTCGAACGTCATTTGTTCGACATAGTGTTGCAGTTCTTCAAGTTTATCGGCGGGCACCTGACCGGAAACGGTGTCGCGAAAAGCAGGGTCGGAAAGACGTTCACGAATCACGGCGAGGTTGTTGAGATCGGACAGACGGGCATAAGCCTCCGTCTGAGAGAGGTTCAGCGTTTTTACTTCGCTTTCAAATTTTGAGAGTGACATGGAAATAAAAGAATAGAAGACGGCACGCCTTATTATATATAGCGCGGCACACCTGATTGATATTGCAGAATGAAGTCCCCGGCGTCTGGAACTGTCCGGTTTGCGGGTGCAAAAGTAATATTTTCAGCACGAACCGACTGACAGAACGCAAGACAAATGAAAAAAAGCGTAACTTTGTCGCTGTCTGCCGCTCACTTTGCCTTGACACAGTCGTCGGCACATTTTTCATGTTTGAATCATCAAAACCTCTAAATCCTTTCAAAACTCATGAGTACACTGGAAAAAATCTTTGCAAAGAAACTTCTTGACGTGAAAGCCATCAAACTTCAGCCCGAAGCCCCCTTCACCTGGGCAAGCGGTTGGAAGTCTCCTTTCTACTGCGACAACCGCAAGACGCTCGCCTTCCCTGCTCTGCGCAGTTTTGTCAAACTCGAACTGAGCCGTCTGGTGGCTGAGAAATATCCTGAAGCCGAGGCTGTTGCCGGTGTTGCCACGGGAGCCATCGCCCAAGGTGCTTTGGTCGCTGACGCACTCGGACTTCCCTTTGCCTATGTTCGTTCCAAACCCAAAGACCACGGACTGACGAATCTCATTGAAGGAGACTTGAAGGCTGGCATGAAGGTCGTGGTCATCGAAGACCTCATCTCCACCGGCGGCAGCAGCCTCAAAGCCGTAGAAGCACTCCGGGCACACGGCTGCGAAGTGGTCGGCATGGTTGCCGCCTATACCTATGGCTTCCCCACCGCTGAAAAAGCATTCGCCGAAGCAGGCGTGGAACTCACCACACTGACCAACTACGAAGCCGTGGTGGAGACTGCCCTCGCCACCGGCTACATTGAAGAGAAGCACGTGGCACTGCTCCACGACTGGCGCTCGAATCCCTCCGAATGGGGAAAATGAAAGACACGGACTCACCAACACACAAAAACATGAAACGCATTTTCTCCATTTTCGTTCTTTGCCTGTGCTCCCTCGCCCTTTGGGCAGGGGGACAGGCGAAATATGTGTTCTACTTCATCGGCGACGGCATGGGCGTGAATCAGGTGAACCTCGCCCAGACCTATCTCGCCGCCTTGGAAGGTCGCATCGGCATTCAACCGCTCTGCTTCACTTCCTTCCCGAACGCAGCCCTCGTCACCACCTACTCTGCCACCAACGGCGTCACTGACTCTGCCGCCGCCGGCACCGCCCTCTCCACCGGCAGCAAGACGAAGAACGGCGCACTCGGCATGAAGGCTGACGGGAAGACACCGCTACAAAGCATTGCCCGACAGGCTGCTGCCCACGGCGCCGCCGTCGGCGTCAGCACCAGCGTCAGCGTGGACCACGCCACTCCTGCTGCCTTCTATGCCCAACAAGCAGCGCGCTCCTCCTACCATGCCATCGGCACTGACCTCGTGCGCGCCGGCTTTGACTTCTATGCCGGCTCGGATTTCCTCCAGCCCACAACGAAGGAAGGCGGCGAAAACCTCTACGAACAATGTCAAAAAGCGGGATATGTCATTGCCAGAGGCTATGAAGACTTCCAGTCGCAGCAGAAAAAAGCAAAGAAACTCCTGCTCCTGCAAACGGAAGAAGCATCCGCCAAAGACAGAAGTTCTCTCCCCTATGCCATCGACCGCACCGATGACGCCCTGACCCTCAGTCAAATCACGCAGGCGGGCATTGACTTCCTTTCCCAAAAGAGCAAGAAAGGGTTCTTCCTCATGGTGGAGGGCGGAAAGATTGACTGGGCATGCCACAGCAACGATGCCGCCACCGCCATCCACGAGATTCTGGACATGGACAAGGCGGTGAGCATCGCTTTTGATTTTCTCAAAAAACACCCCGAGGAAACACTCATCGTCGTCACCGCTGACCACGAGACAGGAGGACTGGTCATGGGTCGCGGTCCCTACGAACTCCACTCTGACCTTCTGCAACACCAGCGCATGAGCGTTGAAGCCTATGCTGCCCATCTCAAAGAACTCCAAAAGCAGCACGGCGATTCCCTCTCTTGGGACACGGTGAAGCAGGACCTTGCCGAAAATTGGGGTTTGGGAAAGGAAGTGAAACTTTCCGAAAAACAAGAGAAACGTCTGGAGAATGCCTTCCGCTCCATGAAAGAGGGTTCCTCGACTGACCACAAAACGCTCTATGCCAGCATCAGCGCTCTTGCCGACGCCGCCCGCGCCACCCTTGCCGAGTGCGCGCTCATCGGTTGGCAGAGCGGCGGACACTCCAACGGCTACGTCCCTGTCTTTGCCGTCGGAGTTGGTGCGGAGAAATTCCACGGACAGATGGACAACACAGAAATTCCCCTCCGAATCGCCGAAGCCGCCGGCTGGGAATGAAAGATTGCGGGGAAAATTGTAACTTTGCGCCCGCCGGGAGAGACACCGAGACGGAAACAGCCCCGAAAGACGGCGCGTGGAACCACCCAACAGCACGTTTCAAAAAGGCTTCCGTCTCACGTTCTTCCCTCCCCTGCCCCGCTTCATGGACTTCCTTTCCCTCATCCATAAATACTACGCTGACAACCCCGAGTTGGAGAACCTGTTGCTTCTGCACAGCCGACAGGTGGCTCAGCGCGCGCTTTCCATTGCCCGGAAGAAACCGGAACTGAACATGGATTGCGAGTTCTTGGAAGAAGCCGCCATGCTCCACGACATCGGCATCTTCCTCACCGACGCTCCCGGCATCGGATGTCACGGCACGGAACCCTATCTGCTCCACGGTTTCTTGGGCGCAGAACTGATGAGACGGGAAGGACTGCCGCGAGTGGCGAGAGTATGCGAACGCCACACCGGCACGGGACTCACCGCTGAGCGCATCCAAGAACTGAACCTGCCGCTCCCCGCCGGTTCCTACGAACCCGAAACGCTGGAAGAGAAGTTGATTTGCTATGCCGACAAATTCTTTTCCAAGAGTCATCCGGAGAGAGAACGTTCCGTGGCAGACACCGCACGCAGTTTGGAAAAATTTGGTGCGGAAGGCGTGAAGAAGTTTTTGGACTGGGCAACGTTCTTTGAAGGAGAGTCAATCCTTGAAGGAGAATAACTTTAAAGAAGAGAAATCCCTGAAGGCGTGAAGATTTCACAATGAGAAAGACACTACTGCTTTTCTGCTTGCTCTGTGCTGCTCTCTGTCTGACAGCAGCCGGACTTGACCTTTCCGTCGTTCTGCATCGCGGAGCCGACGGAAAAGTTGTGTCTTCAGCCGACACCGCCCGCACAGAAAAAACGTCTTCTCTCTCCGCCGACACCACCCGACGGCTCCCCCTCCCCAAAACTCTTCCCGACTCGGCAAAAACGGACACCACTGCCCCGAGGCTGCCTCTCCCCTCAGCCCGTCCGGAACGCAGCGACAGCGTGGGGAATGACACTGCCGCCGTGGATTCCGTGGTGACGGATTCCGTGAAGCCGAGGAAGCCGGGCATTGACTCGCCGGTGGAATATGTCGCAGAAGACTCCATGGTCTATGACGCCGCCACGGGACTGGTCCACCTCTACGGCAAAGCGCAGGTGACCTATCAGAACATGCAACTTGACGCGGAGGAGATTGTGATGGACATGGACTCGAGCATGGTTCACGCCTGCGGTCGCAAAGACTCCACCGAAGAAAGCGGATTCAAAGGCAATCCGGTCTTCAAGCAGGGAAACGACCAGTATGACAGCGAGCGCATGTCCTTCAACTTCAAGACGAAGAAGGGCTTCATCAAAAACACCTACACCGCCCAAGGCAACGGCTTCATGCAAAGCCAGCGCTCAAAACGAGCCGACGATGGCACGCTCTATTTGGAGCATGCAAAATATACCACCTGCGACGCCAAGCACCCGCATTTCTACATCGCTCTTTCGCGTGGCAAGGTGCGACCGGGCAAGGAGACCATCTTCGGTCCCGCATATCTGGTCGTGGAGGACGTGCCGCTTCCGCTTGCCATCCCCTACGGCTTCTTCCCCATCAACAAAAAGTATTCTTCGGGTTTCATCATGCCTTCTTTCGGCGATGAAACGCAACGTGGTTTCTATCTGCGCGACGGCGGCTACTACTTCGCCCTCAACGACCGCATGGACTTGAAACTGCTGGGAGAAATCTACACGAAAGGCTCCTGGGGCATCAACGCTGAGTCAAACTACAAGCGGCGCTATAAATATAGTGGTAACCTCTACTTCAGTTATCTCTACACCGTGGAAGGAGAGAAGAACATGCCGGACTATGCCGTGACAAAGAGTTTGAAGGTGCAGTGGACACACACGAAAGACCCGAAGGCGAATCCGAACACGACCTTCTCAGCCCGCGTGAACTTTGCGTCTGAGAACTACGAGCGGAAGAATCTTTCGAGCATGTATGACCCGCTTGCCTACACCCAAAGCACCCGAGCCAGTAGCGTCAGCTTCAGCCGCACCTTCCCGAACATCGGTCTCACCATCTCAAGTTCCGCCAACCTCACGCAGAACATGAGAGACTCCTCCGTGGCGGTGACGCTGCCGGATTTGAGCATCTCTCTGTCGCGCTTCTATCCCTTCCGACGCAAAAAACAGGTTGGAAAAGAAAGATGGTATGAGAAAATTTCGCTCTCCTACACCGGTCAGCTCTCCAACTCCATCACCACGAAGGAAGACCAACTCTTCAAATCGAACCTCGTCAAAGACTGGCGCAACGGCATGCAGCACCGCATTCCCATCGATGCTACGTTCCAGTTGTTCAAATACATCAACATCTCGCCGACCTTCACTTTCCGAGACATCATGTATGCCCAACGCATCAACCGCTCTTGGGACAGAGACGAACAGCGCGAGGTGAGAGACACAACCTATGGTTTCTACAACCTCTATGACTGGAGCCTCGGCGTTTCGGTGAACACGACGCTCTATGGTTTCTACAAACCTTGGAAACCGCTCTTCGGAAGCAAGGTCCTGGCTTTCCGACACGTCCTCAAACCCTCCGTCAGTTTCACCTACGCACCGGACTTCACCACCTCGCGCTACGGCTACACGCGGCAATATGAAATGATTGACGCGGAAGGGAACTCCACCTGGGTGCAATACTCGCCCTATCAGAACGGACTCTACGGCTATCCCTCCGGCACGCGGCAGGGCATGATTTCCATGTCGCTCAGCAACAACCTGGAGATGAAAGTGAAAAGCGACCGAGATTCCACGGGCATGAAGAAGATTTCGCTCATCGACGAACTCTCCGCCACGCTTTCCTACAACACCGCGGCAAAAATTCGACCGTGGAGCAACTTGAACATGCGACTCCGTCTGAAACTGACGCCGAAATACACGTTCTCCATGGCTGCGGTCTTTGCGACCTACGCCTACAAGTTCGACGAAACGGGACGAGTCGTCACATCGGAGCGCACGGAATGGAGTTACGGACGATTCGGACGATTCCAAGGCATGTCGCAGAACCTCTCCTACACGCTGAACAACCAGACCTTCTCAAAACTCCTCGACTTCTTCCGGGGAAAGAAGAAAACAAACACCACCGAGTCTGACGACACCGACAATGACACCGAGACCACGCTGGAAGATGCAAACGTCGATCCGGACCTCATTCAGGCTCGAAAGAGCGGAAAAAAGAAAAAGGAAAAAGCCACACTGGACGCTGACGGCTATCTCGCCTTCTCCATGCCTTGGTCGCTGACGCTCTCCTACGGCATCACCATGGCGGAAGACCGAAGCCGTCAAATCAACGTGCGCACCATGCGCTATCCCTACTCCTTCTCTCAAACGCTCAACGCATCGGGCTACCTCCAAATCGCGGATGGTTGGAACATCTCCTTCGCTTCGGGCTACGATTTTGACTATCATGAACTCTCCATGACGACGCTTTCGGTGGCACGCGACCTTCACTGCTTCGAAATGTCGGCACAAATCGTTTTGAAACCCTACAGTTCCTTCAATTTCACCTTCCGTGCCCGCGCCTCGGAACTCGCCGACGCTCTGAAGTGGGAGAAACGCAGTTCCTTCTCCACAAACGTGGAATGGTACTAAATGCGCCGAAGACTCCCCGGCTGAAACTTGAAAATCATCACGGTGCAAAGCACCCCCTAATCTTCAAAACATTAAATCCATTATGAAAAAACTCAAACAGACCATCCTCCCCATCTTCCTGACCGTCTTAGGCTGTCTCGCGCTTTTCACTTCCTGCGGCACGGAACAAGAAGAGTTTCACTCACTGCAAACAGGCTTCGCAAACGGAAGAAACTTCGCTTTCGCCGATGAAGTGAAAGCCGGCTTCGTCGTGATTGCCACCGACAGTTGGGAACTGACCCGTGACCTAACCTGGGTTACCCTCAACTATAACCGCCAGGACATGGACAAGGTGCAGGTGACCGTCCCCGCCGGCTACATGCGACGCGACACCGTCTTCATCAAAATGCAGCCGAACGAGACCACCGACACGCTGAAGTGCACCATCTCCTGCCAGTCCGCCATGAGCGGAGGCTTTGCGCAGCGTCTCTTCTTCCACCTGCCGCATCTGAACATCTCCAACCCGGAAATCAGAAAATATCCCATCGAAGGCTATCACTGCGTCGCCGACATCCCCGCCTCCGGAATTGACATTGATGACTCAGTGCCCTACATTGAATTCACACCCTACGCCGAAGGAGCCACGCTCTCCTCTGAAGTGGAGTGGATTGTGCCCTCCGCCACCTCTGATTTTGAAAGTGGAAAAGCCGCTCGCGTGACGCTGGCAATTTCCAAAAACACCACCGGCGAACTCCGCCGCGGCGTCGTCAACGTCACTTCCAACGGAATCACCACGCCGGTGCTCATCCGTCAGGAAGCGGAGAAAAACTAAGCCCGAACCCCAAAAGAGTGAAACACTGCCGGAAGTATCTTCCGCCCCACCGCGAAGCAGTGTTTCACTCTTCTTTTTTTCATCAATCTCTCACTCATTTATTTTTCATGTCACATTTTTCAGTCTCCGCACGTCCGCTGACCTTCCGTCGGTTCTCGCGCAAGAACTGGAGTCTGTTTGCATGCTTGCATCGTGAGGTGCGCATCGGCGTCCTCACCGTTGCCACGCTGCTCACCGCCTCGCCCCGCCTTTCCGGCGCCACGCTGAAGACGGTGGAAGGAAGCGATTCGCTCAGCAAGAACCTGCCGACAGACACTCTTTCTCTTGCCGAGGCGACAGTCTCAGCCTCACGTGCCCCGCTGCGCTCCGGCATGGCAGCCCGACAGGTTGTCACACTCGGACGCGAAGAACTCTCCGCCGCGGGAGTCAAAAGTCTCAACGACGTTCTCAAACTCAATCCTTGTGTCGATGTCCGTCAACGCGCAGGGTTTGGTATTCAAACGGACATTTCCATCGACGGAGGAACGCACGACCAGATTTCTCTTTTCATTGACGGCGTTCCCATTGTCAATCCCCAGACCGGGCACAACGCTGCCGACTTCCCCATCAATCTTTCCGACGTGGAGCGCATCGAAATCATCGACGGCGCCGACTCCCGCGTGGCTGGAAGTCAAGCCTTCAGCGGCTCCATCCACATCATCACGCGACGCGACACCGTCTCCTCGCCCTTGGAAGCCTCTGTCGAAGGAGGCTCCTATGGCACGCTCCGCACCGCAGCCCGCACCGCCTGGACGCTTCCCAATGGATGGAGCGTTTCCGGAAGCGGAAGTTGGCAACGCTCCGACGGCGCAGTGAAAAACGGTTCCTTCCAAAGCGGAAAGGCTTTTGCACGCATCGCACGCACCGCAGAAGACTTTGACTTCAGTCTCTTCAGCGGCGTCACTGCCTCGGACTTCGGAGCCAACACTTTCTACTCTGCTGCCTATCCGGACCAATGGGAAACGCTGCGACGCTTCCTCGTCGCCGCACAAGCCGAAACAAAAAAAGGACGCCTACGCTTTCAGCCGCGCGTTTCCTGGCTTCGGAACGTGGACCATTTTCAACTGATTCACCACTCCAACCTCGGCGAAAACTATCACAGCAGTGACGTCTATGACCTCTCCCTCAACGCCTGGACGGATTGGGCGTGGGGACGCACAGCCTTCGGGGCAGAACTCCGACAAGACCACATTTTCAGTTCGAACCTTGGAAAACCAATGCAGGAAGATCAATGGGTCGGCGTCGCCGGAGCACCGGGAAAACACTACACCATGGAGGACGAGCGCACGAACATCTCCTACTTCATCGAACACAACGCGCGCATCGGACGTCTCAGCCTCAGCGCAGGCGTGGTGGCACAGAAGAACAGTGCCGTGGCGGGAGGATTCCGCTTCTACCCCGGCACCGACCTCTCCCTCCGCCTGAACCACGGCTCCCGACTCTATCTCTCCGTCAACCGCTCGCTCCGCCTACCGTCCTTCACGGAATGGTACTACAAAAGTCCCACGCAGGAGGGCAACGTCAATCTGCGACCCGAGGAGAGCACAGACCTGCGTTTGGGATACGGGCTGAAAAACGGAATCGTCAAACTGGACGCACAGGTGCACTATCGCCGCTGCCAAAATCTGATTGACTGGATTATGCGCACTGCCGATGACATCTACCACGCCACGGCGTTCTCCACCGACGACTTCGGTGCGCGACTCGACCTCGACCTCGACCTCGACGAATGGTGGGGCACGAAACAACCCTTCACCTCCTTCTCCGTGGGATATGCCTGGCTGAACCGCCATCGCAGAAGCGGCGAAGCGTTCTACAAGTCAAACTATGCCATGGAACCGCTCCGGCACAATTTTGTCGTGCGACTCTCCCACCGAATCGTCAAAAACGTCTCGGCGGATTGGACTCTGCGAGGAAGAGACCGAGAGGGAAGTTTCATTGTCTATCAAGGCGGACAGTCCACGGGCGAACTGCGACCCTACGGCTTCCACGCTCTGCTCGACTGCAAAGTGATCTGGAAGCAGCCGCACTACAGCCTGTTTGTGGACATGACGAACCTGACCTCGCATCGCTACTATGACCTCGCAAACGTTCTCCAGCCCGGCTTCCTCTTCATGGCGGGCGTGAACTTCAAATTGTAGGGGTGCTCTAAAATATAGGTTGCGTTGATTATTGAGTTCTTAGAGATGAACCTTTGTCAGTGAAGGGGTGTTCTAAAAATTAGGTTGAGTTGATTTTTGATTTCTTAGAGATGAACTTTTGTCAGTTGAGGAAGGAGCATAGCGGGCTATGTGACTGACGAAACTTACAAAAGGGCGCGCTAAGAAACGAAAAGCAACCAAAACGTAAGCACTTTCTTTTGAACGTTCCTTATCCCGTAATTTATAGAACACCCCTTAAGGAAGGAGCATGGCAAACTGTGTGACTGACGAAACTGACAAAAGGACGCACCGAGAAGCGAAATACAGAAGCATCAAGTTCAAAAGCCGAAAACCGGGGCGAAGGCAAAACGCCAACGACCCGAAACAGAAAGTTGCATCCGCGCGGTGGGGCGAATGCAACTTTCTTCTGTTTGCCCGCTCTTGCAACCCATGCTGCGTTCGTGCGCAAACGACTACTATACATAAATAAAAGGGGAAACAAAAAAACTATACAAACTATACACAAAACCCTACACAGACCTTGCATTCCGCTGATTTTCCGAACGTTACGAAATGTATAGTTTGAGACGCAAACTATACACAAACTATACATTGAACCATACATTGAGGCGTTTCAAACCCTACACAGCGAGCGTACGCGAAACTATACACGAGGCGGAACACAAACCCTACACAACGGCGTCCAAAGCACTTCCACGGGGGTGTTATATAAACCCTCATGTATAACCTCATGTCGAAGTTTGAAAAGCCCTTCCCTTTAGGGAGGGGTTGGGGTAGGCTTTTGAAAAGCCCTTCCCTTCAGGGAGGGGTTGGGGTAGGCTTCCACCGAAAAATCCAACAATTTTGAGTCATTTTTCGGCGATTCGACATTAACATTTTTAACTTATCAGAACACTTTCTGCCTGCCAATTTTGCCTACTCGGCGCATAGTTTTTCTTTGCCTTCCCCTAATTTAAATTAGAAGAAGGCAAATTTAAATTAGAGGAAGGCAAATTTTAACCGGATGCGCTCCTAAAACCCCCGATTTTAAAGGGAAAGTGACGAAAAAAGGGAGGAGCCGAGGCTCCTCCCATATCTCTATACAAATATAATACATTTCGCTGCCAAAAGCAAGAAGTGTTAAAACCGAAATAACGCTTTGGGTGTGGAAAATGTTTGAGACGGTGTGTCATAATAGCCAATCTGCTTCGTTGCTATCGGATTCGGGCTTGGTCATGTACTTCAGTACACTC
>NZ_JADYUH010000028.1 GCF_021531665.1 Prevotellamassilia timonensis
AAGCGTTCTTCGGATCATGGAATGATATAGATAAGTAATCTCAATTTTGCTGTTTTTTACTCAGGATAATTGGTCTGACACGCAACGGCTCCTTACATGGGAAGGAAATCCATATATTATCAGTTGGGCGGCGTCCCTGTGAGTGATTTGTGGTTTGTCCGTTTGAGACCTTAAAATAAAAAAAGTGGGAGCAAGACACTGTAGATGGTGTTTTGCTCCCGTTCTTAGTTTAAAAACTAAATTAATTAATGTGCTCTATATATTATATTTTTATTTCTTAATATGGTTTTTGATTTCTCCTGGGGAATTACATGACATTTGATGCTAGATTAATGATATCGGTGCAATTATTGCAACGATGTTGATAGCAACTTGTCTTCATTCTGCTAAAATCTTCATATGAGAATCCGCAAACATCGCTCTGGTCATCTTCAATCTTGATTATATGTCTATTAAAGATGCTTTTCTGATAGTATTCTTTCTTTAATTCTTCTGGAGTTTTTGTTTCAACAACAGGCGTATTCTTAAAAATGTATTTCTTTTCAGGCTTATTTTTCAATCTTTGCAAATACTTCTTCACCGCTTCGTAATTTGTCACTCCTGGAAGTTTTTCATCAATTCTAAGGTAATTTTCCTTTGCTGTCTGTTCAAGGCTGATAAGGCTGTGCCAATCACAATAATATCTTTCCATATTCTTCTTTTGTGTCGTTTTCCATACGCGCGAGCGCGTGTACATTTTATATTATTTATCACGACTAACACGGGGATATGGGACAAACGGGCAACATTTTAATATCTCGGAGAGGATATCTGAATGTCCTCTGCCATATTTTTATATGGCTAACATATTGCAATGTTTGACTATATTTAAATATCAGATTAAAATATCGGTAATGGATATCATCTTGCTAAATGCGGAATATCATTAAGGTTTTGGATAAACCTTTCAAGGGAGAAATCTAGAGTGTAAGACTCGGCATTTCCGCTTTCCTTACAATCTTTATAATGTTGTATGAGTATTCCGTATATACTTGCTTTCTTATTCTCAAAGGGGAGTGCTTCAATGATTTGGATAGTCAGTTTATCTACACTTGCAATCATGTTAACTGCTCCTTGAAAACCAATAGAACTCTGCGAACTACATTCATCATTAATGAAATCTATGAGATATCTGTGCTTTATGAAATCTATTGAGAATCCTAACTCCAGGAACAGTCTATATAACTCTAATGCACGAGTATAGGAAACATGCCATAATTTACTCTCATCTCCATTAAAGAATTGAATAAGCGAATTTTTACACAATCCATTGGGTGTACCTGCTGATAACCGACTTACAGTACTTATTGATACACCAAGATCCATCAGAAGATGTGCCATTTGAAATACATGATTATCAGGGAACATTATGTAACCGCAATCAACATAATCTTTAGGTGTCCACGGCTTTACTATTGAGTTTACGTCTGCCATATACTTGATGACATTCTTGTTTTCAATATTATCTATTGTTTCAACTACTGCATCAATAGTCATATATGCTGGATTCTTAGTTTCATCATATAGAAGCATTAATGATTTTAATCTCTTACAACCATCCAAAATGAACCAACTCTCTCTCTTGTCTTTATCACTGATCAGTGCCTCTCCTGTCTTCAAATCATATATTGCACATGACAGCACATCCAATAGTTTTGATGTTTTGATTACTGTTATGGGGGACAGCCTTCTTCCTTGTTGAAAATTGAGGACGCGTTGTTTGAGTACCGCATCCATAAATGGAAATTTGACTGTTGCAAATCTGTCGATTTCAAACGACAGTATTTCTAATTTTCGTTGTGACATATTAATTAATCAGTTTTCTATATTTATCCCAGACTTGTCCCATAAGAATTCAAAAACTCTATCACAATGAAAAAATATAAGGCATCATCATATCAGTAATCACTGTGTGATGATGCCTTCTTCTTATTGAGTCATTATCGCAACCAATCTTTGAACTTGCTGAGGTCTCCAGATTCCACCTCTGGAAGTTTTAAATCCATTTTTGTTTAGAAATCTTGCTTTGTCTGACCAGTTACCACTCATGATGCTTACTATTGCATATGCTTTCTGGTTTGCTTCGTTGCTTTTGGAGTTACCTATTCTGCTAATAAGGGCCATTCCTCTCATCTCATCAGTAAAGTGCGCATTTGGAGCACCCAACTTAACACCCTTTGATTTTAGCGCGGAGAGTGCAGCCTTTGTTCTTTGGCTGATATACTCTCGTTCCTGCTGCGCCATACCGAAGTATATACTCTGTTCCAGAGTACCCATGGTTGGATGATCACAGAAGATTATCTTGTACTTCTCACATAACCCCAAACCATAATATGCAACACGAGTAAGTCGGTCTATTTTGGCAACGATTAGTGATGCACCAGTCTTGATAGTTTCCGCAAGTGCAACAGACAAGAGAACTCTGTTGTTGTTCTTCCCAGACTCATGCTCTTCATACTCGGACAGAATTTCCACTTTGTTGAAATCACAGTACTGCTTCACAATGCTCTTCTGTGCATCAATTCCCAGGTTCTGATCGTTGGTACTGACTCGATAATATGCTATAACTTTCATAATGACTACTTTTTTATGCCTCAAAGATAATATAAACGTTTCACATACGGACATATGAGAAACGTTTATAATCAATCTTTTAGGTGAGTTTAGGAGTCTGTTAGGACTTGTTAGGACAAACTGCTATTTGAACTTTATGCAATGCTATCTAGTATTAGTCATCTATTTTGTAATCATGATGAGGTTGTTGAGAGGACATAATACACGGAAAGAGGTCTGCGAACATCACAGCCATCTTTCTTCATTATAAATTCTGATTTACTGTCTATATGTTATACTACTGATTCAAAACGCTTACCCCAGCCAATGTATAACTAAATTTTGTCAATTTTTCTTTCAATGATTCTGACAATTCTATATTATTGTACTACACTATTCTGTAAATTCAGCCATTGCTCTATAAATTATACTTTGATATTAGGGATTAGTAAATGAAAAATCTAAATATTTCAGATTTTTATAAATATATTCTATTCCCAGCGCCATGAATTGTTTATCGGAAGAATAGCATTGATATTCCATAATTGCTGTGTACCATCATTAACATGTTCGTCAGTTTGAAACTCATCATCGTAATCATCGGAAATGGTATGGAATAGTTCTAGAGATTCTAATTCCTCTTTTCGTTTTTGCCGATAGGCTCTTAATGTTCTGTCTGAAATCTTCAGCCCATTAGATGCTAAATACATTAGTTCTTTCCGTAAACTCATTCCGTCAACATGCAAAGAACAAAAGAGTTCATATTTAGTATTGACTATCCTGATGCCTCTGTTCTTTACATATCTATACAAAGAACTCTTGCTAATCTCAATCCCTTCTTCAGTAAGACATTTTAGATTCTCCTGTACCGAGAGAGAATTATTATAAAACTGGTCAATAATCTGCCACTTTAACTCTTTTGTTAGACTTATCGGTTTTATTTTCTTTTTGGAAGACCAATGAATGATAAATCTCTTCTTGCAGCAATGCTCTATAGTGTCATTATACACATTGGCATACTTCTCTTTCAATTCATCTGCGGTGTATTCAAATGACTGTTTCACTTTATCAGCAAGAAAATTCACATCTAAGCAACCATCAGAATTGTCGAAGAATCTTTCTCTATCTACCATCAAATTAAAGAACAACTCATCTGGAGTAACATCTGCTTTAATTAACCTACGCAGCCAGCATCGATGAAATAATGTGCTTCTGCGATGACAACCATCTGGAATATTAACAACGTTTCCTGACCTATCCCTCATGCTCACCCATCTTAACTCAAGATAGCCGGAATCACATTCTTGATACTTGACATCTCCTAATTCATCGTCATGAAAGATTAACCACTCATCTTTCTCTCTTCTGTAGATGTATTGGTACTTATGCTTATATAGATTATAGAATTCATCGTAATTCAATCTGTAAGCATCATTTAATAGTTTTGTGTCTAACTCTATGTGCGTATTTTTTTCCCGTTCTGATAATAATTGTGTAGTAGTATTTTGTTTTATATTTTTAGAATGAGAAAAAAGTACACACTTTAATTCATCTATCTCTTTCTTTACTCTGCTAACATCTTTGTACTCACAATATCTATCTAAGAATGAATAGAAGCCTTGATTAGACACTTGAATATCATCTAAAGAATAGACATTGTTAGTTAAGTCATAGTCAATATTCAAAGTTGAATCATTCCAGTTGGTACCGTTAAAGTATTGGTCACAACGAAGTCCGCATTTATCATGTATATCTTCTTCTGTATCATAGATAATCTGTTGATGAAGATTCCATGAACAATATCTGAAGAAATACTTTCCTTCAATCAATGTGTCAAATACATAGATAAGTCTGAATCTTGCACCTTTATTAAGTCCTGTCTTTGAGTCTATTTGCTGGTTGCTTAGCGAAGTGTACCAGAATGTCGGTTTCAGACTCAATTTATCCACAAAATCTTGCGCAGACTGATACCGAGTATCATCAATGTCAACACCGATGAAATAAGCCCCTGTGAAGAATTGGCTGGATTTAGCCTTCATACTGTAATATCCGTCGGAATAAGTATACAATCCTTTCTTATTATTTGTCGGAAATCCGTCATGAACGGTACAGAATGTATAACCATCAAGAGCATACTGAAGTAGTTGCTCAGATGTGCAGTCAATGGTTCTGTATGACAATTGTCTTTCTAACCCCAATTCCGCTCTGAGTTGATTGCCCGCAGTATTTCTTTCTGCAACTGCAGCCTTAGTCTCATCTTTAGTCTTATAAGCATCTTTGCTCAACGAAACTTGAAATGTGTAAAATCTATCTGTTTTCATTTTCTGTATTTTCTGTTATTATTTCTCTAATATTTATACTGCGCTTTTTCAATTTAGTTTTGAGTTTTACAAAAACAGTGAGCAGTACCGAGAACCGATAAACTGCCCACTTAACAGATTAGATAGATTTTACAATGTATTTATCTATTATATATAATAAGGTGTAGATGATTAATATAAAGAATCTTGCACAAATTCCAAACTAAACTCAATTTCTGGACTTGGACGGAGAAAGAGCAGCAGCGGAGTTTCTTGATAGCATCGGTGTCAATTATATCTGTTGGCCATACTGCTGGCGAAATCCAAATCTTGGAACGAATCTCGCAGTGTTCAATGCCGACAAGATTCAGATAGTAAGAATTGAGCAGGTAGAATTGAATAGCAAACAGAAATTGATTACTGGTTCAGAAAAGACAATAAAAGAGTTTCCGTATGAGTTCATCAAGTAGTATTGCATCTTTCATCAAAGAGTTTTATCCAGAGTATTGGGGCGACCAGACATATCCAATATCTTCATCAGTATTCTTCCACTAGAAGATTGATGCACACTGGATATTGTCAAACATGGCAGCGACACCGCTTGTTGTTGAAGGTGTACAGTTCAACTCTTCAGAACACTTGTTCCAAACAATGAAGTTTTGCACAGAAGATTCAATAAACGCGGTGTACCGCTCTCATAGTCCAAAGATGACTACAAAACACTATCAGAAGTTGGGTGGTCATCGGCGAGAGGATTGGGGAAACATCATCATTGACGTGATGAAGTTCTGTTTACAGATGAAATATGAACAGTATTCGGAGTTCCGCCATGAACTAGGATTTACATGTGGTTATAATATAGTGGAGTTGCAAGATGCAAAGAATGACAAAGAATCAAGCCGACCTAACGCTTGGGGTGTAAAGACTACTTGTGCGTCCAGTATATCGGCTGTCCGAGAAAATAGAAGTCCCTGAAATCACCAAAGATTTTTAGCGGACACCAATAATTAAGAAATGGATTATATAAAGATAAAGGCAACAGATTTAACGTATGTTCTCGGTAACATTGATAAAATCAAAGAAGACCTAAATGAATTGAAACAGAAGCAACTTGACAGAGTCTATTCAAATAAAGAGATGCTTTCAACTCTCGGCGTGAGTGATAAACTACTGATACAGTACCGCAATGATGAGTCTTACCATATAGAAGAATGGATGACAAATACTGGTACACTCAGGAAGACCTTGACTACTTCATGAACACTCACAAAGTTGGAGTGCCATTTGCATCTTAGACTCAAGCATCATAAACGACATAATGCCCTCTACACTGATAATTGCAGTATAGAGGGCATTATTCATTTAATTGATACAGCGTTGGGTGAAGCAGAACGATGTTGCTTCACCCTTGTCTTTATCCGAAGTGAACCCCAAACTGATTGCTCTATCTATTATACCAGATTAATGACTTGCTTTGTTTAATGCTTCTATGACTCTGTTAGACCCTTTGAGATTTCCCTTCAAGTATGGTTTCATTGCCTTGACATCACTGTGAGATGTGATTAGCATTATCAAATCTAGGGGAACACCTTCATTGTATGCAGTGACAACAAATGTTCTTCTGGCTGTATGACTTGCTAAGTCTTCCTTAGGTATTCTCACTTCAATCTTTTCTTGTAATCTGAACTCATAGTCTATCCATTCTCCTTTCAGACCAGCAAGTTTACCCAACTCTTTCAAATGTTCATTGTATTTCTGATTGCTCAAAACTGGAAACATTGCATTATGGTCATATATATTCTGACTGTATTTCAAAAATATTTCTCTTGCTCTGTCTGCAAGTTTAAACTGAATGTTGTCATTATCTTTTTCAGTCAACAAATTTATAATGTATGAACCATCATTTGCTTGATATACTTGATGCTTCTTCAATTGTTTTATGTCACAATATCTCAGTGCTGTATAACATTGAAAGATGAACATATCTCTTGTTTGGTCAAGAGCACTGCCTGATTCCAACTCCAAGTTATATATCTTGTCCAACTCTTCAATCTCCAAGTATCTCACTGCTTTCTGTGCCTTTGGCAGTTTGGGCTGATATAAAAAGAACTCTTCATTGACAGTATATTTTTTCTGTTTTGCCCACTTCACAAAAGTCTTCAGATATGAAAGTCTTTTGAGAATAGAATCATTGTACATAGATTCTGCTAAATCCAACTTGAATTCTTCCATAGTCTTGATGGTTAAATCCATGAATGTGAGTGTTGGCCTGAATTTCCTCAGCCTATCTTTGAGCCTTTTGAATGTCTCTATCATTGCTTCACCCCAACCCTTCACTCCTGACTGCTCCCTTATAAATTCATCAAAGAGTAAGAAAAACTCACTGCACTTCTGATTCTGTGTCTGCTTAAACTTGTAGTTGAATCTGTCACGAAGTTCCGTCAGAATCGGCTCGCGCCGCTCATTAGTGCATTTGGTAAAATATTCATGGATGAACGATTCATAACTATTTATTATTGCATTGATATCACTATATGCTTGCCCGTTAAACATACATCCTTGCTTCACTCTTTGTTTCTTCTTATCCCACTGCTTGGTAGGAGAGTCTATTCTAATCTTTGTCTTTAAGTCTATTCTCTGGCCATTGTAAGTAACTCTAGCACGGATGACATAGTGGCTGCATCGGCTTGCTTTGACAAGTGAGAAATTTATGTTTCTCTTATAAAAAATTAGTTCATTTCTATCTTCAATCATTTTTATTTCTATTAGTTGAACAATCTGTTATCTGTCAGCACTATCAGTTGAATCTATAGATTATACAGCCATTTTACTTAATCTTCTAAAATCTATATGTGAAAAAGCGGATTATCTCTACATTATATATAATATAGAGCGGCTTAACTGCGAATATGTAAAATAATGACCAACCGGTAAAGATTGATTGAAGCAAAATAGGTTTTATTAGGCTATCCTTGGATATGTTAGGATAATGATTCTGGGCTGCATCTCCATGAATAGACCCATTATCAGACCCAAAAATCATCAAAACAACAAGGAATGATATAAAACAAAGTTCATCATCCAAACAGACAAAGTATAAGAAAATCAATACAAAAGAGAATGCGGTACAATGTTAATCCATGACCCTCTCTCTCCGCCAAAGTCAGCGTAACGAGTTGTAAAAACAACAAGTTGCGCTGATTTTTCGTTTAAGGGCGCACCAAATCTGCGCCAGAATTTTTCAGGTAATTGAACAAACGTCTTTAATCCACCTTGCAGTGTTGCTTGTCATTGCAAAACACGACAAAACGAAGAAACGCCACAAACGAACGTTGTGTGGCAAATCCGATTGGGAGAAAACTTGTGATGATGGAGGAAAGTTCTTTGGTTGGTAATTTGGCAGCATATTAAACTTATAGTTTATTTCGAGGCGAAATTTCTAACCAGCATGTTCTAATCTAATCAAGTATACATACAAAATCCCAGGCCTGTAATTGACTTGGGATTATTTTGAATGTCAATATTGTGGTATAATGGACTCTTCCAATAAAAAAGGAATGACACCAATAATGTCAATAACAGAAAAGATTTGCCACAGCGTCTAATGCCAGTGATTATCTTTACCTTTCCATTCCAACGCTTACTTATCAAAGCTTCGATGTATTTATTTCTTTGGAAAACCATATCACTCATATTACTACAATATCAGTCGCACTGTTCGACCTTTTTTGCAGTGCAAGGTTATGGAATTTAAATTAACCCAAGTTTGATGCCATAAAAATTTTCAACTATTTTGGGGAGTATTTGTGAGGATAACTATCTGTATATCAGTAATGGCATCCTGCGAAACTGAATTGTAGTACACAGAAGTTTTGCTGGGAGGTGGTATCTTTGCCCCCGATATGCACTTCATGTTTCCACATAGATTCAATCCGAGGACGCAGCGCAATGAAGGGTACTACCGCATCAAGGAGTCTTTCCGTGGAATCAAAATCAAGAAAAGTTTGTAGTACACAGCGCCGCAATTGAAAATCGTAAAGTGCTGGACAGCAGAAAAACGGAGAATTGAATGTCAAACTTGGGTTAACTCTCGTCGCTATCACGATTGTCCTTACCACCCAAAAGCTTCTTCTGCTCTCGCTCAAAATTTTCGAGGAAGTGTATTTCTACAGGGGAGAGTTCATTCTTGGTACGCTCCTTGAACTTGTCGTATTCCGCATCCGCTTTCTCCTTTGCCAACTTTGCAGAAATCTTGCCAGCATGAGTAAGAATGTCTTTTCGGGAGATGCGGAGGAAGTCATCGAGGATATTAATCCAATCCTTCATATACATAGGACGATGTTCTTCTGCCTGCATTTCGGCAAAATCGAGATAGAGGCTTACTATGCGGTTCAAGGATGTTATCTCTTCTTTCGTCAGATAGTTCTTTGCAACTTCTGCTTCGGGCTTGGTGGGCATAGCTCCGGCCCATGTAGTTAGTCCCATGAAGTCCTTTTGTGAATCAGCTCGCTCGTAGATAATTTCGGCTGCCGTGTGCCCATGGACAGAGTAGTGCATCTTGTTCTGTACCGTCTTGAAGAACTGCTGTGTCATTTCCACTCGTGGGTCATAGTCGATGCTGAGGGCATATATTTCAAGCACCTTGCGGTAGAACACCTTCTCACTTGAACGAATGTCTCTGATACGGGCAAGCAGTTCGTCGAAGTAATTTCCACCGCCGGCACGTTTCAACAAATCATCATTCAGAGCAAAACCTTTCACGATATATTCCTTTAGCACCTTGGTTGCCCAAATCCTGAACTGAACACCACGATAAGAGTGAACCCGATAACCGACGCTTATGATCATGTCGAGGTTGTAGAAGGCAATCTTCCTCTCCACCTTTCGTTCGCCCTCATTTTGAACAGTTGCAAAAAATGCAACAGTTGCCGCTTCTTCCAACTCACCATCCTCCAACACATTCTTTATATGTCTGGATATGGTAGATTTGTTTCTCTGGAAAAGTTCCGCCATTTGGTCTGCCGAGAGCCACACAGTGTCGTTCTCAAGCCTGACCTCGATCTTCGATTCTCCATCGGGCGTTTGGTATAATATGATTTGTCCTTTATCCATTGTGTGTTATTGTTTGTTTCTTCCGTTCAGCAATTCTCGTATATCAATATCCAAGATGTCCGCTATCTTATCGAGGATTTTGAGAGACGGCTGTGTGGTATTGCTGCACCATTTAGACAGCGTTACAGGAGAGATTCCGAGTTCTCCAGACAACCATTTTGCCGTTCTCTTCTTCTCGACCAACACCAGCTTTATTCTATTTATGTCTTTACCTTTCATAATAAATCAATTAAATTTTAGGACTAAGTTATTACCTTTTTCGAGATAAACGAAGAAAATCTGACAAATCTATATTCCTGAAGATGAAATTTAATATTTGTTGCTTTGTCTGGTTGTCGATATTGTTTCGGAGCGGTTGGCAAATAAGGATGAATGGTAAAATACAATCCCTTTTAGATTCCCTTATACGAGGCTGTAATAGGTCTTGTTTTTACCTTCCTTTTTATTACTGTCCGCTAAACATGTTTTTGTGTCGAATAATACGGTTTTTGGCGAAAGACAAGCCCCCTCTTAAGAGGTAACAACGGCTGTCCGCTAAAAATTCCGTCTCTCGCACGACATAAACCTAACCGTGAATGGCTATATTTGCTATTTTGAGGCATATTCTGTCCCTTTACAGCAACCAAAAGACTACTTGTGCGTCCAGTATATCGGCTGTCCGAGAAAATAGAAGTCCCTGAAATCACCAAAGATTTTTAGCGGACACCAATATTATTTTTTAGAACATTATCATTCTCATGAGTACAATTTGAAGAAAATTAAATTGAGAATATGAGAAAGATAAGAACAATAAAAGATAAAGATACAATCATCAGTGAGATGCTAGAAAGTGTGTTGGTATGTGTGAATAAACTGAAAGAAGGTTTAGAAATGCTGTCTGATCAGCACTCTAAATTACAAGAAGAGAACAGAACTCAAGAAAAGATAAAGAACAGGCAAGAGGTTACTCTTATTCATGGAGTGAGTGGATTAGCAAAGCATCTGGGTTGTGGTAAGAACAAAGCACAGAACATTCTAAACAGCAATATACTTCAAGAAGAAGGCATAGCATACAGAGTAGGGAACAGATGGATTATTAATTCAAATTCTCTTGATGGATTGCTTGCAGAAAACCCAGAAATATTGAAATGCAACTGTGTTGCATAAAGAAAATAGATACAATATTTGTAAGAATGCTCAGTACAGAAAGACAAATCTTCAGTATTGAGCATTTATTTGTTTACAACTATTAGGTTTTCCTAGGATACTTTAGGAATGAGGTTTCCTTTTGTTCTCTTGAATATGAATTATTAATGGGTCTGAGTTTGGGTCACATATTATAAAGACTTCGTGAATACATATAGATATGGATTTCGCTAATTTTCGCATTCTCAATTATCGGAAGATTCCATATTTATTTCAACAGCCTTATTCTTTAGTAATATGCTTCTCTAGCCATTGCAAGCATTCTTTATTTGAAATGTAAGCCAACACAGAGTATTTTGTTTCATCACATTGAACTTTACTGTTAAGAATACAATCTTTCATAGCTAATATCGCTTCTTTGTATGGAGTCAATAATTGTATGGTTTCATTAAAATATTGGTGAATTAGCACTTTGTCATTGTTTGTGGAATACATTACATAATCTCGGTCTGTTCCGTATGCTAATGTTTTTGATTTCTTATATCCGCAGATATACTCTGATACACATCCTGCTATCTTAAAACGTACATATTCTTCATCGGAACAATCATAGTTGTCAGATATGATGATGTGACCATCTATTCTGTCTGCATCAGCCTTGACATATAATTTTATAAGATTATTTGTATTGATAATGCCATGGATATAGCCAACGATTAAATGTCCAAGTTCATGGATTATTGCCTTAATAAATAGATTATCTTTTCTGTAGTCAAACATTTTCCAAATTATATTACACCTTATATAATATATAACGAGATATACTCAGAATTATCGTCCTTTTGAACTTTTTTTTATGTAGAGTAAAACTAAACTTGTTTTTACGAGTATAATATGTAGAAAACTAAAATAAAAATAATATGCTCGAAAAAAAGAAAATTACTAATCTCATCATGCTGATGCAGCAAGACATTCATGAGTATGAACTGAAGTACCATGGTGAGTTTGCAGAGAACCCTCATGTTGGTCTCGGCAACAAGAAGACAAGATGTGTCAACGAGGCAACACTTCCTATTATTACTTGTCATCCTTCATGTGTAAACAAGTGTGCCGATACATGCTATGTAATTAATATTATGACCTATCCTCGTCCAAATTGTAGGCGTTGTCAAGCACGCAATACAGTATTAAGGAGGATAGATCCTTATCGCTATTACGATTTCTTCTATAAGGAAGCCGAACGAATGAATCTGCCCATCAGGCTCTCTGATGGTGGAGACTTCGAGGATGCCGTTCAGGTACAAGCTTGTATTGCAGCGGCAAAACGTCACCCAATGGTTCAAGCAATCGGATACACCAAAAGAGTAGAGTTGCTTTCTGAGTTTCGGGATGCACCGGCCAACCTTCATATTCGTTATTCAACATGGCAAAATGACGATATCAATACAAAAACCGCTACTGACCTTGGTTTTAATCTTTCTACAGTTGTATACGATGGTTCAGGAAATTGTCCTTATCAGATAAGTCTTGCACGGTTCCGCAAACATAAGGTTGCAATAGCAAAAGAATTGCGGGCTGATGGAGTAGACGCAAAAACCGCAAATAGAATGGCAGAGAAAAAAACAGAGTCTCTTGTTACTGTTCATCATTGCAAGAACTGTGCTTTGCAAATGTGCGGTTGCTTCAAAGATGGTACGGATATAAGATTTAACGTTGTTTGATAACTTTGAAAATCTTTAGAACGTGTACTGCGGTTGTAAACTACAGTTCACATTTATAGTCTATCAAAGTATCTAAGTTGTAGTCGCACAAAGTCTCAAGACATTCTCAACAGTGGAGTGTTACAAGACAAAGGTATAGCATACAGAGTAGGGACAAGATGGGTTATCAATGCCGATATGCTGCAAGAACTATTAGAGGACGATCCAGAATTCTTAGGTAGAAGAGTAGCATAGAATGAAGACTCTCACATGAGAACATTGAGAATTAACCCGGCAAGAGGAATGAGAAACTCTTGCCGGGTTATTTGCTTTTATTAGGTATTCCTTGGAATTGTTAGGATTAGACTTTTAAGTAAATCTCTTGATTACAGGAGTCTAATGGGTCTGATTTTGGGTTGCAGAGAAAAAGAAAAACGTTCTAACTCGTTGATTATCAACTTGTTAAAACGTTTATCCAGCGGAGAGAGAGGGATTCGAACCCCCGGTACCTCTCGGTACGACGGTTTTCAAGACCGTTGTAATCGACCACTCTACCATCTCTCCTTGCGGAAAAACCTGTCTGCTCTTGACGAGTAGAACGGTGGTTTTTGTTTTGTGGGTGCAAAGATAGGGTTTTGTTTTATGACAGGAAAGTTTTTGTGCGTTTTTTTGTTTTAGGAAGAAAGATGTGGTTGGGGAAGTGCGTGAAGAAGTGTGCGCTGTCGCATGTGGTGCAATTTCCTTCACGCCGGGAGGTGGAAGAGTCGGAGGGTGTTGTCAAGGATGGTGGTTTCGACGTCTGCCACGGGGAGTTCATAGGTCTCCGCGAGTTTGCGGATGACGAAGGGGACGTAGGAAGGTTCGTTGCGGGTGCCGCGATGCGGGGCGGGGGTGAGATAGGGCGCATCGGTTTCGACCACGAGGCGGGAGAGCGGTACGGCGGCGCGGAGCGTGGCGGCAAGTTTTGCGTTTTTGAAGGTCACGACCCCGCCGATGCCAAGGAAGAAGTTTGGAAAGCGGGTCAGCAGTTCTTGTGCTTGCTCGGCGGAGCCGCTGAAGCAGTGGAACACGCCCCGCAGGATGTTGGCATTCCCGCCATGACCGGCGATGATGTCAAGGAGTGCTTCAACCAGTTCTCGGTGTGCGGAGCGGGTGTGAATGACCAGAGGCAGGTTGTGGGTGATTGCCCACTCGGCTTGTCGTTTGAAGGTCTCCGTCTGTTCCTCTCGCCGACTTTTGTCCCAATAGAGGTCGATGCCCACCTCTCCAACTGCCACGAATTTTTCGGGTGTTTCGCTGAGCATCTGTTCCATCCGGTCGAGCAGCGGCGTTGGGTCTTCCGGCAGTTCGGTGGGATGAAGTCCCATCATGGGGAAGCAGAAACCGGGATAGTCTTCCGCCATCTTCATCATGGGTTGCAGGCTGGCTTCGTCAATGTTGGGGAGCAGCAAGGCACGTGCTCCTGCTTTTCTCGCATGCTCCACTACTTCTGCGCGGTCTGCGTCAAATTCTTCTGTGTAGATGTGAGTGTGGGTGTCGATGAACATGGGAGGATGGATGGTAAAAAGGGTGGGAAGGACAACGGATTCGGAGGTTGCTGAAAGGTCAAAAGGGACGGCACGGACGTGAGGCATGAACGGGCATCGGCTCTTTGACCTCTCTGTTTTTGGGGTCTAATAGTTCCCTTTCTATACTTGTCTTTTCAGCCAAATGCCCTTCAGAAAATTTTGATGTCTAATAGTCCCCTTCCTATACTTGTCTTTTCAGCAGGGAGCAGGCATAGTCCCAAATCGGGGCGGTTTTTTCTTTTCCGACGGAAATGCTGTCAAGTTCGCGGCGTGCGTCTTCGTAGAAGCGTTCAATGGCTGCGAGCGTCAGTGCGGGGATGCCGAGTTGGTTGTAGATTTCCGTGACGGTACGGATTTTGAGCGTCGGTTCCATCGTCTTGTCTTCCAGAATCGCCAGTAGTTTTTTGCGTGTTTCAGCATCGGCTTTTTGGAGTGCGTGGATGAGGAGGAAGGTTTTCTTCCCGCAGAGGATGTCTCCTCCGATTTGTTTTCCGAAGACGGCGGGGTCGCCATAGACGTCCAGATAGTCGTCCTGAAGTTGGAAGGCGAGTCCGATTTTCTCAGCGAAGCGATAGAGCGTGTCGGCGTCTTCATCCGGTGCGTTTCCTGCGAGCGCACCGAGTTTGGCGGCGCAGCCGAGGAGCACGGAGGTTTTGAGCCGAATCATCTCGATGTATTCTTCCTCCGTCACATCGATGCGGTTTTCAAAGTTCACGTCGTGTTGTTGTCCCTCGCAGATTTCTGTGGCGGTGCGTGCGAAGAGCGAGAGCATGCGTTCTTTGTTCGGGCAGTTGGTGTCGATGAGGTGTCTGAAGGCAGCGATGAGCATGGTGTCGCCGGAGAGCACTGCCGTGTTTTCGTTCCATTTCACGTGAACGGTGGGTTTGCCGCGTCTCATGTCGGCGTGGTCCATCAGGTCATCGTGGAGGAGCGTGTGGTTGTGATAGGTTTCAATCGCGAGGGCTGCGGGCATGGCGACTTCCGGGTCGTTGCGATAGATGGCGCAAGCCAGAAGCACGAGGGTGGGGCGGAGGCGTTTTCCGCCCATGGAGAGGGCGTAGGCAATTGGCTCATAGAGTCCTTGTGGCTCGGAGGGATAGGTCACGGCGTTCAGGGCTCGGTTGATGGAATCTAAGTAGTCCATTTTTTGGGGGATGTGTTTGTGTTGTTCGGAATCAGTCTGCCACTTTGTGGAATTGTTCAAGCAGCCAGCGTCGTTGTTCTTCGCGTGTCAGTTGGCTGTTGTCCAGCAGCAGGGCGTCGGGTGCTTGGCGGAGTGGGGCGGTTTCGCGGTGCGAGTCAATGTAGTCTCGTTCTTTGACATTGGCAAGAATCTCGTTGAAATCGACGGTCATGTTTTTCGCCTTCAGTTCTTTGAAGCGTCTTTCGGCTCTTACTTCCGGGGAGGCAGTGACGAAGATTTTGAGTTCTGCTTTTGGGAAGACCACGGTGCCGATGTCTCTGCCGTCCATGACGAGTCCTTTTTCTTTTCCCATCAGTTGTTGTTGTTTTGTCATGGCTTCTCTGACAAAGGGCAGTGCAGCGATGAGGCTGACTTTTTCGCTGACAGCCATGCCTCGGATTCTGTCTTCCACGATGATGCCGTTGAGCGTGACGAGCGGGAGGTTGGTTTCGGTGTCCAGGACGAAGCCCACTTGCACCTCGTTCATGCGGTGGTTGAGCGTCTCCACTGCCACTTCGCCGTCTTCGGTGAAGAGACCGTTGTCAAGGGCGAAGAGCGTCACGGCGCGATACATGGCTCCCGTATCTACGTAAACATATCCCACTTCGCGCGCCAGTTCTTTCGCCATGGTGCTTTTTCCGCAGGAGGAGTGGCCGTCAATCGCCACGATGATTCGTTTCATGTCCTTTATATTATTATAGTGTTTTCTCAGAAAGTGTGTTTCACAAGAAATCGGTTCTCTGCTCAGAATTGGTAGCCCGCCGAGACCATGATGGAGTTGGCGGCTTTGTGGTATCTGGCGTATGCCACATCAAATTTGAATTTTTTGATGTTCAGTCCCGCTCCGGCGGTGAGTCCTGCCCAACTTCCGGAGCCGGCGGCTTTCAGTTCGTTTCCACGTCGGAAGTTGTAGCCTATGGAGAGTCGGATTGGGTCGGCGGGCATCACGTCCAATCCGAGGGCGACGTGGTTCAGTGCCATTTTCCCGAAACTGATTTCTTTTTCTTCCTCTCCGGGCAGAGCGAAATAGCGCGATTTCCATCGTGTCATGTCAGAAAGTGTGACGTGCCATCGGATGGGGAGGTGTGCCGCTCCCATGCTGAAGCCGAGCGTCAGGTCGCAGGGCAGGTGTGTTCGAAGTCCGTTGTCGTAGGCTTTGATTTGCGTTCCGAGGTTCAGGAGTGCGGCAGAGATGGAGAGGTCTTTTTCTTCGTCGTAGTAGTTCAATCCGAGGTCAAATGCCATGGCGATGGCGGAATAGTCTCCGAGGTTGGAGAAGAGGAACTTGGCGTTGGCACCACCGCTCCATCGGTCGGAGAGGAGGTAACTGTAGCCTCCGCCGATGATGATGTCTTTTGGCGAGAACTCTCCCAGCACCTGCCCCATTTCATCTGTTTCCTGCATGGAGCCGTAGTTCATGTATTGCGCCATGACTGCCAGAGTGTGTCGTTCTCCGAGTGCTTTGGTGAATGCCGCGCCCATCCAGGTGCTACTGCTGACGTAGTTCATGAAGTTCAATTCCAGCGAGAGGTCGCTTGTGTTGGCGTAGAGTGCGGGGTTTTGCCATCCGACGGAGGGTGCATCTTCAATGAGCGTCACGTTTTTTCCGCCCAGTGCGGCTGAGTGGGGCATGGAGGGGAGTTTCAGCACGTTGAACGATGCTGTGCTTTCCTGTGCGGCGGCGCAGAGCGCGAAGAAAGAGCAGAAAAGGAGAAGAATATATTTTTTCATGAATTGGAAACGCTTCATTCGTGGTGAGAGGAAGTGGTTGCCTTGGTTCAAGCATTCCTTCGGCATTTTCGCGGTCAAAGGTACAGATTTTTCAGCGAACGGAGCGAAAGCAACGCTTTTTCCGTGCAAAAAACAAAAAAGCACAAAACACTGGTTCCGTCTTGCAAAAGTGGAAGATATGTGTTACTTTTGCAGTCGGATTTGAAATCTGTATTTTTTGTAGTTTATTACGGATTTCAACCAATCTTCAACCAGGTAGGGGCGCCTACCTGAGATTTAAGTAGTTTGGGCGCTTCGTTCGAAGAGATTCGCGCGAAGCGTCATTTTTTTGTTCGTTTCTTCACAGGGGTGTTCTATAAATTACGGGATAAGGAGCGTTCAAAAGAAAGTGCTTATGTTTTGGTCGGTTTCTTAGCGCGCCCTTTTGTAAGTTTCGTCAGTCGCATAGCCCGCTATGCTCCTTCCTCAACTGACAAAAGTTCATCTCTAAGAAATCAAAAATCAACTCAACCTAATTTTTAGAACACCCCTTAAGAGTGTTTACCGAACAGCCATAATTTTTCAAATCCCACCCGTGTTCTTGCTCGCCTTTCTCTTGTTTTGAGTAGTTTTGAGTAACTTTGCGCCCAAAATACTGTAACAGCATGAATATTGAACAAAACATCCGCACGGCAGTCATCCAAGCCGTGAAAGAACTTTACGGCGCCGACATCACGCCCGAACAAGTCACCACTCAGAAAACAAAAAAGGAGTTTGAGGGTCATCTCACCCTTGTCGTCTTCCCCCTGCTCCGCATCTCGCGCAAGAAACCGGAAGACACTGCCACCGACATCGGCAACTGGCTCATCGCCAACCATTCCGACCTCGTTTCCTCCTTCAATGCCGTCAAAGGCTTCCTCAACCTCGTCATTGCCTCTGACTGCTGGATTTCCCTGCTCAACGCCATTCACTCCGACGAGCGTTTCGGTCTGACACCCGTCACGCCGGAGAGTCCGCTCGTCATGATTGAATATTCTTCCCCCAACACCAACAAGCCGCTCCACCTCGGTCACGTTCGCAACAACCTCCTCGGTTGGGCACTCGCCAACGTCGTGGAAGCCAACGGAAACCGCGTTGTGAAGACGAACATCGTCAATGACCGCGGCATCCACATTTGCAAGTCCATGCTTGCCTGGCAGAAATGGGGCGAAGGCGAGACACCGCAGTCTTCGGGCATGAAGGGCGACCACTTGATTGGCAAGTACTACGTTGCCTTTGATCAGCACTTTCGCGCCGAGGTGCAAGAACTTGCCGCGCGTTTCACGGAAGAGGGCATGAACCCTGAAGAAGCCACCGAACGCGCCAAGAAAGAAAGTCCGCTCATGCAGGAAGCCCACGCCATGCTTGTCAAATGGGAACAGGGCGACCCCGAAGTGCGCGCACTTTGGCGGAAAATGAACGAGTGGGTCTATGAAGGCTTTGACATCACCTACAAGGCGATGGGCGTGAGCTTCGACAAGATATACTACGAAAGCGACACCTATCTCGAAGGCAAGGAGAAGGTGGAGGAAGGCTTGGAGAAAGGCATCTTCTTCCGCAAGGAGGACGGTTCCGTTTGGGCAGACCTCACCGCCGAAGGACTGGATGAGAAACTCCTCCTCCGCGCCGACGGAACGAGTGTCTATATGACCCAGGACATCGGTACGGCGAAACTTCGCTTCCGCGACTTCCCCATCGACAAGATGGTCTATGTGGTCGGCAATGAGCAGAACTATCATTTCCAAGTGCTCAGCATCCTGCTTGACAAGTTGGGATTCAAGTGGGGCAAGGACCTCGTGCATTTCTCCTACGGCATGGTGGAACTCCCGAACGGAAAGATGAAGAGCCGCGAAGGCACCGTGGTTGATGCCGACGACTTGATTGAAGGCATGATTGCCCAGGCTCGCATGACCGTCGAAGAAGCCGGAAAGTTTGACGACATGACGGAAGAAGAGAAAGCCGAAGTCAGCCGCATCGTCGGACTCGGCGCGTTGAAATATTTCCTCTTGAAAGTCGATGCACGCAAGAACATGCTCTTCAATCCTGAAGAAAGCATTGACTTCAACGGAAATACGGGACCGTTCATTCAATACACCTACGCCCGCATCCGTTCCGTGCTCCGCAAGGCTGCCGATGCCGGCATCGCCTGTCCGACGGAACTCCCCGGAGGCATCGCGCTCTCCACGAAGGAGGAAGACCTTGTGCAACACGTGGCAGATTTTGCTGCCGTCGTGAAGCAGGCGGGCGATGAG
Source organism: Prevotellamassilia timonensis (assembly GCF_021531665.1). GTDB lineage: Bacteria > Bacteroidota > Bacteroidia > Bacteroidales > Bacteroidaceae > Alloprevotella. The sequence continues at coordinate 19,582 of NZ_JADYUH010000028.1, forward strand.
TTCCAACCCGCTGCTGTCGCAAACTACTGCTACGAGTTGGTGAAGGAGTACAATCAATTCTATCACGACTTCAGCATCCTCCGCGAGAGCGACCCGCAGGTGCAGGCTTTCCGTCTTGTGCTCTCCGCCAACGTCGCCAAGGTGGTGCGCACCGGCATGAAACTCCTCGGCATTGAAGTTCCCGAGAGAATGTGATGTCTCTGCGAGTAGATTCCCTCATCCTCTTTCGCCGATGAAGCAGAAGTTCTATGTCGTCTGGACGGGTCGCTGCCCCGGAGTCTATGCCACTTGGGAGGAATGTCGTGCTCAGGTGGAGGGCTTCCCCGCCTCGCGCTTCAAATCCTTCCCCACCGTCGCCGAGGCACAAGCCGCCTTTGCCGACCCGCCGGAGAAACATGTGGCGTCCCCCGGACGCAAGTCCTCTGCTGCCGATGGTACAGCGAAAAAGGGCGGGCAAAAAAAGACGGAAAAGAAGTCGGGGGCTGAAAATGCTGAGGCATGCCACGCTCGTGTCGCCATCCGCATGGACGAAAACGGCTTACCCATTCTGCCTCCCGGTGTGGACCCCAACGGCATCGCCGTCGATGCTGCCTGCTCGGGCAATCCGGGAAAGATGGAATATCGCGGCGTGCATCTCGGTTCCGCCACGGAAATCTTTCATTTCGGTCCGGTCTATGGGACGAACAACATCGGTGAGTTTCTTGCCATCGTTCACGCCCTTGCCCTTTGCAAGCAAAAAGGTTGGCAGGTTCCCATCTTTTCCGACAGTCGCAACGCCATGCTCTGGGTCAAGAACCGCAAATGCCGAACCACCCTCGTTCGCAACGCCCGCACAGCCCGGCTCTATGAACTCATTGAACGTGCCGAGAAATGGTTGAAGGAAAACGACCACTCCAACCTCCCGCTCCACAAATGGGAAACGCGCCGCTGGGGAGAAATTCCCGCCGACTTCGGCAGAAAATGATTGTCTGCGTGGGACTCGCCGAACACATCCACACCAAAAAGATACGCTTCGTTCCGGGATTCTTCTCAAAACGAAGCGTATCTTTTTTGTGGCTGTCCGCTAAGTAATCCTCAAAAATTAACCTGCATCATCTTTGAAAATCTTTTCGGTCCATATTTCCTCCCTCATCATTCACATAGCTACGGCTATGCTCCTTCTTCGTGTGAAAATCTGACCTCGAAAATCTAATTCAAATCTGACGCAACTTATTATTTTCATATTACTAAACAGTCTTTAGGAGTGTTCTATATTTCATGATGTAGAATTTGTAAGGTGAATAATAGGATGAGAAAAAGAATTTGTGGCGGAAAAGTTAGGCTGAAGAGCACTGACAAACTATAGACAAAAATAGATTTATGCTGCAAAACGCCGATTCCTGCAGGCTTGCTCCGAAAAAACACGCACGGCGAAAGAATCCCACGCCAGAAGAGAGTAAGGCATCGGGAGAGAATAGGGAGGCATCGGGAGAGCATCATGTCTAACAAGAACATGGTCATGTATGCCGGCACATACGTCACTCCCTTTTCCATCCTCAAATCTTTCGTGTAGATGAGGTATTTTTTGGGGTATTTTGCACGAATCTCAAATCTTTTTGGCGTAAAACGACACGAATCTCAAAATTTGGATGTAGGAAAGGAGCGTCAAAAAGGCAAACGAGAGCCAACACCTTTTGTCCGGGTTGACTCTCGTTGTCTCTGTCATTTTGAAAATCCGTCCCCGTCGTTTTTGGGGGTAAAAAACGTTAGTGCTCAGACTTATGCCGTACAAATAGAATTGTAAGAGTTGATATTATATATAAAGTAGAAGATTCTGTTTTCAGAGTAAGTTTTATGAACGATAGAACATTCACTCGTCAGTGGTATATACATCAAAGAGTGTAGAACCAAACTGAGTAGAAGGTCCTTCATACTCTGGGGACTGAGGGATGACTTCTCCATTTCCTGGTTCACCACCTGCGATGGAGGTGCAAATCATTACTATATTCTCATAGTTATATACCTTTAATATAGGACTATCATATTTTCTCTTCATTGTATAATTACTTTTCTTTGATTAATAATATTAAGCCCCTTTTGAGGTTTGGATAAGTATCTGCCGTTGAGGTCGAAACATAGTTCTGCTGTCCCGTTATCATGCTCAAGGACATTTATGTATGTGGTATCACCGACTTCACCAATTGTAAATAAACGAGAAGAGGTAGATTTCGCTGTTTCGAACCATCCTCGGAAAGCGTAAAGAGGAACAGACGCATTATTATACCAAAACTTGTCATTACTGATGTAGTAGAGATCTTTGGACTGATTCTCTTCATCGTTGGGATTAAGAGTTATAGTTGTAAAACTTCCCCTCATGTTCCAACCTATATTTTCGAAGAACGTATTACGTGGTTCTTTACAAAACGTGACATTATCTGCACTGACGGAAACCTTGTCAGTTCCTATCAATTTAAAAACAACTGGATTTCCAGTCTCAACCTCAATAATGGGTTCGAATAACATCCTGTCCTCCGAAACCTCTTCCAACTTATAATATTGTATGTTAGCATTACTACGCACAGCAAAGGGCAAGCAAATAGTCCCCCACATGTTTGATGGACAATCTCTCTCGTAGATAACACTAGGAATTATAACTTCCTCCGATGGTGCGTTGAAATCTCTTCCATCCAATAGTGTGAAAGTGCCTCCCATCCCTGTTACATGTTGAAAGTCCAATTTTCTTAATTGAGTTTCTGATGCAAGGGATTCGTTTACAAACGATGGAATATATCCTTCCATAGCTAAAGAAGCATTTTCTCCAGGTTCGTCAATCTTCACGTAAGACGTAGATGAAGCAATGTTATAACCAGTGTGTGCATCAACAGCCAATTTAGCATCAGTTATTTTTATTGGATAATAACCGGGGTGCATTTCGGAAGACGTTAGATAATAAAATTGCATGAGGTTACCACTATTTCCTTCAATAGGAGCAAATGTATCATGATAGATAACGACTCGATAATGTCCTTTATCTTGCAGGGACGTCACACTCACATTGTGTTCAGGAAAGAATACTCCCTTCTTCACGATACCGGGAAATCGTTCTGGTAATAGCTCTAGTGCTTCATCGTCTATGAGTGTCATTCCGTCAGGAAGCCAAAGGTCAAACTGTATGGCAGTGTATGCCATTGTATTGTTCATCTGTACCATAAACGTTAAGTTCTCATCCCAATCATTTTCGGTGATACCGGATGATGTTGAGAATGGCGTTATCTGCAGAATGTCTTCAGCCTTCGACCGTGTTGGAAACGTAAGGTTAAGGAGAAGAAATACAATCAAAACTAAATTCTTTTTATTCATTTGTTTCAGTTGTTATGATATCCAACACTCCAAGGATGTCATAAATATCAATGGTTTCATCCTCGTTTGGGTCTGCTACTTCTCGGATTAATTTTTCATCTTCAATTTCATTAATGAACGAAAGTGTACCAAGTACATCATAAACATCCACTTGATCGTCACCGTTGACATCTCCGATTTTGTAAACTCCCAACTTTCCATTGCGAGTGTGTGCAGTAACAGCTGTACCATCTGCCTGCACCATGGATATCTGATTTATCTTTATTTGCTTGTTAGTACCCGTAGGCACTGTTTCGGGTATATAAATATTAAAGGTCAGCAGTGCCTGTGTGGCAGGGGATGTTTCGCCGCCGACAAAAGAGAACTGCCATAACTTTGAACCATCTTCAATTATTGAAATGGTATCTTCAACTTCGCTAACTGTAACAGTGTAACCCACGGCATTGCTACTCACAATAAAATCACGTGCATCAATTTCATATTGTGGAGGAAAGGTGAGACGTATGTTCATATCCTTTACAACTTGCGTATTTGCCAAGTTGATAGCATACTTCACCGTTTTCCCGGGTGATGTATTTATGATTGGAAGATAGTAGGAATAAGTGGAAAGTGCTGGCATTAAAGGTTCATTGGGCGAAAGGGGGTTAAATATGAACTTTGCATAAAAGTGCATATCTTCCTTTCCGACAGTGTAACTAAAAGAGGGTAGAAGAGTGTACAACTCCCCATTTAAAAACCATCCTGCAAAATCATAACCACTATTGGCATAAGCGTGTAGTGAGAGTGCAGTGCCTTCCATAAACCGTCCAGTTTGTCCGGAATAGGTTCCGCCATCTGAACAAATTGCGGTAGCATAATGTTTAAGTCGGGGTTCGTTAGGTTCTGATGGAACTGAAGGATTAAAAATACAATTAGCTGTCAGAGTATCTCCTTCGGTCGGCATCGTGTAGTTAAACGAGGTACTTGTTGATATAATCTCACCTTCACTGTTGGACCAGTTTAGAAAACTATATCCCTCTTCAACGTATGCATTGATTCGAACATTAGTATCTTTTTTATACCTTCCAGCCCCACTCACCGTGCACCCTTGACTACTATTAAGATGCAATCGATAAAAGAGCATAGTAGTTGGATCTTGAGGTTCTTCGGGATTAGGCGGAGTGTAAGAATAGAAAGCAATCAAAGTATCTGTCTTTTCTGTATTTACAAAGGATAGTGTGGTTGATTCCCCGATTATCTGCCCTTTCGTATCCATCCAGTGGTGAAAAGTATAGTTTGAATTAACATAAGCGTAGAGATTTACAAGACTCCCCACAATATACTTCCCGCTACCAGAAACACTGCCTGCCTCTTTTATGTTTTGCAGGATAACAATGTGTGAATAGCGGTCGGGTACAGCTGGTTCTGGTGGTGATGAGGGATTAAAATCATCTTGACCATAGGCAGTAATGTACCCTAAAAGGCACATTACTGCAATAAATGTATTTCGCATATTATTCATACGCTTGTTTTTTGTTTCTACATTGGTAAAAACTATTCTATCTTACTTTGTGAAGACTTTTCTGCCGTTTTGAATGACGATACCTTTCCAAGAATCAGATACTTTTTGTCCACTTACATTGTACATTGGCACGTTAGTGCTGTTTGTCATCTCAGGCTTATTGATGTTTGTAGTGATGTCTGATGAAAATCGCAGCATGAAGCGTCCATCATGTGTGCCTGCTTCTGCATAAAAAGTATAATCTTCATTTACGAGATCTGTTTCTTTGCCATTTTGCAAATCCACGAGAGTAACGTTTTCTGCAGTGCTACGATTGAGACGAATGGAAAATTTGCCGGATTTGCCTACGCTGATACCAGTCTTGACGGTTCCATCCCCTATAGGGCGCTCATTGATTGCGTACCGTGTGCCATCACTACTCATTGTAAAAATTTGTGGAACGTTGACATCCATGCTCATCATCTTGCTGGCATCACATGAAAGCTCGTAATCCATGAGAGCGTTTTCATTTAAAACGACGCGGGTTCTGTCTTGGCTATCTCCATCAGTGATGGTGATGTCAGTCAGGATACGTGGTGCTGAACAACTTTGTAATTTTGCTTGAGTCGGATTTTGACTTACAATTTCTGCGTTCAGTTGTCTTCCTTCTGCGGGAAATCCTATGGTGTTCTGTTCTGCGTTCGGACACTGGACAAAGAATGCTTCATTCGGACGGATAGCGTAGTCGTCATCCGTGATAGAATAAGCTTTGTAAGTCCGATTGTACGTGTCCCATACAGTGATTGGTCCTGCAAAGTTTAAATAATGGCTATTGAAGAAACATTGCCAAGGGTTACCCACAAGATTCCACCCCTTGTTTGCTTCTGTATCGGAAGGGCATTCTTCTAATGTTTTCACAAGTTCGGTACTTGCAAACATGTTTTGTTTTGTCTCGTTGAAAGAAGGGAAATAGTTTTGAGCAGTATAGTTTGTCTGCATGATGAAGCCTGTACCGGCAGGAATAATGGCGTCATCTTCAAAATTTTTCCATGAACCGACTCCACCGATTGTTGCACGATTTGTTCCGTCATAGTATCGTATAGCTTTTTGAACGCTGTTCCCGTCGCTATTCTTTGAAATGATGTCAGAAACCCTTAAGTCAAAAGGAAGACTAAAGAAATACCATCTTCTATCGTAGGTAGTAAGTTCCACACCTGCCTTACCGTTGATGGTTACATTGTTACAGTTGCTGTAAAGTTGTGCGGGATAATTATCATAGTTGTTTGTGCTTTCACCCATAGTAAGGTCATTAATTACTTGGGCATTGTCGCCATTTATTTTCAGATGATTCAAGATATTATAATTGCCTTGAACATGAATATTGGGACTTCCCTCCAATCGTTCACGATTAAGGACGAGTGGACGATAAATCATCCAATCTTGAATTTCGGAAGTGTTAAATCCTTCCACTGACTTAAAATTATACCAATACTGGTCCAACTTATAGGACGTAACTAAATGATTGGGAACTAGAAGTCGTATGTTGGGGATATATTCAACACTAACAGGATAATCATAACCCGATTCATACAAAACAAGATTTACGCAATTCAATCGAAGCGTCTCAAGTTTAGGACAGTTTGCAAATGCTCTGGGGAGAGAATGGAGAAACTGCCCAATTTCCACTTCTTTTAAATTCCCGCAATATTCGAATGCTTCTATATCTAATGACTCGATATTTTTCAACTTAACTGATTCCAACGCATGACAACCGTTGAATGCTCGAACTCCAATATGTTTTAGCTTGTTCGGAAATACTGTTGTCATATTGGGATTGTTTTTGAAGGCTTCATATCCCACCTCTTCCAATTCCTCAGGAAGCACTACTTCTTTACAAGCAATGTTGTTAGTACACATTTCCTTTCCAATATACCTAAGATTTTTGGGAAATACAAGTCTTTCTAACCATTTCATATCACAGAAAATATTGGAATAATTGTCTTTGTTATATAGTAGTTCACAGTTTTCTGGCAATACAATCTCTTTGACGTGACTGCCGCGGAAAGCATGCATACCAATAGTCGTGAGTGTGGAAGGAATTATTAGATTGTCAATTCTTGAATTCTGGAAAGCAGACGCATGAATCGTTTTCAGACCCTCAGGAAGTCTCATTTTGTGAAGGAAATTTGAGGCGGTGTCCGCTTCACAACTGAACTGTTTCTCCGGTATCTCAGTGATGATCGCCTCGCTGAGATCAAGATCCTGCAAATAATGCATCATCTTGATTTTAGTCCAATCGTCGTTGTTCATCTCTCCAGTAACTTTTAAACGACGAACGTTCTTAATATGGTCAGTATTATATAGTATCTCCGTTCCAAGACTACCTGGTTCAAGCAGATTTACTGAGATTAGAGGACTCTCCATGATACCAATATTCTTGAATCTAAATACTCCATAACTTGTCTGGATTGTGGCTACCCACGTGATTTTGTGGGTGCCGGCAGATAGTTGTTCAAAGAAATAACCATCTTGTTCCTCACGCAGTGTTCTCATCAAAACGCCATCTACATATACAGAGACATATCCTAAAGCATCGTATGCTCTTTCAAACACCTTGTCATATCCAATCACAGAAGGTTTATCTACCTTTACAATTGCACTCAAACTCAAAGATGTGACTTGTCCTTCTGCATACAGACTTGTACACAATTCGTTGTTTCTTAATTGCCAATTCCATTCTGAGCTACTAAATTCCCCTTCTGAATTTTCCCACATAATTGGATATTCATTCCAATAGGGTGCATTGTAGCTTTGTGAAGCAGACAGAGCATAACGCAATCTAACAGCGGCCTCTGTCATCTCATCAATATCTGCTGTGGTTCTTGAAGAATATAAATCCGTGTAATATTTAAAAACTTCTGCCCTATAGCCATTCTCAACAAACATTTCTGTCTTCTGTATTTCTTTATACAGTTTCAATGACGCAACATAACGGTCACCATCGGCGTTGGCAGGGATTAATTTCCAATGTACAGCACCTGTGACAGGTTGACTATAATTGATTTCTGTCGCATTATTCCCCATCCATCCTAAATAATGCTCAGGATTGTAATATTCGTATCCTTCCGGACATTGAATAAGGTACTCATTTTCATTTAATATTAATGACCAGTGAGTGTTATTTTGTTCCCAAGAAGTTAAACGCACCCCATCGTAGGCTCTATAAAGATAGTCATTACCATTTTTTATGGTCATAAATCCATTATCAATGGATGTGATTATAAAGTCTGAGGGGTCTTCTTTGATATGTAAACCTCCCTGTTCCTTATGTGCAAACAAATCTGTTTCCACATTGTAAAGATAATAACTGTTTCCCGACACGAGTGATGTTTCCGGTATGGTCGGTCGAACAAACTCTGCCCAACTTGAGGCTGAGTACATACTCACACAGAAAAGCATGAGAATTTTTAAAACTTTCTGTCTCATAATAATGATGATTTATTGATTAAGAATTAATGTTCTTCATGAAAGGATCGTGGCAAGAATTGTCTTGTCCTTCAACTAATGCAGAAGAACAAGGCAAACATAATGTATAATGTTTTGTTGAAAGATATGAATAGATTGGTAACATGATAAGTGCCCAGACACTTATTCCGAGTTTGTCAGGAGGGGCATTAGAGATGATTGCCAATGCTCCCTCTTGGCAGAAATGAGTTTATTGAATCAGATACATACAAAAAAACGTGGAGCAAGTCTCGTCACTCGTTCCACGCTTGTAGGCCTTCGCATTGCCCTGTCTGTCGAAACGAGCAACGCTGAAAGCCCCACGCTGTGTATTTTCAGCACAATCCTATCAGTAGATTGATAAATGCTATCAAACACTAATAAAATTGGATATAATACACCCATGAAGCGTTCTCGTTGCTTTGCTATTGACAGACAGATGAGTTTGCGAAGTTCACAAGCGTCAAAAACAAAGCGCAAGTACGCTTTTTCTATATGTATGTTTAACCCGCCTCTTGCCCATAGGGCTTTCAGCAAGGCTAAATCAAGGCAAAAATAGCGATTATATATTAAATTGCAAATATTTGTAGAATAATATGCCGAAATAACGTTACATTCTTTACAGATAACGGAGTGTCCTTTACATGGAGGACACGCCTTTCTTTGTTGTATAAACTTTAGTTGCAAAGAATATTTTATACTGCCGTCTCAATAGATGAAGGAACTGCCGCCGAGGAACTCGCGAAGGAGAGACGTGGGAGGCAAACCGAGGATGGGGATGGGTTTGACGTAGGAGAGGAACTTGCGCAGGCGGTAGGCTTCGCTGTATTCTTCCGCGTTCTCCGGCACTTCTTCCAACAGTGGCAGTGCCTGTTCGCGCAGGGCGGCGAGTTCAAAGAGTAGGGCGGTGTTCACCATGACGTCGGCGTTTTCTTGGAAGGGGAAAATCCACCTTTCTTCTCCTCTTCTGACAGAAGGCCATTGCGCGATGGTCTCTTGGGCGGAGCGGGCGCGGTATTTGTGGTCGCGGACGATGCGGCGCAGCAGGCGATTGTCGGTGGTGGGAATGTAGTTGTGGTCGTCGAGCAGCAGGGTTGTGAGTGCGGAGGCATAGATTCTGAATTTGTGTCGGTCGTCCACACCTTCTGTCAGTCTCGGGTTGAGCGCGTGAATGCCTTCAAGGATGAGGATGTCGTTCTCTTGGAGTTTCAGTTTCCTTCCGCTCGGGACGCTTTTCCCGGTGAGGAAGTCATAGCGCGGCGGTTCAACCTCTTCTCCGGCGATGAGGGCGTTGAGTTGGGAGGTGAGGAGTTCGATGTCCATTGCTTCGATGTGTTCGAAGTCATATTCTCCTTTCTCGTCGCGAGGTGTGCGGACACGGTCCACAAAGTAGTCGTCGGTGGAGATTGCCATGGGGCGTATGCCGCAGACAGCGAGTTGGACAGCGAGTCGTTTGGCGAAGGTGGTTTTCCCGCTGGAGGAAGGTCCGGCGATGAGCACGACTTTCACGTCGGGGCGTGAGGTGATGGTGTCGGCGATGGCGGAGATTTTCTTTTCCTGCAGTGCTTCGCTGATGTGGATGAGGTCGTTGGTGTGTCCGTTGGCGCAGGCATAGTTGAGGTCTCCGACGGTGGTGACGGTGAGGATTTCGTTTCGTCGGTGCTGTTCCCGGAAGACCTCGAACATCTTGGTTTGTTTGGTCAGAGGGCGGAGTCTGTCCGGGTTTGCCGGATCAGGGATGCGCAGGAGCAATCCGTCCCCATAGGGTATGAGGTCAAAGAGATAGAGTTGTGAAGTGCGGATGAGGAGCGAGCCGTAGAAATAGTCCGCCGTGTCGCCGAGTGTATAGTAGGTTGTGTAGAGCGAGCCGAGGCTTTGGAGCAGTTTGACTTTGCTGTCCAATCCGTCCTCTTTGAAGCGTCGGATGGCTTCCTCTGTGGGGCAGGTGATGCGGTGGAAGGGCAGGTCGTCGTCAATGATTTTCTGCATTTGACGTTTGAGTTGTTCGACGACTTCGGGTGTGACATCATTCTCGGACAGCAGTCTGCAGTAGTAGCCGTTGGAAACGGGTGTGTCGATGCGCAGGCGGGTTCCCGGGAAGAGGTCGCGCAGGGCTTTGTAGAGCACGAAGAAGAGCGAGCGCGTGTAGGTTCTCAAGCCGGAGGAATTGGTGATGTCGAGGAACTCGATGTCTTTGTCCATGAAGAGCGTGAAGTGCAGCCCTTCCACTTTGTGGTTGACCTTTGCGCTGGTGGCACCGTGCGGGAGGTGCAGGTCAAGGAGTTCATAGACCTCTTCCAGGTTGCAGCCCAGCGGAACGCGGTGACTTTGCCCGGTGTTGGCGCAACGGATGGTGATTTCTTTTTTCATGTCTATATTTTAGGGTAAGTGTCGCGTGTATATATAAGGTATATATCTTGGAGATTATTCTCCCTTGTCAGACGGAGGGCAGAGAGTGTCCGTTGATTTTTCGGTAGAGGTCAAGCGCGTAGATGTCGGTCATGCCGGAGAGGAAGTCGAGCACCGCCATGAGTCGGTCGCCGATGCGTGGGGCACGCACCTCATACTGTGAAGGCACCTGTGCCAGCAGGAGGGAGGAGTAGGCTTTCTCGGGCGTCATGACGGCATCGGTCATGAGTTCCAGGAGCGTGTAGATGATGTGGTAACCCGCGAGGTCCACGTTCGTCACCTCTCGGCAGCGATAGATGCGACTCATGGCGACCTCCTCGCATTTTCTGTAGGCTTCTCTGAGTTGTGCCGGAAGATGGTCGATGAGCGAGCCTTGAAACTCTCCGGCAAGGATTTCTTGTTCGTTTTCGACAAAGATGCGGACACAGGCGCGCTCCAAGGCGTTGATGACGCAGGAACGGTAGCAGATGATGGTGTCGTCGTTGTCCGTTCCGCTGCCGTAGGCTTCTTCCAGCCTTTTTCTTTCTTCCTCGTCAAAGAAGGAGAGGAGAAGGTCTCGCGTGGTGTCGTAGGTGAGGAGTCGAAGTTTGTGGGCGTCTTCGATGTCCATGATTTCATAGCAGATGTCGTCGGCGGCTTCGACGAGATAGACCAGCGGGTGGCGGGCATAGACGGCGGAGCCGTCCGCCGAGCGTTCGAGGCATCTGATGCCGAGTTCGTCGGCGATGGACTGATAGGTGAGTCGTTCGCTTTCAAAATATCCGAACTTAGGCTTTCTCACGGCTCGGTCGGAGCCGATGGGATATTTGACGATGGAAGCCAGTGTGGAATAGGTCATGACGAAGCCCCCGCTGCGTTTTCCTTGAAAGTGGTGTGTGAGGAGTCGGAAGGTGTTGGCGTTTCCGTCGAAGCGTGTCATGTCAGTCCATTCAGCCTCGGAGAGGTCTTTGCCGTCGGGCGTGATGAGGTCGTAGAAGCGTCTGCCCGGTCCTTCGCTGAAGAAGGTACGGATGGCGCTTTCTCCGCTGTGGCCGAAAGGCGGATTCCCCATGTCGTGGGCAAGACACGCTGCGCTGACGATGGCACCCATTGCTCCGACGCCACATTCTTCAAGGGCGGGGTCTTGGCGCAGCAACTCGCGGGAAACGTCGGTGCCGAGCGAACGTCCGACGCTGGAAACCTCAAGACTGTGCGTGAGGCGGTTGTGGACGAAAATACTGCCCGGAAGGGGGAACACCTGCGTTTTGTTTTGCATTCGGCGGAAGGCAGCCGAGAAAATGAGTCGGTCAAAGTCACGCTGAAACTCTGTTCGACTTTCTTCCAACGGTTTGGGACTGTTCTCTTTTCCCAAACGCTTGGAGGAGATGAGTTGATTCCATTTCATAGCACCGCAAAAGTAGGGGTTTTGTGTGGAAAACGACGGTGGCGAAAACGAAAAATTCATAAACCGCGGCAGGAACGGCTTCCCGTTCCGTGGTTTTTCAGAACGCCCCTTCACGGGTTGGTCGGAGGAATGTTTTGTTTTTTCGTAACTTTGCGCCCGCGAAACAGAATCGTGACAAAAAGACTATGAAGAAATTGTTCATTGAAACTTACGGTTGCCAGATGAATGTGGCAGACAGTGAGGTGGTGGCTTCCGTCATGCGCATGGCGGGCTATGAGCCAACAGAAAACATGGATGAGGCGGATGCCGTGTTTCTCAACACGTGTTCCGTGCGTGACAACGCGGAGCAGAAGGTGTTTCATCGCTTGGAGGCGCTGAATGCGCTTCGTCGAAAAGGACGCGGTTTTCGTCTTGGTGTGCTTGGCTGCATGGCGGAGCGTGTCAAGGAAAGTTTGCTCCACGACCATGGCGTGGACCTCGTGGCAGGTCCCGACTCCTATCTGAACCTCCCACATCTGATGGCGGAGGTGGAAGCCGGCGGAAAAGCCATTGACACGGAACTGAGCACGACGGAGACCTATCGTGACGTGTTGCCTGACCGCTACTGTGGCAGCCGCATCTCCGGCTTTGTCAGCATCATGCGCGGCTGTAACAATTTCTGCCACTATTGCATCGTACCCTACACCCGAGGCAGAGAACGTTCGCGGGACGTGGAGAGCATTCTGAAGGAAGTGGCAGACCTCGCCGCAAGGGGTTATAAAGAGGTGACGCTGCTTGGTCAAAACGTGAACTCTTACTGTTGGAAGACAGAGGGAGGTGAGGTGCGCTTTCCGGAACTGTTGCGCAGGGTGGCGCAGTCTCAGCCCGGCATGCGGGTGCGTTTTTCAACGTCCCATCCCAAAGACATGAGCGACGAGACGCTGCACGTGATTGCCGAAGAAGCGAACGTGTGTCGTCACATTCACCTGCCGGTGCAGAGCGGTTCAAACCGCATTTTGAATTTGATGAATCGGAAATACACGCGCGAATGGTATCTTGACCGCGTGGCTGCCATTCGTCGCATCGTGCCCGACTGCGGACTTTCCACCGACATTTTTGCGGGCTATTGCAGCGAAACGGAGGAAGACCACCGCTTGTCGCTGTCGCTCATGGAGGAGTGCGCCTATGACTCAGCCTTTATGTTTAAGTATAGTGAACGCCCCGGCACCTATGCTTCTCGTCATCTCGCGGACGACGTGGAAGAGGCGACGAAGGTGCGCCGTTTGGAAGAATTGATTGCGTTGCAGAATCGTTTGAGCGCGGAGGCGAATCGCCGTTGCATTGGAAAAGAATATGAGATTTTGGTGGAGGGTGTCAGCAAGCGTTCTCGCGATCGCCTTTTCGGTCGGACAGAGCAGAACCGTGTGGTTGTTTTCGACCGTGGCAACCATCGCCCCGGAGAATTTGTGAGAGTGCGCATCACCGATGCTTCAAGTGCCACGCTGCAGGGTGAGGAGGTGCAGTAGGCGGCAGTGAAAAAAGGAAGTTTCTGACTGCATTCTCTCCATTCATGCTCGTGAATTGCTTCGTGCATGGTCTCATAAACTCCTGAACCATTCGTAACCATCCGAAATCAGCCGTCCTATGCGGACAAAAAAATCTCACGGGTTATCCGTGAGATTTTTTGTAATAATAAGGAAGCATCTGCTTGATTTGCTCCGGTG
>NZ_JADYUH010000029.1 GCF_021531665.1 Prevotellamassilia timonensis
CCAAGATACTGCCCTGCGGTACGGATTTATTTATTACTTTTGTGGTGTGATTGAGCTTATGTGCGTCAATCAAACATCTTTGGTCAAGTGGCTTCATTTTTCAATGTAACTGTTTGATTTTCACCTTTAAAGTTACGAAAAATATGCCACTTGACTAATTTTTTAAACACTTATTTTGCTGGAAATCAACAAAATAAACTAACCACACACCCATAGTTTTCACTATAAAAATACCCCCTCTCATTGAGAATGCAACGCAATCTTAAATGAAAGAGCCGTGTCAGATGGAAAGGAAAGATTAGCCTGGGTGGTTGATTCTTCGCAGAAATTGTTTACATTTGCAACCCGAAAGGCGCTTGTGGCGAAATTGGTAGACGCGCCAGACTTAGGATCTGGTGTCGCGAGACGTGTAGGTTCGAGTCCTATCAGGCGCACCCCGAACTCCTAACTGTTCCTCCGCAGTTGGGAGTTTTTGTTTGTTTTTGCCTCCACTGCGCATTCTTGAAAGCATCTCTGATGTTTGGTGCGCCTGCGGCGTGGTATAGAATGCGTTGAGTTGCCGAGTCATCGAGTCGTCGCCGCGTGTGTTGGGTTCGGACTTCATCGATTCCCCTTTGCCTTGAGGGAGATGAGCGGGATGAGCATTTCCTCCATGGAGATGCCGCCGTGCTGGAACGTGTCCTTATAATATTGCACGTAGTAGTTGTAGTTGTTCGGATAGGCGAAGAAGCGGGCGCCGGTGGCGAAGATATAGGCTGTGGAGAGGTTGGGCTGCGGAAGTAGTAGTTTTTTCGGTTGCTTCACCTCATAGACCTCCTTGGGATTGTAGGACAGGTTTTTACCGAGTTTGTAGCGCAGGTTGGTGTTCACGTTTCGGTCTCCGACAACCTTGGTGGGCGTGTTTACTCGGATGCTGCCGTGGTCCGTGGTGATGAGGATGTCAAAGTCTTCGGAGGCGAGGCGTCGGAAGAGGTCTTTGATGGGCGTGTGTCGGAACCAGGAGAGCGTGATGCTTCGATAGGCAGACTCGCTTCCCGCCAGTTCCCTCACCATTTTGGATTCTGTGCGTGCGTGGCTGAGGATGTCGATGAAGTTGATGACCAAGACGTTCAGCGGATGTGCCGCCATGGCAGAGAAGCCTCCGAGGATTTTGTCCATGGCGCCCGAGTCGTTCACTTTGTGGTAGGTGAAGGTCTCGCGGCGGCGATAGCGCGCCAGTTGCTGACGAATCAGTTCCTCTTCGTTGAGGTTTTTGCCCTCGTCTTCCTCCTCATCGACCCAGAGGTCTGGATACATTTCCTTGATTTGGAGCGGCATCAGTCCGGCGAAGATGGCATTGCGGGCATATTGCGTGGCGGTGGGAAGGATGCTGTAGTAGAGGTTCTCTTCGATGTCGAAGTCATCAGAGAGTTCTGCGGAGAGCATGCGCCACTGGTCAAAGCGGCAGTTGTCCAAGACGAGGAGCAGCACTTTCCGTCCGGCACTGAGGCGCGGGAAGACACAGCGTTTGAAGATGTCGGGACTCATCAGCGGGCGTGCGTCGGGGTTGGTAATCCATTCCTCGTAGTTTTTCCGCACGAACTTGGCGAAGGTGAGGTTTGCCTCCTCCTTCTGCATTTGCAACATGCCGTTCATGGCACTGTCGGTCGTGGCGAGTTCCATTTCCCAGAAGACGAGTTTTTTGTAGAGTTCCTTCCAGTCTTCGGCGGTGAGGTTCTCGCTGAGTTGCATGCCGATGCGGGCGAAGTCCTGTCGATAGCCCGTTTGTGCCACCTCCTGCACCAGTTCTTTGGCGTGAATGTTTTTTTTGAGCGTCAGCAGAATCTGGTTGGGATTGACGGGTTTGATGAGATAGTCTGCAATTTTGGAGCCAATCGCCTGTTCCATGAGGTCTTCCTCTTCGTTCTTGGTGACCATGACGACGGGGACGTTGGGCGTGAGTTCCTTGAGTTGCATGAGTGTCTCCAGTCCCGAAAGTCCGGGCATGTTCTCGTCAAGCAGAATGAGGTCGAAACTGCTCTCGCGACATAGGTCTATGGCATCGGCGCCGTTGGTTGCGGTGTCAATTTCATAGCCTTTTTTCTCAAGGAAAAGGATGTGGGGGCGAAGCATTTCTATTTCATCGTCCACCCAAAGTAGTCTGCCGTTGGTCATGTGGAGGGGTCAAAGGAGTCAAAGAGTCAAAGAGACTAAGAGTCAAAGAGTCAAAGAGACAAAGAGACGAAGAGACAAAGAGTCAAAGAGTTGAAGAGACAAAGAGTCAAAGGGACAAAGAGTCAAAGAGTCAAAGGGACAAAGAGTCAAAGAGTCAAAGAGATGAAGAGACAAAGAGTCAAAGAGACAAAGAGACAAAGAGACAAAGAGACAAAGAGAGGAAGAGACTAAGAGACAAAGAGTCAAAGAGTCAAAGAGTCAAAGGGACTAAGAGACAAAGAGTCAAAGAGACAAAGAGACAAAGAGACTAAGGGACAAAGGCGGGCGCGCTTTGATGGCAAGTTCACACTTGCCACACAGGGGCACAAAGAGACTAAGAGTTAAAGGGACTAAGAGACGAAGAGTCTAAGAGATGAAGAGTTGAAGGGGGTGTTCTATGTCTTTCTATCACTGCGAGTCTTCTCGTTAGTTTGACACTGCGTCTTTGCCGCGAATCGCTGCGTTCCGTGTTTCAATCCAGATGGTAGTCCCACTGGCGGATGGCGTCGCTCCAATGTGCTTCAACGAGTTGTACGGTCTCTTCGGCGTATTTATATTTATTCTTTTTGTAGCCTTTTTTTGCGCCGACGTATTGTTCGATGGCGGTGCGTGCCTCGTCGAAGCCCGGGATGTGGAGGGTGCGATATATCTTCTCCGTCATGCCCAGTGCGTCCGCTTCGAAGTCCTCGAACTTCACTTCGAGGAGGTTCCCCTCGGGGATGAGGTGTTTGTCAGTTTCGTATCGGTCATAGAGTTTTTTGTAGACGACGAGGATGTTGTCCACGAGTTCCTGTTCGGAGAACTCCTCAAGTTTGAGGGGTTGGATGGTGTTGGTGTAGAAGGAGCGTGTGGACTCGAAGACGGTGTAGGGGTTTCGCATCAGATAGATGAACTTGGCGTTGGGGAACATCTTCACCAGTTCCTTGACGCGTCCCGTGTGTGGCGGGTTTTTGGAGAGGAACTGCGTGCCGCCGGTGTTCCAAAGGGAGATGCGAATCATTTTGTTGAAGGTGTCTTCCCATGCCTTCAGTTCTTCGGGAGCGATGCCGTCGAAGAGCATGTATTTGTCGCAATACTCCTGCATGTAGCGTGGGAAGAACCAGAAGTTATAGTAGGTGTAGGGGCACATGTTGGAGAGTGCGAACTCTTCCTCCTGGGGCAGATCCACGGCGAGTTCCATGTTGTCGGTGGGACGTTTGTCGGGCATGAGCCAGGACATGTTCTTTTTGAAGAAAGGCTGTCCGACCATCATGAGGTGCGGGAAGACGGTCTGATAGGTGGTGCAGAAGCCAAAGTGTTTGTCGCAGGAGAGGACGTTGTGGACGAAGGTTGTGCCGGAGCGCCAGTGGCCGAGGATGAAGACGGGGTCGTGTTCGAGCGGTTTGTCGGCAAGCAGTTTTTCGTATTTTCGGTCTTGCAGCGGCGCGAGGGTGGAGAGGAGTCGGCAGACGGCTTTCGTCAGACGATATTTTCCTTTCCACGGCGCATCCACGGTGCGACCGGCGGTGATGGATTTGAACGTGCGCCAGTCAGCACCGACCAGCGTGTTGATGGGGAGTTTGTTGAATTCAATGAGACCCATGATGTGTGATTAGATGTTTTGAGGGTTTGAAGACCGCCGCCGCACGAACCGAAAAGGGAGGAAACGGACGGGAATTCCGTTCAAAATTACAATATCGCGCCGAAAGGAGGGGTGAAACGGTCGAGGAGTTATTCTTTTTTAAGAAGAAACGTCCATTTCGTCCGGAAGCGCCGCTTTTCAAACGGGGTCCACGTCGCAGACCAGTGTCACGCTGCGGAAGGCGGATTGGGAGACCAGGCGTTGTCGGGCGTCCTCCAGGCGGCTGCGCACCTCGCCCGGTTTCTTGTCCGGCGAAATCTTCAACATGATTTTCCAAATGTAGAGGAGTTTCACGCGACTCACCACGGGGCGTTCCGGTCCGAGCAAATCCGTTCCGAAGAAGGGGCGCAGCAGACGTGCCAACTCTTCGGCGGCATGGCTGGCGGTGGCAGCGTCGCGGTGTTTGACATAGACGTAGATGAGGCGGAAGAAGGGCGGATAGCGGAACATGCGCCGCTCCTCCAACTGCTCGTGGAACATGGCTTTGTAGTCTCCTCGCACCACCTGTTCCACGACGGGCAGGTTGGGCTGGCGCGTTTGCAAGACGACGAGTCCGCGTTGTCCTTTTCTGCCGGCACGTCCTGCCACCTGCGACATCATTTGGAAGGAGCGTTCGTGGGCACGGAAGTCCGGCAGGGACAGCATCTGGTCTGCGTTCATGATTCCGACGACGCGCACTTTCTCGAAGTCCAAGCCCTTCGTCACCATCTGCGTCCCGACGAGCAGGTTGGTGTCTCCGGCGGCGAAAGCGGCGATGAGTCGTTCGTAGGCTGTTCGTGAGCGGGTCGTGTCGAGGTCCATGCGGGCGGTGCGGGCAGCGGGGAAGATGGCGCGGGCGGCGTCTTCGATTTTCTCCGTGCCGTAGCCCGAATCCATGAGTCTCGTGCTTTCGCACTGCGGACACTTCTCCGGCACGTGGAACGTGTTGCCGCAGTAGTGGCAGACAAGTGTGTTCTGCTGGCGGTGGAAGGTGAGGGTGACGTCGCAGCGGGTGCAGCGTGGTGTCCAGCCACATTCGTGACAGATGAGCACCGGCGAGTAGCCCCTTCGGTTTTGGAAGAGGATGGCTTGTTCTCGGTTTTGGAGGGCGGCGTCAATCTCTTCTCGCAGTCGAGGGGAGAAGGGTGTCTTCATCAGTTTCTTGCGGCGCAGTTCCTTCACGTCCTCCACCACGATTTCCGGCAGCTGCGCCTCGCCGAAGCGACGGGGCATTTCTACCAGCCCATATTTCCCCGAAAGCGCGTGGTGGTAAGTCTCCAGCGAGGGCGTGGCAGAGCCGAGGAGCACTTTCGCGCCGAACATCGTGCCCCAGAGGATGGCGGCGTCACGGGCATGGTAGCGCGGTGCCGGGTCCTGTTGCTTGAAACTCGTCTCGTGTTCCTCGTCCACCACGACCAGTCCGGGGTTGCAGAAGGGGAGGAAGAGGGCGGAGCGCACACCGAGAATCAAGGGGTAGGGATGGTCGGAGAGTTGTCGCTTCCAGAGTTCGACGCGGTCGCGGTCGGGGAACTTGGAGTGATAGACAGCCATGTCTTCGCCGAAGACGCGGCGCAGGCGTTCCGTGATTTGGGTGGTGAGGGCGATTTCGGGCAGGAGATAGAGCACCTGACGCCCTTGTCGGATTTCTTCTTCGATGAGGCGGATATAGACTTCCGTCTTGCCGCTGGAGGTCACGCCGTGGAGCAGGCAGACGTTCTTCTCTTCCCAACTGCGGCGGATGGCGTTGAAGGCGTTTTGTTGCTGTTCGTCAAGTTGTTTGCGTGGGAGCAGGGCAACGGATTTGGAGGGGGCGCGGTCAAGCACAAAGGGATAACTTTCCACCACGCCTTTCTTCTCCAGTGCCCGCAGGGCGGCGTCAAAACCTTTGCCGCAGCGGGTGAGGTCGGCGCGGCGCACCTCCTTCAAAAGATGGGCATGGTGGAGTTTCAAGGCGGCGCCGGCGTCGGCGAGGTCGAGATAGGTCAGCAGACATTGCTCCTGGGCGGGGGCTCTGCGCAGACCGTCCAACACTTGGTTCAAGACGGTCTCGTCGGCGTAGGCGTCGGTCAGTCGCACGTGGGTTTCGGTGCGAGGCGTGAAACCGCGTCCCATCTGTTCGAACACCTTCACCGCTCCGACGTCCATCAGTCGGCGCACGGTGGGGAGGAGGTTCTCAACCTTCAGCCTCCGCTCGATGTCGGTGAGGCGCACACCTTCCTCTGCACCCAATTCGTCCCACAGGCTCCGCTCGCGGGCGGAGAATTCCTCGGGGTCGCCGTCCCAATCCTCCGAGCGCGCCACCAAGGTCTCGCTCTCGGGTTTCAGCCCCGATGGCAGGGCGGCTTTCATGACCTCGCCCGGCGTACAAATATAATAACCCGCCATCCACTGCCAGAAGCGGAGTTGGTCGGGCGTGACGATGGGCGCTTCGTCCCACACTTCCTCCACTTCCTTCAGCGCGATGCCGGGTTCGGGATTCTCGGCGGCGAGGCTGACGACGATGCCGGTGTAGTGGCGTTTCTTTCCAAACTGCACGACGACACGACTGCCCACTCTCACCTTGCCTTCCAGTCGGGCGGGCAGGAGGTAAGTGTAGGTGTTTTGCAGGGCAAGCGGAAGAAGGAGTTGGACAAACATGGGCAATGTGGCTTCGCGGTGGTCAAGGTGACGGGCTGAAAAGAGTTGGTCGTTCTTCGGTTGCAAACGTCGTGGTTTTCAGGGAAGTCCTAAAGAAATAGGGTTGCAAACGTCAGTGCTTTGAATGCTACTCATTCCATAATCTATGGAGCACCCCTTTACAGCCAGCGGGGCAGGGCGGTTTCAAACTTCAGGGGTTCGCCCGTGATGGGGTGGTAGAAGCAGAGGCGGTAGGCGTGCAGGCAGAGGCGGTGGTGTGGGTCATCGCCGTTGCCATATTTGATGTCTCCGCAGACCGGATGCCCGAGGTCTTGGAGGTGCACTCGGATTTGGTTCTTGCGTCCCGTTTCGAGTTTCAGTTCCACCAGCGTGTGGGTGTCGTTGGAGCGCAGGACGCGGTAGTGCGTGATGGCGAGTTTTCCCCCGTTGTCCGTGGGAGAAGAGTAGGTGATGTATGCCTTGTTGTCCTTCAGGTAACTCTGCACCGTCCCCTTCTTCTGTTCCATGACTCCCGAGGCGAGAGCAACGTAGCGTCGGTCGGTGACAATCTCGCGCCAGTTGTGTTCCAGAATCTGCTCCGCTTCCAAGGTCTTCGCATAGACTAGCAAGCCCGAGGTGTCGCGATCCAGACGATGCACCACGTGTGTCGTGCAGCGCTGCCGCGATTTTCGGAAATAGTCGTCCAGCACCTGCTTCACGCAGAAAATCGCGGGCGAGGTTGCCATGGACAGAATGCCCACCGCCTTCTCCACCACGATGATGGCAGCGTCCTCATAGACAATCTTCACGAAGGGCGATTTGAGTTCGTTGCGCGGTTTGCGCTTGGCGATTTCCACCACCATGCCGGGCTTCAGCGCATAGTCATGGCGGGTCACGTTGCGGCGGTTCACCTTCACGCCCCCGCCGCTGAGAATCGCTTTGGCGCGGGAGTGGCTGATGCCCTGCATGACGTGGAGGATGAACGGCAGGAGTTCGGTGGCTTCTCGAACGGTGTAGGTCGAAGAGGTGGGCTTGTTGAAGTTTCGCATATATAATATAAGGAGTATGTGATCGGAAAAGGGTGGGGAAGTGGTGCGCGGCGGCGTGCGCCACTGAAAACGGCGTCAAAGTTACAACCTTTTCGGGTGGTTTCACGCCGGGAGACTGCGAAATGCAAAAGACTTTTTGTATAATTGCAACCAAAATCTGTGCAGGGGCGTTCCGAACCGTGTGACTGACGAAACTTACAAACGGGTGCGCGAAGGAATGAATTAGAGACTCTGCAACCCAAACGTAAGTTCTTTCTTTTGAACGCTCCTGATTCCATGATTTACAGAGCAACCCTATACCCATATACCATGACATCCCCTTCTCCCAAGCCTCCCCGCGAATCCAATTTTGAACTGCTCCGACTCGTCGCCATGGCGATGGTGCTCATCCTGCACGCTGATTTTCTCAGTCTCGGCGAACCCTCCCACGCTCTGTTCTCCCGCGACGCTTTGGCGTTTTCCGGAAGAGCCTTTTGGGAGTTTCTCGCCCTGCCCGCCGTCAATCTCTTCGTCCTCATCTCCGGCTGGTTCGGCATCCGCCCGTCGTGGCGCGGCGCACTCAACCTCCTCTTCACCGTCTTCTTCTTCAACCTCCTGGCAGGCGTTGTGCTGACCGTTTGCGGCGAGTCTTTCGAGACGGGCGATTTCTTGAAAAGCCTCTATCCCTGCGGCGGACTTTGGTTCATTCAAAGCTATCTGCTGCTGTTCATTCTCTCGCCCGTGCTCAACGCCTTCATTGCGAGTGCCGACCGTTCAACGATGGAGCGTCTGCTTCTTGCCTTCTTCGCGTCGGCATTCCTGCTGGGCTGGATGCGCAACACCACGGATTTTAGCGATGGCTATAGTGTCGTTTGGTTCATGGCGCTCTATCTCTTCGCCCGCTACATGCGCCTCCACCGTCCCGCCTTCACCTGCTTGCCCCGTCCCGTCTGTCTCGGCGCTTTCCTCGTTTGCACCTTGCTCAACTGCGGTCTCTTCTTCCTCAGCAAACACCCTTCCACCGCCGGAGCGATGAAAGCGTCGGGGATTCAAACCGTGGTCTATGAGTCCCCCTTCACTTTTTTGGCAGCCGTTTCCCTCTTCCTTTGGTTTGAGAAATGCCACTTCACCTCCCGCATCGTCAATTTGCTGGCGGCTTCTTCTCTTTCGATTTATGTCATCCACAAGAATCCGCTGGTCTTCCCCTATTTCAAGGACACGTGTCTCCAAATCTTCGGTGACTTCGACGGTGTCGCCGTTCTCGCCGTCATGGCGGGCTTCCTCTTGGCAGTGATGGCGGGCAGCCTGTTGCTCGACCAACTCCGCCTTTGGGCGTGGAAGGGATTAGAAAAAGGTGTTGGAGCACGCTTCGCTCTGCCCCAAAAAGACGAACGGTCAAAAAAGAAAAGTTAGGTGTCGGAGGGTAAGAAAGTCTGAGGAGCGCGGAATCGCCTTGCCGCTGTGTAGGGTTTGATGTCACTCCGTTTCAACGCTACACTATACATAAATAAAGGGGGTAAGAAAAAACTATACAACTCTACACAAGGCCGACAAAGAACCCTACATTGCACTGATTCTCTGTTAGTTGTGAATGTATAGTTTGTGCTCCAAACTATACACAAACTATACATTAAACCCTACATTGAACCTTACACAGCGAGCGTTTCAAACCCTACACTGCGAGCGTCCAAAACCCTACACTGAACCCAGCACGGAACCTCATGTTGAAGTTTGAAAAGCCCTTCCCTTTAGGGAGGGGTTGGGGTAGGCTTCCGCCCAAAAAACCAACAATTTTGAGCGTTTTTTCGGCGATTCGACATTAACATTTTTAACCTTCGGGAACACTTTTCGCCTCCCAATTTTGCCTACTCGGCGCGTAGTTTTACTTAGGAGCGCACCTAAGTAAAATTAGAAGAAGGCAAATTTAAATTAGAAGAAGGCAAATTTTTCCTGGATGCGCTCCTAAATCCCTGTTTTTAAAGGGAAAGTGACGAAAAAAGGGGGAAGCCGAGGCTCCTCCCATATCTCTATACAAATATAATACATTTCATCGCCAAAAGCAAGAAGTGTTAAAACCGAAAAAGGGCGTTGGGTGTGGAAAATTTTGGAGGCGGTGTGTCATAATAGCCAATCTGCCCGCTTACACTTTTGAGACCGCCCAAAAAAGACCCTTCGTTTTGAAAAAACTCCCCGTCGTGTTGTTCCCCCACGACAGCCGTGCGTACAAGAAAAGTGTTCTCAGAACGGACGAACCGATTCTGAGAACACCAGGAAAACAAATAATAATATAACCGTTATGTGATTACAAAAGGATGTCGGGCTGCGGCGTCACTTCACGTTGCCGACTTTGATGAGGTATTCGGCAATTTGAACGGCGTTGAGGGCTGCGCCCTTGCGAATCTGGTCGCTGACGAGCCAGAGCGTCAAGCCGTTGGGGTTGGCGAGGTCTTTGCGGATGCGACCTACATAGACGGGGTCTTTTCCGGCGAGGAAGAGGGGCATGGGATATTCCTTCTTCTCGGGGTTGTCCATCAGGACGAGGCCTTCGCCTTCGGCAACTGCCTTGCGGACGTCTGCCACTTCCAGGGGCTCTTCCGTTTCGACCCAGATGGCTTCGGAGTGGGAGCGGAGCGAGGGGACGCGCACACAGGTGGCAGAGGTGAGGCAGTCGGTGTGCATGATTTTCTTCGTCTCGTGGAACATCTTCATCTCCTCCTTCGTGTAGCCGTTCTCTTGGAAGACGTCAATCTGAGGAATGACGTTGAAGGCGAGTTGATAGGCGAACTTTTGGACGGTGGGTTCTTCGCCCGCCAAGACTTGACGATACTGCTCCATGAGTTCGTCCATGGCAGCCTGACCTGCTCCGCTGGCAGCCTGATAGGAGGCTACGTGGACGCGTTTGATGTGGGAGAGGTTCTCGATGGCTTGGAGTGCGACGACCATCATGATGGTGGTGCAGTTAGGGTTGGCGATGATGCCGCGGGGACGGTTCAGCGCATCGGCGGCGTTGCACTCGGGCACGACGAGAGGCACGTCCTCGTCCATGCGGAAGGCGGAGGAGTTGTCAATCATGACGGCACCGAAGCGAGTGATGTCGGCTGCAAACTCTTTGGAAGTGCCTGCGCCGGCGGAGGTGAAGGCGATGTCCACGTCTTTGAAGTCGTCGTTGTGCTGGAGCAGTTTCACTTCCACTTCCTTACCGCGGAATACATATTTTCGTCCTGCGCTTCGCTCTGAACCGAAGAGCAACAGATTGTCGATGGGGAACTCACGTTCTGCAAGTACGCGCAGAAATTCTTGACCTACGGCGCCACTGGCACCCACAATAGCAACATTCATGAGATTTTGGATGTTTTGAACCGGAACGACTTGCCACGTTTTGTGACCGAAGGAGATGCTCCTTGCTTTGCGGTCTGTCCGGTTTGGTGATGGATTTTCTCTTTTTGCGCGGCAAAATTACAATGTTTTTTTCATTTGTGTCGCATAATGAACGATTTCCGCACCGCGGGCCGAACAGAATGCAGGATATTTTGTAGTTTTGCAAGCAAAAATACAGGCTTAAGCGTTGAGCAACGGCGCAAGTTTCCCCCAATCCCTGCACTGCCTCGCAGCGCCTACTCTTAGTCTTTTAGTCTTTTATACTTTTAGTCTTTTAGTCTTTTAGTCTTTTAGTCTTTTAGTCTTTTAGTCTTTTAGTCTTTTAGTCTTTTAGTCTCTTAGTCTCTTAGTCTCTTAGTCTCTTAGTCTTTTAGTCTTTTAGTCTTTTAGTCTCTCAGTCTCTCAGTCTCTCAGTCTCTCAGTCTTTTAGTCTCTTAGTCTTTTAGTCTCTCAGTCTTTTAGTCTTTTAGTCTTTTAGTCTTTTAGTCTTTTAGTCTCTTAGTCTCTTAGTCTTTTAGTCTCTTAGTCTTTTAGTCTTTTAGTCTTTTAGTCTCTCAGTCTTTTAGTCTCTTAGTCTCTTAGTCTTTTAGTCTCTCAGTCTTTTAGTCTCTTAGTCTTTTAGTCTTTCACTCCTTTCCCCGTGCCCATCACAGACCCCACTTGGATATTCTTCATCGTGCTTTCCATCATTTTGTTTGCACCGATGCTTTTGGAGCGTTTGCACGTTCCCTCCATTGTGGGCATGATTTTCGCCGGTCTGTTGATAGGTCCGCATGGTTTTCACGTGTTGGACCGCGACGGCAGTTTTGAGTTGTTTGGAAAGGTCGGAATCTATTATATCATGTTCCTCGCGAGTCTTGAAATGAACCTTCAAGACGTGCAGCGAATGAAAGTCCGGGCGGGCACGCTCGGGCTACTTGGTTTCATCATCCCCATGCTCATCGGCTTTCTCGCCAACCGTTTCCTGTTGGGTTTCGGCGTGGCGGCAGCAGTGCTGATGGCGGCGATGTATGCCTCCCACACGCTCATTTCCTATCCCATCATCCTCCGCTACGGTCTCTCGCGTCTCCCCGCCGTGAACATCGCCGTCGGCGGCACGATTGTGGCAGACACGCTGACGTTGCTCGTGCTGGCAGTGGTGGGCGGTATGTTCAAAGAAAACGTCTCGGGCTGGACCTGGGTTTGGCTGGTGGTCAAAGTGATTCTCCTCGGTCTGCTCATCATCTACGCCTTCCCGCGGCTCGGACGCTGGTTCTTCCGTCGCTACGATGAGAGCGTTGTGCAATATGTCTTCGTGTTGGTTCTCGTCTTCCTCGGCGCCGGTCTGATGGAGTTCGTCGGCATGGAAGGCATCCTCGGTGCGTTCCTCGTGGGCATCGTGCTCAACCGTCTCATACCTCCCTCTTCTCCGTTGATGAGCCACATCGAGTTCGTCGGCAACGCCCTCTTCATCCCCTATTTCCTCATCGGCGTTGGCATGCTCATCAACCTCAACGCCTTGGTCAGCCATGCCGAAGCGTGGGTCGTGGCGCTCGTCATGATTGCCGTCGGGCTTTTCACGAAATGGCTGGCGGCATATACGACTCAGCGGGTGTTTCGCATGAGCACGGACGAGGGTTGGCTGATGTATGGGCTGACCGGCTCCCGTGCCGCAGCCACACTGGCTGTGGTGTTGGTCGGCTATAAAATCATTCAGCCCGACGGCTCCCGCCTCTTGGGTGAGGAAGTGCTGAACGGCGCCATGTTGCTCATCCTCGTCACCTGCGTTTGCAGTTCGCTCATCACCGAGCGTGTGGCACGGAGGCTGGCGATGAACCGCCACACCGAAGTGAGCGACGAAAGTGCCGTTTTGCCCGCTGATCGTCTTCTCATAGCGGTCAATAATCCCGACACGGTGGGGACTTTGGTCAGTCTTGCCCTTCTGCTTCGCCGTCCCCGCTCCGCCTCGCCGCTCATTGCACTCAATGTGGTGTTGGAGGACGACCCCTCCGCCCGACAGAGCGGATTGACGCAACTGCAACGCGCTGAGAAGATGGCTGCCGCCGCCCACGTCAGGATGCAGTCCTACAGTCGCTGGTCGGTCAACGTGGTCAGCGGCATCAGTCACACGGTCAAGGAGAATGCCGTTTCAGACCTCGTCGTCGGTTTGCACCAAAAAGAGAAACTCGTGGACGCCTTCTTTGGAAAACTCGGGACAGACCTGCTTGCCTCCGTGGAACGTCAAATCTTCATCTATCGTGGCACGATTCCCCTCAACACGGTGCGTCGTCTTCACGTGCTCATCCCTCGCAAGGCACAGTTTGAACCCGGTTTCTCGGGTTGGGTGGAACGGCTCGCCCTGCTCGCCAGACAACTGAGTTGTCCGGTGGATGTCTATAGCGGAAAAGAAACACTGCAGGCTTTGCGCCACTACGGCGAGACGCACGGCAGTCGCATCGACCCGCGCTATCACGACTTTGTCTCCTGGTCCGACCTCCTTCCCTTGGCGCACGCCGTGCGGCAGGACGAGATGGCGGTGTTTGTCTGTGCCCGCCGCGGCACCATATCCTTCCAAAACTATCTTGACCGCCTGCCCGTTCAAATTGAGCGCTACTTCTCCATGCGCAACATCCTCTTTGTCTATCCCGCCCAAAAGAGCGTGAGATTGTGAGAAAGATGAACATGAGGGTCAAATGAGCCATGAATCCTCTGACACAGTTTCCACAAAAAGCAGCACCCCGCCACAAGAATCTATCTTGCAGCGGGGTGCAGTTGGTTATGGGTGGCAGTTGAACTTTTGCGTCTTATTCTTGGTTCAAACGCTCCGTTCTTTCTCGTTTGCTCATTTCAGCACGCCGAGTTCTTTGCCCACTTTGATGAAGGCGGCGATGCACTTGTCGAGGTGTTCGCGTTCGTGACCTGCAGAAATCTGGACGCGGATGCGAGCCTGGTCCTTCGGAACGACGGGATAGTAGAATCCGGTGACGTAGATTCCTTCTTCCTGCATCTTGCGAGCGTAGTCCTGAGAGAGTTTAGCGTCGTAGAGCATGACGGCGCAGATGGCGCTCTGTGTCGGTTTGATGTCAAAGCCTGCAGCCATCATCTTGTCGCGGAAATAGTTCACGTTCTCGACGAGTTTGTCGTGGAGCGCGTTGCTTTCTCCCAAAATCTTGAAGGTTTCAAGGGCAGCACCGACGATGCCGGGAGCCACGGAGTTGGAGAAGAGGTAGGGGCGACTGCGCTGACGGAGCATGTCGATGATTTCCTTGCGACCGGTGGTGAAACCGCCCATGGCGCCGCCGAAAGCCTTGCCGAGAGTGCCGGTGTAGATGTCCACGCGACCGTAGGTTCCGAAGAATTCGCTGACGCCGTGTCCGGTGGGACCAACGACACCTGCAGAGTGGCTTTCATCCACCATGACGAGTGCGTCATATTTCTCAGCCAGGTCGCAGATTTTGTCCATCGGCGCCACGTTTCCGTCCATGGAGAAGACGCCGTCGGTGACGATGATGCGGAAGCGCTGTTCCTGTGCTGCCTGGAGTTGGCGTTCGAGGTCTTCCATGTCGGCGTTGGCGTAGCGGTAGCGTTTTGCTTTGCAGAGGCGCACGCCGTCAATGATGGAAGCGTGGTTGAGGGCGTCGGAGATGATGGCGTCGTCGGCAGTGAGGAGCGGTTCGAAGACACCGCCGTTGGCATCAAAGCAAGCGGCATAGAGGATGGTGTCCTCGGTGTGGAAATAGTCAGAGATGGCTTTCTCGAGTTCTTTGTGTACATCCTGCGTGCCGCAGATGAAGCGCACGCTGGACATGCCGTAGCCTCTGCGGTCCATCATGTCTTTCGCAGCCTGAATGAGGCGGGGATGGTTGGAGAGTCCGAGGTAGTTGTTTGCACAGAAGTTGAGCACTTCGTTGCCTTTCACTTGGATGGCTGCCTGCTGGGCGCCTTCAATCAGACGTTCTTCTTTGTAGAGACCTGCCTGCTTGATGTCCTCCAGTTCTTTCTGGAGATGTGCTTGGAATTTACCGTACATAATAAAGTATATATAAGGAATAGAATATGGTTCGAGTTTTTCGCTCTTTTCCGTTTTTTTCGCGAGAGAGGGCTGTTTTTTGCGGTCTGAGAAACGAAAGTTCCGTTCTCTCCCGCAAAGGAACTACATTTTTTGGAAAAATAAATCATGTCTAATTATAAATCTCAAAAAAAGGTTGCACCTTTGCACAGAAAAAATTGAACCTACAATCCAATTCTAACTCTAATCATGAAAAATATTCTGGTCATCGGTGCTACAGGCCAAATCGGTTCTGAGCTGACACTGAAACTTCGTGAGATTTATGGTAACACCCACGTCGTTTGCGGCTACATTCCCAGCGCTAAGCCCCGCGGCGAACTTCGCGAAAGCGGACCTTTTGAAATCTGCGACGTCACCAATCCCGAACAGATTGCCACTGTTGTGCTCAAACATCATGTAGATACCATCTACAATCTCGCCGCTCTCTTGAGCGTTGTGGCAGAAGGTCGCCCTCAGCTGGCTTGGAAAATCGGCATCGACGGTCTTTGGAACGTCCTTGAGGTGGCTCGCGAACATGAGTGCGCAGTCTTCACCCCCAGTTCCATCGGCTCTTTCGGTCCCGAAACACCGCGTAACAATGTGCCACAAGACACCATCCAGCGCCCCACCACCATCTACGGCGTTTCCAAGGTGACCACCGAACTCCTCTCTGACTATTACTACAGAAAATATGGTGTGGATACGCGTTCCGTGCGCTTCCCCGGTCTCATTTCCTACGTCACTCCTCCGGGCGGCGGCACCACGGACTACGCTTGCGACATCTACTACAGCGCCGTGCGAGGCGAGAAGTTCACCTGCCCCATTGGAAAGGGAACCTACATGGACATGATGTATATGCCTGATGCCCTCCGCGCCTGCGTCGAACTGATGGAAGCAGACCCCTACCGACTCATCCACCGCAACGCCTTCAACATCGCAGCCATGTCCTTTGACCCCGAAGGTGTCTTCAACGCCATCAAGAAATACAAGCCCGAATTTGAGATGGATTATGACGTGGATCCGCTCAAGCAAGCCAATGCCGACAGCTGGCCAAACAGTCTCAGCGATGTCGCTGCTCAGCAGGAGTGGGACTGGAAGGCAGAATATGACCTCGACAAGATGACTGTGGACATGCTCGCCAAACTGCGCGAGAAACTCATCCGTTGAGAAAATAACTCTTTCGTAACTTTTCTGTTTTTTACGCGTGGCGTGGACGTTGCAATTCAAGTGCGTTCGCGCCACTTTTTTTATGTAGAATCAATGAAGGCTGACACTTCTCAAACTCTTGAGAGGCGTCAGCCTTCGTCAAATCCGCTCGACGCGGAGATTTTTTTCAAATCTGCTCAACGCGGAGATTTTTTTCAAATCTGCTCAACGCGGAGATTTTTTTCAAATCTGCTCAACGCGGAGAATTATTGCTGTCCGGTAATTCCGGTGACAGTGTCACGGCGGTGTCACGGGCACGTTAAATGACTTCAAAGATATGCCCCGGACACAATGGAGATTTTCCACTTTTTGCTTTCACTTCCACTGCGAGAAGGGGAAGGCGCGGAGCGAGGAGTTATAGTATTTTCGGTCTCCGGTCACCTCTTCTCCGAGGAAGTCCGGTCGTTCGAAGGCTTCGTCTTCCGAGCCCAGTTCCACTTCGGCAACGACCAGTCCGGCGTTCTCGCCGAGGAACTCGTCCACTTCAAAGACGTGTTTCCCGAAGCGCACGAGCCATCGCACCTTTTCCACGATGCCCGGCTCGCAGAGGGAGAGCAGGGAAAGCCCTTCATCGCGTGTGATTTCTTTCTCGAACTCGTAGCGTGAGAGACCTCCGTTGCGCGATGGTCCTTTGATGGTGAGAAATGCCGCGTCGTCTCGCATCCTCACTCTCACCGTTCTGCCGCGTCCGCTGCAGATGTAGCCTTGGATGATGTGGCTTTTGGCGTGTGCCAGGGACTTGTAGTCTCCTTTCACCAGGAATTTTCTTTCGATTTCTAATGCCATGGGAGGGAAGCGCCGGGGCGCTTTTAAGTTTCTCTCCATTCACTCTCATCAAAGGACCCTTTTTGGAACCATTCGTGAGAATGAATGGAGAGACTGATTCTGATAAATGCGGAGCGGTGGGTTTATTGCAGGAGATAGTAGCCGATGAGTGCCAGAATCATCAGCAGGATGAGTGCGATGAAGATTCCGTTGACGACTCGGTTTGCTTGTCTTGCCTGACGTGCTTCGCGCGCCTTTTTCTTTGCTTGGTGTTTCAGTTTGTTCATGGTATGTTGTATTTTGAGGTTATGCTGCTATATATATAAATAGGTGTGTCGGCTGCGGGTATGCTGCTATATATAAAGGAGTATGGGGCAGCGTTTTCACTCCGGTTCGTTTTCAGAGAACTCCATGAGATAGGCTTTGATGAAACCATCGAGTTTTCCGTCCATGACGCCGTTGACGTCGCTCGTTTGGAATCCTGTGCGGTGGTCTTTCACGCGGCGGTCATCAAAGACGTAACTTCTGATTTGGCTTCCCCATTCGATTTTTTTCTTTCCCGCTTCAATTTTCGCCTGTGCTGCTTTTCTTTTTTGGAGGGCTCGGTCATAAAGTTGTGAGCGGAGGAGTCGCATGGCGTTCTCTCGGTTTTCGAGTTGCTTTCTGCTCTCCGTGTTTTCGATGAGGATTTCTTCTTCTTCGCCGGTGTCCGGGTCTTTGTATTGATAGCGCAGACGCACACCGGTTTCCACCTTGTTCACGTTCTGTCCGCCGGCACCTCCGGAGCGGAAGAGGTCCCAGGAGATTTTGGAGGGATCGACATAGACTTCAATCGTGTCGTCCACCAGCGGTGTGACGAAGACGGAGGCGAAGGAAGTCATGCGCTTGCCTTGTGCGTTGTAGGGGGAGACGCGCACCAGACGGTGCACTCCGTTCTCGCTTTTGAGGTAGCCGTAGGCGTCGTCGCCTTCGATTTCCATCGTGACGGTTTTGATGCCCGCTTCGTCTCCGTCTTGGAGGTGGGAAATGGTGCATTTGTAGTTGTGGGCTTCGGCATAGCGCATGTACATTCTCATCAGCATCTGTGCCCAGTCCTGACTCTCCGTTCCTCCGGCGCCGGAGTTGATTTTGAGAACGCAGTCCATGGAGTCCTCCTCTTGTCGGAGCATGTTTCTCATCTCCAGTTCTTCGAGAGCCTCGATGGTTTTGGCGTAGGCTTCATCGACTTCCTCTTCGGTGACCATTTCTTCTTTGTAGAAGTCAAAAGCCAGCGCCAGTTCATCGACGAGCACTTTCACTTGCTTGTAGCCTTCAATCCATTTTTCAAGGCTTTTCACCTTTTTCATTTGCTCCTCTGCTCGTTTGGCGTCTTCCCAAAAGTCCGGCGCTTGTGTTCGGAGCTGTTCCTCTTGGAACTGCATGGTTTTGGCTTCGATGTCAAGATATTTGTAGAGTGCTTCGGCACGTGATTGTGCGTCTTTCAGTTGGTCTGAAGTAATCATTGGGATATTATTTGTCAAATGTCAGGGGTGTTCTGTAAATCGTGAGTTAAGGAGTGTTCCAAAGAAAGTGCTTATGTTTTCAACCTAATTCATCGGACACCCCCTCAAGCATGGGCTGCCGCTTCGGCATCCGCATAGATTTTGTCGATTTGGTCAGCGTAGTGCGCATAGACCACGCGTCGGCGCACCTTGAGTGTGTTGGTGAGTTCTTCGTTCTCCATGGTGAAGGGTTCGGGCAGGAGGATGAAGCGTTTGATTTTTTCGTAGTGCGCCAGGTCCTGTTGCAGGGTTTCGATGCGTTCGGTGAAGAACTCCATGATTTTCTCGTGTTTGCAGAGTTCGGAGCGTGAGGCGAAGGCGATGCCGTGGTCGTGGGCATATTTTTCCAGGAGCACGTAGTTCGGGACGATGAGTGCGCTGACAAATTTGCGCTCGTCGGCGACGATGACCGCTTGATCAAAGTATTTGTCCAGGACGAGTTTCGATTCAATCATCTGCGGTGCGATGTACTTTCCGTTGGACGTTTTGAAGAGATCTTTGATTCTTTCGCGGAGGAAGAGTTCTCCGTTCTTCATGTAGCCCGCGTCGCCGGTGTGGAACCATCCTTCCTCGTCGATTGCCTCTTTGGTGGCTGAGGCTTTTCGATAGTAGCCCGGTGTGATGGTTTTTCCTCTCAGGAGAATCTCACCGTTGTCTGCGATTTTGATTTCGATTCCGTCAATCAGTCTTCCGACGGAGCCCATGGTGATGGGTTTGTCGCAGTGGTCGCAGGAAACGGTGGCGAGGCTTTCGGTGAGTCCGTAGCCGACCACCATGTTCAGTCCGGCGGCGTGCACGAAGCGTTCCACTTCGGGTGAGACGGCGGCGCCGGCGGTGGGGAAGATGTTGGCGCGTTCCAATCCCAGTGTTTTGCGCAGCGTTTTGATGATGGTTTTGTCGTAGAGTTGATATTGCAGCGTGAGCCCCATGGGCGCGGGTTTCCCTTTGGCTTTGTATTGTGTCCAATATCTTCCTCCCACTTCCAGTGCCTCGCTGATGAGTTTTCTCTCGAGGAAAGAGCCTTTCTCCATTTTCTCCATCACAGCCTGATAGACCTTTTCCCAAAAGCGCGGCACGGAGGACATGCAGGTCGGGTGAACCTCCTGCAAGGACTTCAAGACGTCGGTGGGGCGCAGGTTGATGCACTGTCGTGCGCCCTCGGTGAGTCCGAGATAGCACCAGGCACGCTCGAAGATGTGGGTGTAGGGCAGGAAGTTGAGGAACACGTCTTTGTCGGAGAGCGGCAGCACGGCGTCGTTGACGCGGAAGCCTTCGCGATATTGGTCGTAGGTCAGCATGACGCCCTTGCTCTGTCCCGTCGTTCCGCTGGTGTAGAGGATGTTGCAGAGGTCGCGGTAGTTTGCATCAGCCTGTCTGTGCTCATATTCCGCCTCTAAAGCCTTGCGGTCTCCCTGAAGATGTTCTTGGAGGAAGTCGGAGAGATAGACCGAAAGGTGGTCTTTGGGGTTCTTCTTCACTTTCGGGTCGAAAATGATGATGCGCTCCAGAGACCGGGTGACGGAGATGATGCTGAACGCCGTGTCATATTGCTGTTGCTCTCCGACGAAGAGGAAGCGGATGTCCGCGTCGTTCAGCATGTAGGTCACCTGTGCGCCGCTGCTGGTGGCATAGAAGGGGATGGTGACCACTCTGATGCCGTAGGCTCCGAAATCGACGAAGTGTGTTTCCGGTTTGTTTTGGGAGAAGACAGCAATGTTCTCCTGCACCTTCACCCCGGCGTGGAGCAGGGCGAGCGAGACGTCTTTCACTTTCTTGGCAAAGGTGTTCCAAGAGATGTCCACCCATTTGTCAAGGTCATAGTCACGGTAACTCAGTGCCGCTCTGTCTCCATATTTCTTTGCCTGTGCGGCAATCAGTTTGGAGAGGTGACATTTGGTTTGCATAGCGTTCCGGTTTTGGAAGTCAGAGAGTTTGAGAGTCTCCCGTTGGTTTGACTTCACGGTTTGACTGATGAGCAAACGCACCGCCGGATGTGGCGTTTTCAACGAACTTCCACGTTCCAACGGGGTTGCAATCACTAACAAATGCAAAGTTACTCGTTTTTTTGGAATCCGCCATTTCTAAAGCGCGTTTTGTGCCGCTGAAGCCTCGGCTCTATTCATTTAAGGGGGAACTTATAAATTATGGAATAAGGAGCATTCAAGAGAAAGTAGTTGCGTTTTCAATCTGATATCTTAGACCAACTTGTGGTTTTGCGCGCCGTGACAACGATTTTTCCTTTGGCTTTGTCACTTTTTCATTAGATTCCGTCACTCTTTCCTTAGGTTCCGTCACTCCTGCGTGCGCATCTCGTCACTTACCGCGGCACGGCGGTAAACATGCCGCGGCACGGCGGTAAGTGACAAATCGGCGCGCAGAAGTGACGGAGCGGTGGGAAAGAGTGACGGAGCGGCGTCCGCGAACGATGTCTTGGACAATGTTCCGAGTGGTATTCCTGTACAGTAAGATGTGATGTCCCATCAGCAAACTTTGAGCGGGCAGCCATAATTTTTAGCAAGCACAAGGGGTTGGCTCAGGTTTCTGTTTCTCATGAAAAGCGGCTTCACCGACCCTCTTTTTGACTCTCTTTTGACGCTTCAAACAGCGGAATGGTTCATGAAAGCGCGCAGGAATGCCGGAAAACCTTTACTTTTGCAGGAGTTGAAGTGGCAAATACATAACTGAAAGTCATTGTTTGTGTTTGCCTCTTCTCTTCAACCGTGTGACAGACGAACCTCAACTTGAATCCTTTCCCCTCACACTACCATTTTGAAATCTATCCACTTTGACCTTCTTGCTCGCGATGCCGTTTCTTTGCTTGCAGAACTCATTCGGCGTCCTTCGCTCAGTCGCGAAGAAAACGACTGTGCCGATTTTTTGGAAAACTATTTGAAAGAGAAAGGTGCGTCGCCCAAGCGCATCGGTAACAACGTGTGGTGCGAACAGCCCGGCTTCTCTCCCGACAAAGGAACCGTCCTGCTCAACGCCCACATTGACACCGTGAAACCCGTGGCGGGCTGGCAGCGCGACCCTTTCACCCCGACGCAGGAAGGCGACCGACTCTTCGGACTCGGCAGCAACGACTGCGGCGGCGGACTCGTCAGTCTTCTCCACGTCTTCCTCGCCCTGCGCGGTGAAGACCTGCCGTGGAATCTCATTTTCCTTGCCTCCGCCGAAGAGGAAGTGTCCGGCAAGAATGGCATCGAGAAAGCCCTGCCCTGCCTGCCGAAGGTGGATGTCGCCATCGTCGGCGAGCCCACCGAGATGCAGCCCGCCGTGGCAGAGAAAGGACTGATGGTCTTGGACTGCACCGCCCACGGCAAAGCGGGACATGCTGCCCGCAATGAAGGCGTCAATGCCATCTACGAAGCACTGCCCGACATACACTGGTTCCGTACCCACCTCTTCCCCCGTCAGACCGACCTGCTCGGACCGGTGAAGATGAGTGTCACCCAGATTCAAGCGGGCACGCAACACAACGTCGTGCCCGATGCCTGCCGCTTCGTGGTGGATGTGCGCTCCAATGAGTGCTATTCCAACCAGGAACTGCTTGAACTCATCCGACGGGAGGTGCGCTGCGACGTTGAACCGCGCTCCACCCGCCTCAGTTCCTCCCGCATCGAACTGACTCATCCCTTGGTGCAGCGCGCCGTGGCTCTCGGCGGCACTCCCTTCGGCTCTCCCACGCTGAGCGATCAGGCGCTGATGTCCTTTCCCTCCTTTAAATATGGTCCCGGCTCCTCCTCCCGCTCCCACACCGCCGACGAATACGTCCTTCTCTCCGAAATCTGCGATGCCGTGGAGAAATATTGCAAACTGTTCATGCCATGAAACCAGCCACTCCAAGACTTCCGCAGTTTGAAGCACTGCGCCTGCTCGCCATGTTTTTCATCGTGGCGTTGCACACCTCCACCCACGGGATGGACTTGTTTAATCACCCGCCCGTCTTTCATCTGAGTGACGGAGTGGAGTGTGCGAATTATTTTCTCCTGCAAGCATGGGTGAACATCTGTTCCGTCGGTGTGAACGTCTATGTGCTCATCACAGGCTACTTTCTCATTCGTTCCAGTCGTTTTCAATGGGAGAAGATGGGAAAAGTTTGGCTCCAAACCTTCCTTTTCTCGGTTGCTATCCCTGCCTGTCTCATTCTGACTGACGCGGTGGGCACAGAGGAGTGGAAGATGGGCTATTTGCTGCCGCTTTGGAGTGATGTCTATTGGTTTGTCACGCGATATGTCGCCCTCCTTGCCCTCGCTCCATTCCTAAGCCGTCTGGCTGCACAACTCACTCGCCGCGACTATCTCATCCTTTTGGCAGTGTTGGCGGTGCTGAATTTCAAATTCTTCGGTGTTCCCTACGGCGAGATATTCAGTGGAAACAAATCACTGTTTTGGTTCATCTCGCTCTTTTTCTTCGGAGGCTATCTGCGGCAACATGCTCCGGCTCCGCATCGATATGTCGGTTGGGCGTTTCTGGGCTACTGCATCTTGCTGACCCTTTGCCTCGCTCTGTTTCAATGGCGCGGTGGAAAGGAGGAAGTGCAACTCATGACGGGAGCCTACAATGGTTTCCATTTTTTCAGTGCCGTGATGTTGTTCCGTTGGGCACAGCGCTGGAATCTGCGCGACGGTTTTTGGAGTCGCACGATTTGTCGTTTGTCGCCCTTTGCATTCGGCGTCTATCTTCTTCACGACCATCCGCTTGTCAGACAACTTCTTTGGCATTGTGTCTTAGATCTTCCTGCCAGCCTCGGAAGCGCATGGCTTCTCCCCCTCTGTCTGGCATCCACCCTCTCCATCTTCATTGTCTCTCTGTTCCTTTCCTCATTCGTGAGGGTAGATGTCTGCCGGAAGAGGCGATCTTGAATTGACGCGATAACCCACGGAGATGATGGCGTCAAGGTTGTAGAACATGGTGTTGTAGGTCTTACCGTCTTCGGCAGTATGTGCAAATTTTGCACATACTCGATCTGCAATTAGTTCTTCGGAATCGAAGATGTTCTTTAGATGCTTGGTTATTACACTTCTATCAACGTCGAACAACGTCGTCATTGCTTTCTGCGTTGCCCAAACCGTCTCGTCTTTATACAGCACCTGTATGCCATCCTCCTTGCCCGTTGTCACGAACGTAAGGAACTCTTCCGTGCTGTTTCTTATTTCAAACTTCTTTGTCATTGTCTGTATCGTTGTTACCACCTGTAAATATAGTGAAATGCTTTACCATATTATTATAACCTCACGCCCTTTGCCGCAGAATCTCAAGCGAGAAGATACTCTCCGACGTACAAAAAACGCGACTCAACGAAAATAATCGTCGAAAATAGAGTTCAACTAAAAGTATCGTTCTATATTTGCACCGCGATTTGGCGATTTGTACGCCCTTTAAACGGAACGCTTATGCTGATATTCCTTTTGCAGAGCAGTTTTGTGCTCAGCGTTTTATATTTCCTCTATTTCGTTACGTTGCGACGCACCACGTTGCATGCTCTCTCACGGGCGGTGCTGCTGTTGGTGGTGACGTGCAGTCTTTTGTTGCCGGCGTTTCGCCTGACTTTGTCCGAAGGGAACAGCGTGCTGGCGCATTTCCGCCACATTGAAAACACAATTTGCCGGACGCTCTCGTCTGCGCCGACCGTTCAGCGTGTGCAATGGGTGAGTTTGCAGCAAACAGAGCCTGCAACAACCGAAACAGCGCTTCCGTTCACGGTGGGAGAAGCGCTGCTTTTTCTTTACTGCCTCGTGACATTCGTGCTTCTGCTTCGCTATTTGCTTTCGCTTCTTCACTACGCTCAGTTGTTGTGTCAAAGCCTTCGAGCGTTTCGCGTGGGGAAAGTCCGGGTCTATGTCCATCCCGCTGTGGCGTCTCCCATCAGTTGGGGGCGCACGGTGGTACTCAGCCCTGCCGACCTCCGCGCCGATAGGGAAACCACCGTGCATGATGCCGCGCATTCTTCGAGCCGTCTCCGTTTTCCTTTGTTGCGTCATGAGCTCGCCCACATTCGTTTGTGCCACACGCCGGACCGTTTGCTTTGCGATGTGGCAGCGCGTTTGTGGTGGTTCTGTCCTGCGGCGTGGTGGCTGCGTGCCGATCTCGAAGCGCTTCACGAGTTTCAAGCCGATGCCGACGTGGTTCAGCATGGCGTGGCGCGGAAACTTTACGGCACGCTGCTTGTTCAAAAAGTAGTAAATCCGCATCCGTTCTGTGCAGTGCATGGATGGCGAGCCTCCCAAATCAAGCGTCGGTTGCGCATGCTCTATGCTCGTCGCAGCCGTCCTGTCGTCGCCTGGCGCGTCCTGCTTCTGTTGCCCGCGGTCTTTCTGATGGCGTTTTGTCTGGCGGTGCCTGCCGAGGTGATGCACGCGGTGCAGCAAGTGCTGCCGCCGATGACTGCGTCCGCCATTGCCGAATCAGCTGTAGCATTTCCTTCTGCTGTCGAGCCGCCCACTGAATTTGTCGAGCTGTCCGAAGTGGCTGAGCCTGCATTGCCAGCCGACGCGAAGTCGGAGGAAGCGGCGGAGCAATATGTCTCCCGCCGACTGTGCACTGAGAGCATTGATAAGTTGGCGAGCGATTTCGGACTGCCCGCCGACGAGAACTACACCACCATTGTCACCATCAACGAGGTGACGGATGTCTCCGCTTTGCAGTATCGGGTGAACGACACTCCTTGTGACGCCGCAACCTTTGCGCGCCATGCCGCAGTCCACTTTGATGAGGCGCACGCCACGGTCTGGGCGTTTGGGAAGCAGGGCAGCCACAGCGGTTTGAAAGCCCTTCCGCGCCTATATGCCCGACAACACTATGGCGTCGATGCCGAGGTGCTGGTGGTCTATACAGATGAAACTCCCCCTGTTAATCCGCCCGAGGAGCGCAGGTTGGTGACGAATGGCACGGATCTCTACACTGTCACGACTATATATAATAAGGAATAAGAAGAATACTCACTCAATACTCACTCAATACTCACATAACCACACAAGGAAAAGTCCGGCCGGCTCTTCTGCGCGTATTTTTAAAAAACGAACACATGAAACGTATTTTATTTTTCCTTCTGGCAAGCGCTATGTTGCTGCCGGGTGCGGCGCAGCGTCGCAAGAGTGCGAAGGAAACGCTGCACATCAGCCGCCCTGCCTTTGCCGCCAGTTATACCTTCAGTCTCATCCCTCACGACGTGAGGGTCGTGGGCGACAGCACCACAGTCAGTTTCCGAATCATGAATTTCGATTGCTACACGTTGGCATCCAGTTGTGCTCTGGTCACAGACAAGGGTGAACGACTGCCTGTCCGCAGCGGTAAACTCTTCACCCGCGCCATGCAGGGCAGTGTGGTGAGAGTGGTGGGAGTACAGCAGTTGAAGTTTGACCACTTGTACTACACCGTGGTGAACTACGACCCCATACAACTGCTTGACAGCGTCGTGCTCTCATTTCCCGCTTTGCCTAAGGGCACACGCAGTTTTGACTTCACCGAGGGTTATCCCGACACGCTTGACGCGAAAAAAGCAGTGCAAGCATGGGATGTGTTCGGCATACGTCTTGACGGAAAAACCTACGCTTCCTCCCTGCCCGCCACAACCGTCACTGCCGACCGCTCCACTCTGCCGCCCTTCACGCCCCGATGGGGCAAGGCACGGTTGCACTTGCATTTGTTGGGTGAGTGCCTGCCCGACAAGTTGGATGCCGGTGGTGTGAGTTTCTTTCACTGGGGAGCTGACAAGATGGGCTATCGAACAGAGTGCGTGACGGACGTGTCGGCAGACCGTCACACAGCTACTTACACCTTCGATGCTTGCGAACCTTTCACCTGTCAGGCAAGATTTTTGAATTATGCGTCGTTTATTCCTGTGCTCGCACCCGGCACCGATTTGCACGTCTATGTCGATGTCAATGCCGTGGGAAGGCACGTGCAAGACTTGGGAGCCAATGTTCACTATATTCACATGCAAGGTGAGACGGCGGCAATGAGTGAAGCCTTGACAAAGTGGTTGGAACGCATACAGAAGAATCTTTTTGTGGAGCGTTTGACACAGTTGCGCGGGCAGGACAGCACGGGGCTGACGGTGGAAAAGATGCGTGCCAGCCATTACGCTCTGTTGCAGGAATGGCGCCAACAGTTGGCGGACGACACGACATTGCTGCCGCAACAGCGAGAATTTCTCAATCTCTACGCTGAGGACTGCTATGTGAATGCCATGGAGCGCACGCGACAGTTGGTTTCCTATTTCGCCAGAGGCACCAGTTATGCTCTTGATGCAGATGCAATCTACGACCGCGACTGTGCCGCAACCGACACTCTGCCGGACCCTCATTTTGCAGAACTTTCGCTCTTCCACGATGACCTGCGCACACTCTATGTCTATCCCATTGCTACAGACTGGTATGCCTATTTGAAGCACAACAATGTGCATGAAGGGGCTGCTTACGAATGGGCTCGCCAGCGTCAGCTGGTGGCTGACGCAAAGAAGCAATTGGACGAGATGCACTGTCTCACGCCCGAACAGCTCCATGCCTTGTCGCCGCTCTATGTGGATTCGTTGCGCACCGAGAACGAACAACTTCGTGCCCTGCTTGACAGAACCGAACGCAAAATGGAAGAACAGGTGCAGATTCTTCCCGAACTGCGTGAAGGACAAACTGCACTGCAAGCCATTGTGGAGCAAAACAAGGGCAAGCTGTTGGTGATTGATTTTTGGGCAACGTGGTGCGGACCGTGCCGCATGGGCATGAAGGCCATGGTTCCTTTGAAAGAGGAACTCGCCGGGCGTGACGACGTGGAGTTCATCTACGTGACCAATCAAACGAGCCCTCATCGCGATTGGGTGGATACCATCGACAAACACGAGGGGAAGCACTATCGCCTCACCAATGAACAGTGGGAAAACCTTGGAGCCGCAGCGGAAGGTATTCCGGAATATCGCATTTTTGACAAAGACGGCAATGAGGTGGAGTGCATCATCGGCTATAGCGAATCTCTGCCCGACAAAGTGCGCACTGCTCTGCAAAAGGCGGGCATGAAATGAGCACACTCGAAGAAGTTTGAATAAGAAAATATACACCAATCCGCACGGGGCGGTTGCTAACCGTGCCGTGCGGAAAAACACTTTAATAAATGGAAAAACTCACAACAAAAGAAGAAGAGGTGCTGACCTTCGTTTGGAAACTGAATCGACCGTGCGGACCGCGCGATGTGGTGGCGTGCTATCCCGAGCCGCGCCCCCACGTCAATACGGTTGCCACCTCGTTTCAATCGCTGGAGAAGAAGGGCTATTTGACGCATGAGAGTCGCGGTCGCGGCTTTGCCTACATTCCCCTTGTTTCTTGTGCGGACTATGGTCGCCGCACGTTGGGGCGCGTGATTCAAGAGTTCTTCGCCGGTTCCTACATGGACGTTGTCAGCGCATTTGTGAAAGACAAAAATGTCAGCAAAGAAGAACTGGACCAACTGCTCCGTGAACTGCAGGAGAAGCCGTGAAAACTCGGTGAGCAACTGCCCCAACTCCAAAGATTAGATTCTCCTTAAATGAGTCATTCCGGAGAATCTCCCATTATATATATAATATTGTATAGAAACGAAATTTCATGAGACGCATTTTCTTCAGCCTTCTTCTGCTGCTCGGCTGCCTCAGTGCTGCCGCCGACGTCGTGACGGGGCGCTTCATCGATGCCCAATCGGGTGAAGTGTTGAGCGACGTGGAAGTCTGCATACTCACCATTCACGAAAGCGCAATGGGGTTCCATCAGTTGCGTTGCGACAGCCTGGGACGCTTCGCCTGCAACGTGGCGGGCTACAACTGCCGCCTCGAAGCCTCCTGCGTGGGCTATCATCCGCGCAAGGTCGGTTTTGCCGCCATGGAGGGTACCGACACGCTCGACCTCGGCGACATCGCCTTGAAACCGTCGGAGGTGCTGTTGCGCACCGCTGTGGCGACCGCCAAGGCACGCCGCTTCGTCATGCGGGGCGACACGGTGGTGTTCAACCCCGCCGCCTTCAATCTGAGTGAGGGGGCGCGTCTCGACGAACTCATCAAGCAGTTGCCGGGCGTGACGCAGAAGGACGGGAAACTCTATTGGATGGACAAACCCGTGCGCATCCTCGTGAACGGCGAAGAAATGTTTGCCGACAACACGCTGCTGCAGGAGCGTCTGCCCGCCGAGGCGGTGGACCGCATCAAAGCCTACAACAAGGGGAGCAAGCAGAAAGACCACACCGGACTCGACGACGGCGAGGAAGACCACGTGCTCGACATTCAGGTGAAGCCGGGTTTTCTTGAAAAGTGGTATGGCAAGGTGGAGGGAGCCTATCAAACGGAGAAGGGATATTTGGCACGCCTCGACGCCATGTATCTCTCCGACGCCAATCCGCTGATGGCGTATGGCAACTTCAACAACATCAATCGGCAGGTGTCCAACAGAAGCTTCGGCGGTATGTCAATGGGTTCGACTTCTCCCTTCGGCAAGCAGCAGTTCGGCTCCGTCGGCTACAAACACCAGTGGCTGGGGAAGGACGGCAACGCCACGCTGAAGAACTTCTTCTCCGTCAACGCCCAGGGGCAGCACACCGACGGCTGGGGCACAAGCAGCGAGAGCCGCGAGACCTTCATGCCGGGGGCAGACCGCACCTTCAGTCTGACGGAAAACAGGAACTATGAGCACAAGTCGAAACCCGAGGTTTCCTTCTACGGTCAGTTCCTTCCCGACAGTGTCACGTGGATTACGGTGCGCGGCGGCTGGTCATACGAGAAATCGAGAAATACGGAACGGCAGCGCAACGCGGTCTATGACGGCGACCCCTACGCCTTCTCCCGTCATCCGCTTGACCAAGCCTTTGCCACCGAAAACCTCGCCGATGCCGACGGCGCCCCCACCTCGCGCTCGCTCTATCGCACCACCACGTGGAAGGAGGCGATGAATGCCAATGCCAGTCTGGGCGTGCGGCGTCTGCTTCCCAAGAAGGGGCAACTGAACGTCGGCGCTTCCGTCTCCTTCACCGACCGCACGAGCGACGTCCTTGCCGAGCGCGACCTGCGCTTCCGCTATGACCCCGAAGCGAACGAGTTGCGCTACGAAACCGACCACCGTCCCGAACAAAGCCTCAAGACTTCTGCCGATGCGCGCTATCAGGTGTGGCTCGGCAAAAAACTGCTGTTGAAGATGGGATATGAGTTCACCCACTCCCGCGACAATGACCGCCAGCAGCACAGCGTGACCGACGCTGCCGCCGCTCCCAATGCCGATGAGGAGGGTGAGACGACCGACCCCAACAGTTATCGTCGCCGTCAGACCTCCGACCGGCACGACGCTACACTCGCCGCCACGCTGAACCTTGGTCCCGTGAGCCTCATGCCGCAGGTGCAGTTGCAGCACCGGCGCGAGCATCTGACCTACGTTCGAGGGGTGCTCGACGTCGATAGACAACGCTACGAGAACCTGTGGCAACCGCAAATGACGATGCGCTGGAAAGTGAAGCGCGGTCAGTCCGTGGAGGCGGACTACTCGCTCCGCACCGACCTGCCCGATTTGCTCGAAACCGTCCCCTACGTCGATGACATCAACCCGCTCTTTGTGTCGCAGGGCAACCCGCTGCTGCGCCGCACGCACCGCCACAGCGCCGGTTTGCGCTACTTTGCCAACATCACGAAGCAGCAGCGCGTTTTTTCGCTCTCGCTGAACTACGACCGCCGGTTGCATCCGCTGAGCGCGATGTATTTCTATAATGAGCAAACGGGTGCCTACCGCCGCATGATGGCGAACACCGGAAGCGGCACGGAGTGGAACGGAAGGGTGAGTTATGAGCAGGCAGCGGGCGACTATGTGCGTCTGCAGAACATTCTG
Source organism: Prevotellamassilia timonensis (assembly GCF_021531665.1). GTDB lineage: Bacteria > Bacteroidota > Bacteroidia > Bacteroidales > Bacteroidaceae > Alloprevotella. The sequence goes on from NZ_JADYUH010000029.1 coordinate 30,186, forward strand.
AAAGCGGGTCATCAGCGCAGCCACGGTTTCCTCACCGCTGACTATGATGCCGCCACTGCCGCCCCCAACCTCCGCAAGTGCTTCTTCATCGAAGACAGTCCCACCATCTCGTTCGAGCAGGACAAGCTCCTTTTGAAGTTGGGAGCGTCCTATCGTTTCAACCGCCTGCGCTATGCGCCGCAAGCCGCAAGCAATCAGTCGTTGACGGACTATGGCCTTGAGTTCACCGCCCGCTACAAGTGGAAGATTTTGACTGCCGAGACGAACCTCGAACTTGAAGGACACAAGGGCTACTCCGCCACGGACATGAACCGTGCCCGTCCCGACTGGTCGTTCACCTTGTACTGCAAGGTGCTCCACGGCAAGGGCAATGTGGAGTTGGAGTTCGACGACATACTGAACCAACAGCGCTGGTACAGCGCCACGCAGTCTGCCACCGAGCGCACGGAAAGCACCACCCAAAACCTCCACCACTGGGTGCGCCTCTCCTTCACCTACAACTTCGACGCAAAAGGCAGCAAGAAGGGAAAGAAGTAGGGCGAGCCGCCGATGTTCCCACGCCTTGGGAGCTTTCCTCCCACGCCTTGGGAGTCTTCCTCCCACGCCTTGGGAGTTCTCCTCCCACGCCTTGGGAGTTTTCCTCCCACGCCTTGGGAGTTTTCCTCCCACGCCTTGGGAGCTTTCCTCCCACGCCTTGGGAGCTTTCCTCCCACGCCTTGGGAGTTCTCCTCCCACGCCTTGGGAGTTTTCCTCCCACGCCTTGGGAGTTTTCCTCCCACGCCTTGGGAGTTTTCCTCCCACGCCTTGGGAGTATGATTCCCAAGGCGTTCAAAAAGCAGGAGAGACGCGTTGAGTGCGTCCCTCCTGCTTTTAGTATGCGGATTTTCATGAGACCTGCCAGTGCTGGAGGCGTTGAGTGCGGAAGCTTATTTCACCATCACTTTGCGCGAACTGCCGTCGGCGTAGCGCTTGACGACGATGCCGCGTGGCTTGCCGCTGAGTTTTTTCCCGCTCAGGTCGTAGCAACCCACCACAGCGGGAGCATCCTTTTCCAGTTTCAGGTCGTCAATTCCCGCTTCCATGACCACAACTTCGTAGGCATTCCAAGGCGTTTTTGCCTGATAGCGCGTCTTGGCGTCTTCATCCACCACATAGACAGTCTCCATGGGCGTGTTGTAAAAAATCTTGTCGCCGGCGGAGGGAGGCGTCGTCGGGAGCATGATGAGGGAGGTCAAAGCGCTGCAGCCTTCGAAGCATGCATAACCCACATTTGTGACGGACGAGGGAATGGTGATGGAGGACAGACCCGTGCAAAAGCTTAAGCAATAGGTACCAAGGCTTGTGACGGTTTGGGGAATGGAGATGGAGGTAAGACTGCTGCAGTATGCCAAACAATAATCTCCCCAACTTGTGACGGATTCGGGAATGGTGATGGAGGTCACGTTGTTGCAATTTCTGAAACAGGAACTACCCAAACTCGTGACGGACGAGGGAACGGTGATGGAGGTTAGACCGGTGCAGTTGTAGAAGCAAAAGGTGTCCAGACTCGTGACGGTGTTTGGAATGGAGATGGAGGTCATGGCGCTGCAACCTCTGAAACAAGAATAACCCAGACTTGTGACGGAATAGGTCGTGCCACCCACGGTTATGCTCTCCGGAATCACAACATCTCCGGCGTACTCATTGGTAAAAGTGTTATACTTTTCCCCTTTAAAGGTCACTGTGGCTGTTTTGTTCCACGAAGTCAGATTGTAGAAGATTCCGTCAATCTCCGCATCATGTCCCCAAGCGGTGTGGAATCCCAAGAAAAGAACGAGGAATAGAAATGACTTTCTCATGTGGTTAAAAGCGTGCAATCTTTCATCATCGCGAGGCAAGTGGTGGCAAAAGACGCTGCGCGTAATACTGTTTTGAAGGTGAAACATGGCATTCTGACGGTTGTCGGCGTGCGGAGAAATGAATGCGTGTTCATCCGCCGGAGGGGACAGGCAAGCCGTTGCGCTTTGTGTGTCCCGTGCAAAAGTAACAGAAAATCATGAAATGCTTCCGCAGAGTTTAAAAAAGATTATTGCTGTCCGCTAAAACTCTAAAGCGCACAATTTATCATCCCGGAGCCCTCATAAATAGGACTTCGGGGTTTTCTTTCCCAAAAGTAAGCCCCCTAATCAAACAGGCTCGGTTCTGGAGGCGTTTCCTTTGCGTTTTGAACCATCTTTGCCCAATCCCTTTC
>NZ_JADYUH010000002.1 GCF_021531665.1 Prevotellamassilia timonensis
GGAAGGCAAATAAAAATTTGAGGAAGGCAAATAAAAATTTGAGGAAGGCAAATAAAAATTTGAGGAAGGGAAAGAAAAATTTGGGGAAGGCAAAGTGAAATTAGGTGCGCTCCTAGTTTTAACCGGGTGCGCTCCTAGTTTTTCTTAGGTGCGCTCCTAGTTTTTCTTAGGTGCGCTCCCAGACCCGATGTTAAAGAGAAAGTGACGAGTCGGCTTGTGGATGTGACGAGTCGGCTTGAAGGAGTGACGCCATGTTCGTTTTGTTCGTCACGTTTGTTCGTTCGTTCCACACGATTCATTCGCGTTCATTCGTTCCATTCGTTTGATTCGTGTTCAAAAAACAGAATGTAGGGTTGCGGTGTAGGCTTTCGTGTATAGTTTCAGTGTAGGGTTTTGCACGTTTCAGTGTAGGTTTCAGTGTAGGGTTTTGCACGTTTCAGTGTCGGTTTCAGTGTCGGGTTTTGTCGGTTTCAGTGTAGGGTTTTGCACGTTTCAGTGCCGGTTTCAGTGTAGGGTTTTGACCGCGTCAGTGTAGGTTTCAGTGTAGGTTTTTGCCGGTTTCAGTGTAGGGTTTGTGTAGGGTTTAGATCATAAATCATACACTGCATAACATTCAGATAATCAAATTGATGTAGTGTATTGTGTAGGGTTCTGTGTATGTTTTGCATAGTTTTTGCATACCTTTTTTATATGTATATACACGCAGTTTGGTGAACAGTAGTCTCTTCATTCACACAGCCCGCCATGTCCTATACGCAAAAAAAAGGAAGACCCGTGTGAGTCTTCCTTTTGAAAATCCGGAGCGGAAAGGACAGGATTCGAACCTGCGAACCAGTTTTGCCGGTTACACGCTTTCCAGGCGTGCCTCTTCAACCACTCGAGCACCTTTCCGGAGGTGCTTTCGTTTTGAAAGCGGTGCAAAGGTAAGTAAAAATGCGGATATGTTCCAAACAATCCTTGTGTTTTTTTGTTTGAGAGCGATGGTTCTTTCATTTGGTATTGTCCGTTTGCTCTCACTTTTTGTTTTCTGCGAAGTCACTCGCCTGTCATTTCAGCACACTTTCGAGGTCTTCAACTTCTCTTCTGAAGTTTTTGTCAGTGCTGATGCGACGTGAGACCTGGTTGCAGGCGTAGAGCACGGTGGTGTGGTCTTTTCCTCCGAACTTCCGTCCGAGGAGATTGTAGGATGCGCCCGTGTACTTGTGCGAGAGGAACATGGCAAGTTGTCTTGCCGCCACCACGTTTCTTTTTCTGCTTTTCGAGTTGAGGTCTTTTGCTTTCACGCCGTAGTGTCCGCAGACTGCAGCGATGATGTCGTCGGCAGATAGTTTCTTTTTTTCAAGATTGACCGCTCTTGCCACGACGCGGCGGGTGAGTTCGAGGTCGATTTCGCAGTTGTCCACGACTGCGCTCGCCATGATGGAGTTGATGATTCCTTCCAGTTCCCGCACGCTGCTTTCCACATTCTCTGCAATATACTTGACCACTTCCTCCGGGAATTGGAGTCCGTCGCGTCTGATTTTTGAGAGGAGAATGTCTTTGCGCAGTTGTGAGTCCGGTTTCTCCAGTTCTGCCACCATTCCCCATTTGAAGCGCGTCAGCATTCTTTCTTCGATGCCCTCAAAGAGCACGGGCGGTCGGTCGCAGGTGATGATGATTTGCTTGTTGTTCTGTTGGAGATGGTTGAAGATATGGAAGAACGCGAGTTGCGTTTTGGAAGTTGTGATTTCCTGAATGTCGTCAATGATGAGCACGTCCACGGTTTGATAGAAGTGAATGAAATCGTTTGACGTGTTGTGTATGACGGAGTCCGTGTATTGGGTTTTGAAGACGTGGGCAGAGACGAAGAGCACTCTTTTTTCGGGTGTGAGTTCTCTGATTTTGACTCCGATGGCGTTGACGAGGTGCGTTTTTCCCACGCCGCTGGGTCCGTAGAGGAAGAAGGGGTTGAAGGAAGATTTTCCGGGGTTGTTGGCGATGCTGAGTCCCACGCTTCTCGCGAGTCGGTTGCTGACTCCCTCGACGAAGTTCTCAAACGTGTAGCGCACGTTCAACTGCGGGTCCAGCGGCGGCAGTCTTCGTTGGTCAACGCTCTGTTGCGGGTGTCCCGTGTGGATTGGGGCGGCAGTTGTTTCGGGGAGGGGCGCGTTTTCTGCGGAGAGTTTGTAGCGCAGTCTCACCTTCTCGCCAAAGTGAGTAACGAGTGCTTTCTTCAGCATCTCGGGATAGTGTCCGTCCACGTATTCAGCAAAGAATCTGCTGGGCACAGCCAGTGTCAGTTCGTCGGCTTGGAAGCTGACGAACTGCATGGGTTCAAACCAGGTTCGGAAGTCTTGCTGAGAGACCTGCTGACTGATGAACTCCAAACAACTTTGCCAATTTTGGGTGTTGGACATGCGTGGAAGAATCTTCTTTCAGGGTGTTAGTCTCTTTCTTCAGAATGAAGCCATCTTCTTTCAAAGTGGAAGGTGTCTTCTTTCAAAAATGGAGAAAGCGAGCACAAAATTGGGGTATTTTTCCCGAATGACGAAGAGGTCGGCAACCTTTTTTCACGAGAAGCGGAGAGAAAAGCGGCATCGGCGGAATGGATTCCCGGGGTTCCGGCGAGGCTCTTTTGGGACGTTTCGGTCTGTGTGCCAGTTCATTCTGTGTGTCTTCATGCGCCGGCTTCAACAAGAAGCGCTTCATATTTCTTTGTGGAAAAACCTGCTATCTGCCGACGAATCCTTAATTTTGCAAAACTTCATGTGAAGTCGGCGTGTGCGGAGAACGAGAAAGTCCATTCGTCGCCACTCCGCCGCTGAAGGCTTCAAATATAAAAATGAGTAGAAAGAAATGAAACACAAAACGTTGAAACTCGTGCGCGGACTGGACGGCACGGATTTCCTTGCCCCCTTTGTCCTGGTCACCAGCCTCTTCTTCCTTTGGGGCTTTGCGCACAGCATCCTTGACGTGTTGAACAAACATTTTCAGGAGACGCTCCACATCAACAAGACGCAGTCAGCCTTCATTCAGATGGTGCTCTACGGCGGCTACTTCCTCATGGCGCTCCCAGCAGGGCGCATCATCAGTCGTTTCGGCTATCGTGCCGGTGTGCTCAGCGGCCTCTGTCTCTACGGCATCGGTGCTTTGCTTTTCATTCCCGGCAGCATGCTCCTCTCCTTCCCGTTTTTCCTTTTCTCGCTCTTTGTCATCGGCTGCGGACTGACCTGTTTGGAAACGGCGGCAAACCCCTACGTCACCGTGCTCGGCAGTCCTCAAGATGCGGAGCGTCGCATCAATCTCGCGCAGTCGCTCAACGGGCTCGGATGGATTGTCGGTCCTCTCGTCGGCGGACTTTTCCTCTTCTCCGGTGGCAGCAGTGAGGCTGACATTGCCACGCCCTACACCATCATCGGCATCGCCGTCTTGCTCGTCGCCGTCCTTTTCTCCTTTGTCAAACTCCCTGACGTGAAAGCCGCTTCGTCCGTTGAAGCCGCCGATGAGTCTGACCGCGGGCTTTGGAGTCATCGTCATTTTGTCTTCGGCCTTGGCGCGTTGTTCCTCTATGTCGCCGCGCAGACCGGCATCAACAGTTTCTTTATCAACTATGTAGTTGAAGAAGGCGATGTGACCAACGCTGTGGCTGCGCTGATGCTCTCTTTCGGTCGCATGGGCTTCTTTCTGTGTGGTCGCATCAGCGGTTTTCTGCTCATGAAGAGAATCCGTCCTGAAAAGTTATTGATTGGCTGTGCGCTCGGTGCCATCTTCGCCATGTCGCTCGTCATCTTTGTTCGTGGCGTGCCTGGCATGGGTGCCATCATGGTTTGTTCGCTCTGCGAGAGCATCATGTTCCCCACCATTTTCGCCTTTGCGCTGCGTGGTCTCGGCAGACACACGAAGACCGCCTCTTCCTATCTGATTATGTGCATCGTCGGCGGCGCCGTCGCTCCCGTCCTCATGGGCATGATTGCCGACACTTGGTGCATGGCTTGGGGCTTCCTCGTTCCTTTGTGCTGCTTCGTCTATATCGCTGCCTACGGTCGTGCTTTCCTCACGGGACGTTTTGCGTGAGGTGTGAGTCTATATATAACGTGAGGTGTGAGTCTATATATAATAAGGTATGGACAGCGAATTTTTTCTTGCGGCACTTGAAAAAGAGTTGGGGCATCGTTTCACGGCGTCCCAGGCTCGCGCCGCTCTTTTGCTGTCCCATTTTGTGGTGACTCCCAAGCCTCGCCCCGCTTGCATTCTTCGCGGCTATGCCGGAACGGGCAAGACGTCTTTGGTGGCGGCGTTGGTGAAAACCATGTCGCGGTGCGGCATGCCCACCGTCTTGCTCGCACCGACCGGACGTGCCGCCAAGGTGTTCTCCCGCATGGCTGGCGCCAAGGCAAGCACGATTCACCGTACCATCTATCGCCAAGAGACCTTCCGCGGCGAAGACACGCGCTTCGCACTCGGACACAATTCCCTCCGCGGCGCGCTTTTCATCGTGGACGAGGCTTCCATGATTTCCTCGGGAACGGGCTTCCAAAACGACAGTCTTTTCGGCAGCGGTGAACTCTTGGACGACCTTGTCTCTTTTGTCTATTCCGGCGACGGATGTCGCTTGCTGCTGGTTGGCGACACCGCACAGTTGCCGCCCGTCGGGGAGGAGGAGAGCCCCGCGTTGCAGGACGAAACCTTCCGACGCTACGGTCTGCTCACCGGAAGCGCAGACCTCACAGATGTGGTCCGACAGCAAAGTCGGAGTTCCGTGGTCAGCGAAGCCACCCTCGTTCGGCAGTGGCAAGAGCAGAACCTGACGAGTGCTTTTCCGCCCATCCATACCTCCGAGACCGGCGAAGTGCGCTCCCTCATGCAAAACGACCTCATTGAGCAGCTTCAGACCGACTATGACACCGTGGGCATTGACGAGACCGTCGTCGTCGTGCGCTCCAACAAACAAGCCGGCATCTACAACCAAGGCATCCGCGCCCGCATTTTGGATTTTGAGGACGTTTTGAACCGCGGCGACAGAGTGATGGTCGTCAAAAACAACTATTTCTGGGCGGAGCAACTTGCCGCGACCCTGCCAAAGGGCGAGACGCTGCCTTTCTCGTTCATTGCCAACGGCGATGTCGCCGTGGTCGAGCGTTTGCGGAACGTCCACACCCAGCACGGTTTCCTTTTCGGTGAGGCTGTCCTCCGCTTTCCGGACTATGACGACTTTGAACTCACCGCCCGCGTGCTTCTCTCCACGCTCACCAGTGAGTCTCCCTCTCTGACCGCCACGGAGAGTCATGAACTCTATGAGCGCGTCTTGGAAGACTATGCCCACATCCGCGACCGCCGAAAACGCTTCCGAGCCTTGCGCGAAGACCCCTACTACAACGCGCTTCAACTGAAGTATGCCTACGCCGTCACCTGTCACAAGGCGCAGGGCGGACAGTGGGAGCGGGTCTATGTTGATGCCGGTTTCGTGCCCGAAATGGACCGTGCTTTTCTTCGCTGGTTCTACACTGCCCTGACTCGCACGACGGAGCGCTTCTATCTCGTGGGCGGCGTACCCAAGAAGTGAAACGCGGCGGAAGCGTGACGCACATTTCAGACAGGCTGACGCCCCGTTTTGCGCCAAAAGGACTAACTTTGCCGCGATTCCGCATGATTCTGTGGGATATACTTCTTTCAATCTATCGTTACAAGACAATGAGTTTACCCCGTGACCCCTTTATCCTTCTCAGTTATGTGAACACCAAGTTGCGCGATGACTATGAAAATCTTGATGAGTTTTGCGCAGCGGAGGGTGTGGACCAAGAGAACCTGTTGAAGGTTTTGTCGGACGTTGGTTTTTCCTACAATGAAGAAGTTGGAAAGTTCCTCTAAGCCACCTCGCTGCCGCATTCTCGCGATTTTGCGCCACTATCCCCTCACTTGCGGCTGCGTGGTGCTGATTTGGTATTTGTGCCTTTTCCGTCCGCCTTCCGTCCCGTCGCTGTCGGAGATTCCCAATTTGGACAAGGTGGTTCACGTGGTGATGTATCTCGGCACGTTCGGTATCATGTGGTGGGAACATGCCCGTCGGCACGCCACTCTCAATCTTCGCCGTGGTCTTGTGCTCGGTGTGGTGCTCCCCATTCTGATGAGCGGCGTGATAGAGTTGGTACAAGAATATGGTACCACATGGCGCGGTGGTGACCTCTTTGACTTCCTTGCCAACAGTCTCGGCGTTCTGCTCGCCGCCGCTTTCGGAAAATTCCTCTTTTGGCGCAACCAATAGTCCCCAAACCAGACTTTGTCTCATTTCCTTCCCCTTCCCCTCATGCCCATCCATCCCCATCTTCGCATTTCCGACACAGAAATCACAGCCCTTGTGCCTTCCGCGGAAGCCACGGGCGGTTTCGCTGTCAAGTCTTGGTCTGTGATTCCAGGCAGTTCCCTTCTTGTTCGTCTGGGTGAAGCACTTCGTGACGATTTTCTCCTTTCGCTGACAGAAAATCGCGTGGAAGTGGGGTTCAGCGGCGCTGTCACGCCCGTTCCGCTTGCTGACTTTCAGGAGGAAGATGCAGAGGCGTTGCACCATCAGTGCTTCAGTGAAGGGCGTCGCGGTCGTGTTTTCTATGACCCTGTTCCTGCCCTCAACGCCGTGCTTCTCTTTTCCGCCGACCCCGCGCTCTGTCACCGCGTGGAGGAGGCGTTGCCACAGGCACATTTCTATGCTTCGCTCACGCCCTGGCTCTCTCGGCTTGCACGGAAGACTGCGGTGAGTGTCGCACATCGTCTTTATGTCTATGTCCACGACGGTCTTTTCACCCTGGCTCTGCTCAACGAGACCCGTTTGCTCCTTTTGAACACCTGGCCCGCCACGGCACCGACGGACGTTGCCTACTATGCCCTCTCCGCGCTGCGTCAGTTCGGCATTCCTCCCTCCGCCGTTGCCACGCAGGTCTCCGGCGATGAGGCACTCTGTCCTTCCGTCGTCGCCGAACTCAGCCGGCATCTGCCCCACGCCGTCGGCATGTCCGCAGCCTCAGAGTTCAACCGTCATCCCCTCACCGCCGCGCAGGGCGTTTCCTTCGACCTCCTCTGCGCCGTGCTGAAGTGACACCTATAACGTAAGTTCATGAGAATCATTACTGGAAAATACAAAGGGCGGCATTTTCAAATTCCAAAGTCCTTTTCCGCCCGTCCCACCACCGACTTTGCCAAGGAAAATCTGTTCAACGTGCTGAGAGCCTACGTCGATTGGGAAGACACGCCCGTGCTTGACCTCTTCGGCGGCACGGGAAGCATGAGCATGGAGTTCCTTTCGCGAGGCTGTCCCGCCGTTGTCACGGTCGAGATGGACCGAAACCATGCCGCCTTCATCAGTCAGTGCTGCCGCAGTCTGGGAGACCCCGCCTGGACCGTCGTTCGCGGCGATGCGCTGAAGTATGTGGCGCGTGGTCATCAGCGTTTCCCCCTCATTTTCGCCGACCCTCCCTACGCACTTGCCGAACTCCCCGAACTCCCCGAGCGGCTGGCAAAGTCAGAGGTCTGGGCGGAAGGTGGTCTCTTTGTCTTGGAACACGGAGCCAGCCACAGTTTTGAAAGTCATCCCTGGTTCTTGGAGCATCGTGCCTACGGCAGTGTGAACTTCAGTTTCTTCCGCAAACCCGGAGGCGAGGAGATGGAGGAGTAGTTCCAAGAGCATTTCAAAATGATGGCGGTGTGTCATAATAGCCAATCTGCTTCGTTGCTATCGGATTCGGGCTTGGTCGTGTACTTCAGTACACTCCCTGCGCCCTCATCCTCAGCGCCTTGCATCTTAGCCATTCTGACGCACCTTCGAGGGTGAAACTTTCACACCATGTCAAGTGGGTGTTGCAACAAGTTAATCCCCAATCAGGATGACTTTGATGTAGTCTTTCAAATGAATGGGACCTTTGCCGAAACCGCCTTGTGAATCACAGAGAAGCAGAAGCGACTGACGTCCGTCGTGGAGGCGGATGCCCGGACAGAGTGCCTCGTAGTTTGCAAAATTCAATTTCGTCAGATCCATCTTTGTGGTCCACGCGGCAAGCAGCCGTTTGTCCAGGAAACGGTTGGGGTCAATTTCCTTCAAAGGAATCGAAGGGTCAATCGGACGAGCCGCAATGGGGTTCACCAGGAAGAGTTTGCAATGACAAACACTGCCGAGATAGCCGTTCGGGATGTTTGCCTCACGTTCCAAAACGAGCAGACGACCATCGGGAAGGGGAGTGAGGCAGGGAACACCGAAAACATAAATCTTTCCAAACTTTTCCGTGACACCGCGATCCATGCGATAGGCATATTGCGCGCCGGGTTGCAGGTCGTCGCCGAAACTTTGCAGGCGGAGCAGGTTCTGCACGTCGGGGTGGGCGGGAGATGCCGCCTCGCCATCGCTGCGGAGCGTGCTTTCCGTGATGGTCCAGAAGGTGTGGCGCACGGTGTCGTAGGTCAGTGCTTCAAAACCGTAGTTCGGCACGATGTTCTCCGTTTGGAACAGTTTCGGAATTTCCAACTCTCTGCCCGTGGGTTGTCCGTCCAACCCATATTCCAAAATCTTTTGGTCTCCCTCCCCGCTGATGAAAACGGTGTTGGCGGATGGGAAGTAAGCCACGCCTTCACAGTCGCGTGTGCAGATTCCTTCTGCATTGACGCGAGGGCGGGCGTTGCCCTTGAACCCTTCCAGTCGCACGTCGGTGACAGTGCCATCGGAAGGGTCTTGTGTGATGTGGAAGAGGAAGAAGCCGTCAGCCGGTTCTTTGTCGCTGACGACGGCGTAGCGTGAAGAGTCCAGCGGAGTGATGCCACTGTATTGCGCGGTGCCGATGCCCCAGTTGCGGAGCGAGGTTTGTTTGAGTTCTTTGGCGGTTTGTGCTTGCAGACTGAGGGAGCAAGCCAATGTGAGGAAGAGAGTGAGTTTTTTCATTTTGCGGTGTGCTGTGAAGGTGTTTTGACAAGGTGTTCTTATAGGAACAAGGAACGCTCACAAGAAAGAGTTTATGTTTGGGCGTTTTCTCTGAGAAATAAAAACCAACTCAACCATGATTTATAGAACATCCTTGAAATCATTCATCCATCATGAGGTCAAGAATCAGAGGTTGCGCGGCGAGGAACATGGCGGCGAGTCCGCCGGGAGTGACGATGCGTTCAGGCATTTGGTCGGTGTAGTCGACGCTGCCGTTCTTCACTTCATACCAGCCGTTGTTCACAGGCAAGTCCTGGTCTCCTCCAACGCCAATGCGCATCGAAAAGTCCGGATTCGCAGCGGCAATGCACGAAAGGAATTGGTAGGCATTGGTGACACGAGCCATTGCGTAGGGTTCAGCCCCGGGGTCGGTGCCCCGAGCGGCAAAGCGTCGCCAAACTTTTTCCACTTCGCAGTGGCGACACAACCAGTCCACGAAAGCGGCGCGTGCTTCCGCCTCGGCGATGGCGAGGCTGCGAATCATGATACGCCCGTCGTCCTCTCGCACTGCCAGGCAGAGTCCGACCATGCGTTTGCCGCAGTGTGCCACCAGCAGATATGCCTCTCCCAAATGGGCGGCTTCAATGGCGGCAAAGAAGTCGGAAGCGGAGGGGTGGACCATGAATGGAAGGTCGTGGGTGAGGCGGTGAAAGAAGACGAAAAGTGAGTTGTCCCATTCGTCCAGGCGGTTCACCGAAATCGCTCCAAAATCTCCGTCGCCTGAAATGTCCAGCGCTTCGGTCTTGCGATAACTTGCTGTCCAATAGGAACCGTGCTGAGGACTCTCATAGAATTTTCTGAGGCTTTCGTCTCCGGGAATGAGCATGCTCAGTGGGGTGTTTTGTTCCAAAAGTTTACGGTGACATGCCCGGAGCACACGACCGGCGTAGCCTTTGCCTTGGCAGAAGGGGTTGGTGGCGAGTCCGGAGACATAACCCATGCGGGTGACGGAACCATAGATTGTGAGACGGTATGGGAAAAGTTGCGCCGCTGCCAACGTTTCTCCTCTGTGGCGCAGGGTGAAGTTGGTATTGTGGGTATATTTTTTGTCAAAATAGATGTCCATGAATTCCTCGGATTCGTGGAAGCAATTGCGCCACAAGTCTCGAGTCTGGAATTTGATTAAGTCAAGAAGATCGAACATCTGGAAAGAACTTTTTCGTTTCATCCCTGCATCGGGTGGCGCGTCATGACGGTGTATTTGTGGAGAAGGAGGGAAGGGTGGTAGGAGAGTTTGGATTGTCGGAGTCCCGGAATGCCCAAATCGTCCTCTCGGTTGATGTAGATGAATTTTTCCGGCAGGCTCTGCACGAAACTTCGGTTGATAAAGGCAAATGCGCCTTCACAGTTCGTGTCGGCTTTTTCCATGCAAACGTCAAAAGTGTCGTGGTTCACGGGTGCGCCGTAGGTGAAAGCCACCATCTGTCCGTTGACGCGCAAGACTCCGCCGCAGGCGTCCAGTTCGTTCCAGTGTTCCATGACGCGCAGCAAGGACTTTCGTTCCGCCTCGTAGGTGTAGCGTCCGGCATCATCCTCTTTGCCTTTTGCCTCCGTCCATGTGGCGTGTAGTTCCAAACACTCTTCAATGTCCTCCGGCGTGAGAGGCGCGTAGGTATGGTTCGGATAGAGACGTGCGAAGCGGTTGGCGAAGTTGCGTTTCGGTTGCAGTTTCTTTCCTGCGAGCGTCGCCAAACTTTGGCGGTCATAGATGTAGTCGGTGTAGCGTCGATCGGCGTTGGCGTAGAAATAGCCCGGCATGGTTTCCTCCAGTTTCTTCAGGCTGTGTTCGCAGACGCCGAGCATGAGGAAAGGGTGTCCGTCGCGTGCCGCATCGTCGAGTAGATCCGGCACCACGTCTTTCCAATCACTCTCGCCGACGGGAGCGAGATAGGCACGATGCCCATCCGCTTTGAAACGGAAGAGAAGGTGGTCATTGTGGATGGCGATTTCTGTGTCATAGAGAAAACGCCAGGAAAACAGATTCAAGAAATTGAGGTCACAGTTTCGACACTCGGTGTCCTTGACGCGTTGTCTGACGGAAGCCATGTCCGTCAGGTCAAGCGGGTGAAAAGGGATGGGCATGGAGGAAAATCTACAAGGCAAAACGATAGACCATTTCGCCATCAAAAGTGTGGAAGTGGACGGCAATGCTGTCGCGTCCGGCAAGGAGCAGTTCTGAGAGCGGACGCAGGGGAAGGGAGAGGAAGACCTCGCGAGTGTAGTAGAGCGGGTCGTTGTTCTGATGATGCAAAAGAAGTGCGTGGAGTGTGCGTGCCCCGTCATCGTGGCGCACATAGTCCGTCTGATGGAAGCCAAAAGCGTGCACGCCGCCCGCCGAGCCTTTCAGCGCGAGTTGCACATTGACATAGGGTCCGCTTTTGTAGCACGCCACGACATCCAGCGGGTCACAGACAATCTTGTCTGAGGCATATTTCCCCACTTCGGGGGCGAGGATGGGAACATAGTCCGTCAAGTGAATGCGCCCGTCTTCGCGTTCGGTGAAGAGCACTCGGACGCGGTAGAGTGTGTCGGGGCGCAGTCCCGAGAGCGTGGTCTCCAACTGCAGGTTCGTGCCGTTGTCCAAACACACCTGTTGCGCTTCGCCCCGAGCGTCAGTTGGGAGGTCGGCAATTTCTTGTCGATAGGGCGGAGTCATCGGCTCATCTTCTTCGCAGGCAACGAACAAAAGAGCGGCTGCAAGCCACAAAAAGCAGATGGGAAACAGTGCTTGCTTCATTCGTCGGTTTTTCATCGGGCACACAGAGTTTATAGGATAGGCGCACACCTTATTTACATTAACGTCCCTTCGTCAAGCTTCGGCAACTGCTTTCTCGTGGTTTTTGACGGGGTTGGCATACATGGTGAGGATTCTTTCTTTCAAGAAGTCCACGTCCTTATTGGGCAGGTCAATCAGCGCGAGCCTTTCTTCGAGATAGGCGCGGAAGGCGGTTTCGTCCTCGGTTGTGTAGTGCTCGGCGTGCTGACGGGAACCTGCGAGCAGGTCGCAGGCGATGTAGTTGCAAGGATAGAGTTCATAGCCGGCGTGGATGCCTCGGTCAATGCGTTCAGCCAGTACGCGGAAGAACTCACTTTTCGGGAGGTCGGCAATTTCGTCAATCCAAGAGTTCACGGGTGCTGCGGTGCGATAGACGATGCGTCCTTTCTTTCCAAAGATGCCGGTGTGCATGTTGTTCAAGTCGTCTGCTTGGCTCTTCTTGAATCCTTCGATGTCACGTTTCTGCTGATATTCTTTGGCTTTAAGGAAATCGCACGGGTCAAGTTCGTAGGAGATGGCGAGCGGAACGAGGTTCATCGCTTTGATTCTCTCCACCGCTGTTCCTTCTCCGCCCATCGCCATCATCTTCAGGACAGATTCCTGGGTGCGGTCGTCGGAATCCTTGGCGCGTCCCTCTCGCTGTGCAATCCAGATGTTCTCATGTTTTGACAGGAGAGCGAAGTGCATGTAGTCGCTCATGCGTTTGCTGGAGGCAAGCATCTCTCTCATCGTGACGGAGCGTTGGACGATGAACGATTTGTTGACACGCACGAGGTCTTTGATCCAAGGATAGATGAGCAGGTTGTCGCCAATGGCAATTTCCACGGTGGTGCGATAGCCGTTTTCAATCAAGAGGATGCTGAGCAGTGCGGAGTCCAGGACGATGTCTCTGTGGTTTGAGATGAAGGTGAAGCTGTCCGTGGCACGGCGTTCTTCCGGAATGGATGCAGTGTCAAATTCAATGGAGGTGCTGCATTTTTGGAGAAGATTCTTCAGCAACGGATAGCAGAACGCCTTTTGCACCTCGAGGTTGTCGCGGCAGCCGAGGAGTTTCTGCTTCAACATTTCAAGAGGGATTCCGGGGAAGAAGGAAGTCAGGATGGCTGCAAACTGCGGATTCCCCAGGAGTCGTTCGAAGACTTCGGGAAGTTCTTCCGGAAGATAGGGACGGATGGCGTCAAAATCGTGAATGTTCATGGCGTGGAGGGTTAGGGGGAACTTTGTCGGAGTATCTCTTGCTTTTGCAGTTTCAGGCGAAGCGTCCTTCAATGATGTCGCTGAGCACGTCTTTCATTTCCAAACCGGCGGCTCTTACCTGCTGTGGAATGAAACTGGTGACGGTCATGCCCGGCGTGGTGTTGATTTCGAGCACGTTTATCTGCTCGTTGCCTTTTTCGCCGGTGAGGATGTAGTCAATGCGGATGATGCCGTAGCACCCGAGGAGACGGTAGATGCGTTTTGTCGTTTCGCTCACTCTCTTTGCCGTGGTGTCAGCAATGCGTGCGGGAGTAATCTCATCCACTTTGCCATTGTATTTGGCATCATAGTCAAAGAACTCCTGTGTGGTCACCACCTCGGTGATGGGGAAGGTGACGATTTCTCCGTTCGGTCGGCGATAGCAGCCGCAGGTGATTTCAGTGCCGCTCATCATTTTCTCCACCATGACTTCGTCGCTTTCCATCATTGCTTTTTTGATGGCTTTGATGAGGCTTTCGGTTTCTTTCACCTTGGTGACGCCGAAGCTGCTGCCGCCCGCGTTGGGTTTGACAAAGCAGGGGATGCCGAGTCTTTTCGTGACGGCTTCCGGGTTCGGCAGTTCTTCTCCTTTTCTGACGAGGATGGAGTCTGCGAGATGCAGTTCGGGATAGGCTTTGAGGAAATTGTTGAGTGCGAATTTGTTGAAGGTCAGAGACTCCACGAGTACGTCGCTGGTGGAGTAGGGGATTCCGATGAGGTCAAAATAGCCTTGTAGGATTCCGTTCTCTCCCGGTGTTCCGTGGATGGTGATGTAGGCAAAATCAAATTCGTGTTTCCCGTCGGAGGCGGTGAAGGAGAAGTCGTTTCGGTCGATGTGGCAGTTTTCGTCTTTGTATGCCACAGTCCAGCGACCGGCTTTGATTTCCACGACAAAGCAGTCATACTTGTCTTTGTCCATGAACGACATGATGCCCTCGGCAGAGCGGAGAGACACGTCGTGCTCGGAGGAGTCACCTCCTGCCACAATGGCAATGGTTCTTTTCATCGTTAGATTTATTTTTTTGAAAAGATATTTTTGAAAAGATTTATATAGGTTTTGCGGCACACCCTTTGATGAAGGTGTCCCACTTTTCAATCAGTTGTTTCATGTCCTCTGGCAGTTCGGTTGTGAAGTCCATCTCTTTCTCTGTTTTGGGGTGTTTGAATCCCAAGGTCTTGGCATGGAGTGCCTGACGCGGACAGATTTCGAAGCAGTTTCGGATGAAACTTTGGTAGTTCCCGCTCTGTGTGCCGCGCAGAATCTGTGTGCCGCCGTAGCGTTCATCGTTGAAGAGCGGATGTCCGATGTGTTTCATGTGCACCCTGATTTGATGGGTTCTTCCGGTTTCGAGGATGCATTCCACGAGTGTGACATAGCCGAAGCGTTGCAGGACGCGGTAGTGTGTGACGGCGTGTTTGCCGATGCCCGACTGCGGGTCAAACACCGCCATTTGCATTCTGTCTCGTGGATTGCGGGCGATGTTGCCCTCAATGCGTCCTTCGTCTTCTTCAAAGTTTCCCCAGACGAGTGCATTGTAGCGACGTCGGGTTGTTTTGTTGAAGAACTGGAGTCCGAGTTTTGTTTTTGCTTCCGGTGTTTTTGCCACCACGAGCAAGCCGGAGGTGTCCTTGTCGATGCGGTGGACGAGTCCCACGGCGGGGTCGTTCGGGTCGTAGTTCGGATTATTGCGCTCGTGGAAGGCAATGGCATTGACGAGTGTTCCCGTGTAGTTGCCGCATCCCGGATGCACGACCAATCCGGCAGGTTTATTGATGACCATGAGTTGGTCGTCTTCAAAGACCACGTCGAGGGGGATGTCCTCGGCAAGGATGGTGTTCTCATAGCGTGGTCGGTCAAGGAGGAGGGTGATGACGTCGCCCGGTTTCACCCGATAGTTGCTCTTCACCGGTTTCCCGTTGGCGTGGATGAAACCTGCCTTTGCCGCCTGTTGAATGCGGTTGCGGGAGGTGTCTCGGAGATGGTCGATGAGGAACTTGTCGATTCTCAGCAGTTGCTGCCCTTTGTCTGCCACGAGACGGAAATGCTCATAGAGTCCGTTGCTCTCCTCTTCCAACTCCTCCTCGTTTTCGAGGGAGTCGGCGGAGAGTTCCGTGTAGTCGCTGATTTCAGAGAAATCCTGTGCGGGCGTGGTCGTTTCGTTTGGCATGTCAGTCGGGTGGGATTGATTCAGTCGTGTGGGATTGACTCACATTCTGTTTGGCAGGTTCGCAGGAAAGAACAGCGCCTCACTCAATTTTTTAGCGAACTTCTTGCGATGGGGAATGTGAAATAGGTGTTGGGGAAGGGTTCGTTTTCGAGGGTGAAGTGCCACCACTCACAATCGTAGGGTTTGAAGCCGTGAGCCTTCATGGCATTTTGCAGCGTCATGCGGTTGGCATACTGCTGCCGGTTGATGGGGGTGTAGGCACCGATTTCCTGTCCGGGTTGTGCGTCGGGGTGTGAGGCAAGACCGAAATAGTCGTAGGTGCAACCCATGTCCACTTCTTTTTCCAGTTTCATGTCGAAGAGAGTGAGGTCAATGGTGCTGCCGCGGGTGTGTCCCGACTTCTCGGCAATGTATTCTTGCGGCACAAGGACAGACTTGTCAAGTTCGGGATAGAAATACGGCTTCATCAGTGTGTCGTTGACGTCTTTTGCCCATTTCATGAAATAGTCCACAGCCTTCTGTGGGCGATAGCCGTCGAATATTTTCAGACGATACCCCTGCTTGATGAGGTCGTCGCTCACTTTTTTGAGTGAGTCGGCTGCTTGACGGGTGAGCATGGCTATCGGTTCTTCGTAGCCGGGAATGCGTCGTCCGATGAAGTTGTAGGTGCTGTAGTAGCGGATTTCAAGTATGGCATCCGGCACCACATCCGTGAGAACGACGAACTGCGAGGCATCCTCCTCAGGAGTTTTTGCCTCCTTTTCTTCATGGGCTGAGCAAGCCGTGAGGACGGCACAAAGCAGGCAACAGAACAATGCCGCTGTTTTTAAGCGTAGATGACTCATATACGTATTTATATTGCTACTTCTTTCCGGTTTTTCAGACTTTGTGCTCACTGCTGACTGCCTCTTGGACAGTGAGTGAGGATGTGTGTGGAAGTGGCAGGGGCTTGGGGGACACTCGTCAGTCGGTTTGAGACTTATTCTTCTCCGAAATAGTCTTCTTCCGGTTGAGCATGGTCTTGCGGTGCGTCGGTCACCTCGCCTTCCAGCGGTTCGTCTGTTTCAAAGGGAGCGTTGAAGATGTAGTCAAGGCTGTCGTTGCCGTTGTATTCGTCTTCCAATCCTCCCTTTCCGACCACCAGTGTGATGGGCAAATCAACTGAGATGCGTGTACCGGCTTTCACGGTCTTTCCG
Organism: Prevotellamassilia timonensis; assembly: GCF_021531665.1. Classification (GTDB taxonomy): domain Bacteria; phylum Bacteroidota; class Bacteroidia; order Bacteroidales; family Bacteroidaceae; genus Alloprevotella. The sequence continues at coordinate 16,312 of NZ_JADYUH010000002.1, forward strand.
TTCACTTTCACCTCATAGACCCAGTCCGGGTCACCGATGATGAACTCCGTTGCTCCGAGTTTGAATCCGAGCGTTTTGAGTTTGTCTTCCGCCTCGCGTCTTGAGCAGTTGTCCGCGAGGTCCGGGAGTTCGATTCGTTTTGAGCCGTTGGAATTGATGGTGAGGTAGATGGTTCTTCCCGCTTTGATTTTTGTTCCGGGTTTGATGGATTGTTCGAGCACCTCAAAGGGTGCGGCTTTGTGGACGTAGCCCGTGTCTCTGACCTCCGCCTTCAGTCCCAGCGCCTTCAGTTTACTGTAGGCGATTTGTTCGCTGACGCCGGTGATTTTGGGCACTTCCACTTCTTCTCCGTGGAGGGTGTAGAAGTCAATGAACGCAAGTGCTCCAAAGAAGAAGAGGACGACCACGAGAATCATGCCCAAGCAGTTGAGCATGACCAGCGGGCTGAAGATTTTTTTGATGAAAGCAGACATATGAGAGGGTGCTTGTGTGTGTGATTTCGCCACAAAGTTAAGCACAAAACTTTTTTGTGCGATCAAAAAGCCGGACTAAGTGTGTTTGCGGGAGGTGAGAATCTTTTTACGGGCGTTTTCGGAGCAGTGGAAGGAAAGAAAAATGTGAGAATAAACGGTAAAACCAGTCTATTCTCACATTTCCGATTTTTGTGTGGGAACACACACAATTCTCATCTCTTGCCGTGAACTTCGTCGGAGACGGTCAGTTTCTTGCGACCTTTGGCGCGACGAGAAGCGAGCACGCGACGACCGTTTGCAGTCTGCATGCGCTGACGAAAACCGTGTTTGTTGTTTCTCTTTCTGTTGTGAGGTTGGAATGTTCTTTTCATTGTGTTTATGTGATTTTTTTGATTATTCGTTCTTTCTGCTTCGGCGGTCTGACGCACGAAGCGGGTGCAAAGTTACATAATCCTTTTTGAATGCGCAAGATGCAACGGGCGATTAATTTCTTTCTCGCCTTTATTTCTTGCTTTTTTGCTTTTGATTCGCTGTTTCGGATGCGGCAGGCTCACTTTGCGGCGAAGCGTTGGACTTGTTCGGCAATCAGTGCGGCATCGTCAAAGTAGTTGATTTTCATGGCGCGGCGCACCTCGTCCAATGTTTCTGCAGCCACGGCGCGTGCCTCATCGCAACCTTTCTTCAGCATTTCATAGACTGCCGGGATGTCTTTCTCGAACTCTGCGCGTCGTGTGCGGATGGGTTCCAGTTCTTCTTGGAGAATGTTGTTCAGGAATTTTTTCACCTTCATGTCGCCCAGTCCGCCGCGCTGGTAGTGTTCCTTCACCTCGTCCAGGCTCTGATAGTCGGGCCAGTAGGCGGCGAAATGTTCGGGTTTGCAGAAGGCATCGAGATAGGTGAAGACCGTGTTGCCTTCAAGGTGTCCGGGATCTTCCACGTGGATGTGCTGCGGGTCGGTGTACATGGACATCACCTTCTGTTTCACCTCTTTTGAGGTTTCGGCGAGATAGATGCAGTTTCCGAGGCTCTTGGACATCTTTGCCTTTCCGTCGGTTCCCGGGAGTCGGCAGCAGACGGCGTTTTGCGGCAGGAGAATCTGCGGTTCGACGAGCGTTTCGCCATAGATGTGGTTGAAGCGGCGTGCAATTTCCGTTGCCTGTTCAATCATGGGCTTTTGGTCCTCTCCCGCGGGCACCGTGGTGGCTTTGAAGGCGCAAATGTCGGCAGCTTGCGAAATGGGGTAGGTGAAGAAGCCCACGGGGATGCTGGATTCGAAGCCGCGCATGCCGATTTCTGTTTTCACGGTCGGGTTGCGCTGCAGGCGGCTGACGCTGACGAGGTCCATGAAATAGAAGGAAAGCTCGCAGAGCTCGGGGATTTGGCTTTGGATGAAGATGGTAATCTTTTCGGGGTCAAGTCCTGCGGCGAGATAGTCGAGCGCCACCTCAATCACGTTTTGTCTCACCTTCTCGGGATTGTCAATGTTGTCGGTGAGTGCCTGTGCGTCAGCGATGAAGACGAACATTTTTTTGAAATCTCCTTCGTTTTGGAGTTCGACGCGGCGTTTGAGTGAGCCTACATAGTGTCCGATGTGGAGGCGTCCGGTGGGTCGGTCGCCGGTCAGAATGATTTTATCTTTTGCCATGTGTTTGCTTCGGTTCGTGGGGTTGGATTGGTTGGGAAGTTATGATAAATTTCTGTGTTGATTTTGATTTTCCGCGCAAAGTTAGTGATTTTCCCCTAACTTCTCGTTATTTTCTCAGTGACTTATTGTTTTCCTCGGGAAAGAAAAAGTCCCTTCAAATGCCGTGGGCAATGAAGGGACTTTGAGTGATTGTCTGCTGTCAGCGAGCGGCTTTGCCGTTATTGCTTTGGCTTTGCCGTCATGAATCATGTCTTATGCTGCTCGCTGCGCAGGGTTGCGTCTTACATGCTCTGGTGGAAGGAGCGGGAGATAACTTCCAACTGGTGTTCGCGAGAAAGTTTCACGAAGTTCACGGCGTAGCCGCTGACGCGGATGGTGAGTTGCGGATATTTCTCGGGGTGCACCATGGCGTCTTCCAGCATTTCGCGGTTGAGGACGTTCACGTTGAGGTGGTGTGCTCCCTTGGTGAAGTAGCCGTCAATCATGGTGATGAGGTTCTCCACGCGTTCTTCGTCGGTGGGTCCGAGGCTCTTCGGCACGATGCTGAAGGTGTTGGAGATGCCGTCTTGGGAGTCGCGGTAGCGGAGTTTTGCCACAGAGGCGAGAGAAGCGACTGCACCGCTCTTGTCGCGTCCGTGCATCGGGTTTGCGCCGGGAGCGAAGGCAACGCCGCTTTCGCGTCCGTCGGGGGTTGCGCCGGTTTTCTTTCCATACATCACGTTGGAAGTGATGGTCAGCAGAGAGAGAGTCGGACGTGCGTTCTTATAGACGGGGAGTTTCTTGAGTTCTTCGGTGAAGAAGTAAACGAGGTCTACGCCGAGGTGGTCCACACGGTCGTCGTTGTTGCCGAAGCAGGGGAACTCGCCTTGGATGTCGAAGGCTTCGGTGAGTCCGATGTCGTTGCGTTTGGCAGTGACGTTGGCATACTTGATGGCGGAGAGAGAGTCAATGGCGATGGAGAGACCGGCAGCACCGTAGGCGATGTTGATGCGCGGGTTCGTATCGACGAATGCCATCTGAGCCTTTTCGTAGTAGTACTTGTCGTGCATGTAGTGAATGATGTTCATGGCATCATTATAGACGCGTGCGATTTGCGTCAGCACGAGTTTGTAGTTGTTCATCACCTCCTCGAAGTTGAGTTTGTCGGAAGTGAGGACGGGGATTCCTTCGACCATGACGGTTCCGGTTTTCTCGCAGCGTCCGCCGTTGATGGCGAGGAGGAGCGCTTTGGCGAGGTTGCATCGTGCGCCGAAGAACTGAATTTGACGGCCGATGTCCTGGTAGGAGACGCAGCATGCGATTCCGTAGTCATCAGAACCACGCACTTCGCGCATCAGCGTGTCGTTTTCATATTGGATGGAGGAAGTGTCCACGGAAACTTTGGAGCAGAACTCTTTGAATCCTTCGGGCAGTTCGGGGGACCAGAGCACGGTGAGGTTGGGCTCGGGAGAGGGGCCGAGGTTGTAGAGAGTCTGGAGGAAGCGGAAGGATGTCTTGGTCACCTTGGTGCGTCCGTCGTTGAATCGTCCGCCGATGCTTTCGGTCACCCAAGTCGGGTCGCCGGCGAAGATTTCGTTGTAGGCTTCCATGCGGAGGTGGCGAACCATGCGGAGTTTCATGACGAACTGGTCGATGAGTTCCTGAGCGTAGGTTTCGTCGATGAGGCCGTGCTTGAGGTCGTGTTCGATGTAGATGTCGAGGAAGGAGGACACGTTTCCGAGTGACATGGCGGCACCGTCCTGTTCTTTGACTGCGGCGAGATATGCCATATATACCCACTGAACGGCTTCGCGAGCGTTCTGTGCGGGTCGGTTGAGGTCAAGACCGTAGATTTCACCGAGTTTGGAGATTTCCTTGAGTGCTTTGATTTGCTCAGCCACTTCTTCGCGGAGGCGGATTTGTGCGTCGGTCATCGGTCCGTGAAGGTTTTTGAGGTCTTCCTGCTTGGCTTCGATGAGGCGGTCGAGACCGTAGAGGGCGAGACGACGGTAGTCACCGATGATGCGTCCGCGAGCGTAGTTGTCGGGCAGTCCGGTGAGGAATCCGAGTGAGCGGAATTTGCGGATTTCTTCGGTGTAAACGTCAAAGACGCCGTCGTTGTGAGTTTTGCGATAGTGAGTGAAGATGTCTTTCACCTTGGGGCTCACTTCGGTTCCTTGCTGCTGGCAAGCTTTTTCAACCACCTTGATGCCGCCAAAGGGTTTGATGGCGCGGCGGAGGAGTTCGTCGGTTTGGAGACCCACGATGAGTTCGTTGTCTTTGTCGATATAGCCTGCGGCGTGAGAGGTGATGGTGGAAACCGTATTGGGGTCAAGAGAGCGGACGCCTCCGTTGGCGCGTTCTTCTTCAAGGGCCTGAAGACAGATGTTCCAAAGTTTCTTCGTGCGGTCAGTGGGTCCGACGAGGAAGGAAGCGTCTCCTTCGTAGGAGGTCAGGTTGCGGCGTACGAAATCAGTCACGTTGATTTTCTCCTGCCAGGGTCCTTCGATAAATGTCATGGTGTTGAGGGTAGGGTTAAAGATTTGTAATAAGGCTTTGCAGTCTTGTCGTTCTCTCCAGTCTTGCTGTTTCTGACAATTTGCCTGCCCGTTGATTTCAATTTGAAAGTTGCGAAGCCATGAAAACTGTTCGCGACTCGGTGTTTTTCTGTCTTTTTGACGATGCAAAGATAGAGGGAATTGTAATTAGTACAAAAATTTAAAACGTAAAACGTAGTGTTTTTTCTAATAACTCTCCCCTTTGACGGGTCAATGTGTCAGAAAGTCTCTTTATTCTCACATTTTCAAAAAGTTTGCAATGAAAAAAGAAATCGATCCGAAGACTCTGCAACCCGCTTTGATGTCCAATTTCGTGCTTTTGTGGGCAGATTTCGGCGTTTTGCAAAATCGACAGTTTTTTTCAAGAACTTCTTGGTAATTTTGCGCCGTGGACGTTGCAGGAGGCAACGCCAACGCCGATGCCAACCCTGACGTCGTTGCCGGCTCCGAAACTGACAAACACAAAATCTAATCTTATAATATTGCATCATGAAACACATTACTAAAATCAGAATTAATCTCTTGCTGACGGTGGCATTTGTCTTGGTCTTTGTCACAGGGATGCTCCTTCATCTCAAAAAGCACGGTGTTGAAATTGAGCCGCACGAAGTGTTGAAAGTTGCGCATGCTGCTGCCGGCTTCCTGATGATTGCGTGCGCCCTCTGCCATGTTTGGTTCACCTCCAAGGTGTTTCGCATTGTGGCAGCGTCGCGTCGCATCTTCCGTTTCTTCACCTGTCTGCTGGAAGTGGTGCTCTTCTTCGTCTTCGCCACGGGGCTGCTGAAACTTTTCTCCCCTGTGCGGATTCCTCACCTTGGTCTCGTGCACTACTGGCTTGGCATCATCATGACCGTTTCTGCCGCCGTCCATCTCTTCACCGTTTTGCCGTGGCTTTTGAGGAACTTGAAGAGTCTTCGCCGTAAGTAGGGGCGTCGCTCTTTTGCGTTTTTGTGCGGTGAGTCACCGCACCTCCTTATTTATATTGAATACCCTCATTCCTTTGTGCGGGAGTCACCGCACCTCCTTCTTTATATTGAATACCCTCTTTTCTTTCTGCGGGAGTCACCGCACCTCCTATACCTTATACCTATATATAATATGTCCTTTCTTGAATTGACCGAAAAGCGTTTTTCTGCACGCAAATACACTGACGAACCGGTGTCGGAAGCAGATTTGAACTATGTTTTGGAGTGCGTTCGCCTCGCTCCCTCCGCCGTGAACCGCCAGCCTTGGCGTTTTGTGGTCGTGGAGAGCGAAGCAGCGAAGCAGTCGCTTTGGGAAGCCTACGATCGCGAGTGGTTTCGTTCTGCTCCGCTTGCCATTGTCTGCTTGCAACACAAGGGCGAGTGTTGGACGCGTGCTGCGGACGGGAAACCTCACGGTGACATTGACGTAGCCATCGCCGTGGAGCATCTCTGTCTTGCTGCCGCCGAGCGTGGACTTGGGACTTGCTGGATTTGCAACTTCGACCCGGAGAAAATGAAGAACTTCTGCGAAGATCCGGCTTGGGAGGTTGTCGCCATCGTTCCGTTGGGGCACATCGCCCCCGACTGTCCCCGCGCTGAACGCAAGCGCAAGGCGTTGGAAGAAATCGTGGAAAGAAGATAGAGACGGAAATGCAGCGGGCGGCGCGGGTTCACGTTTTCGTTTTCGCCACGCTTCCATCCGTCCACCGGCTAATGCATAATTTTAGAACCGACTAACTGCGTTTCAACTCTACACTATACGTAAATTAAAGGGCGAGTAAAAAACTATACAAACTATATACAAACCCTACATTTAACCCTGCATTCCGTTGATTCTTTGTGTCTTACGAAATGTAGGGTTTATACTTCAAACCCTACACAAACCCTACACAAAACTATACACAGCCACTCTGCACAGCACCTCGCATAAAACCCTGCACAGCGACTATGCATTCTGGTTTTTGAACACGAAACGCGCGAAATGTTCAGAAATTAATGCGACATTTAATGAGACAATTAATGGGCATTAATGGAGAAACATTTCTTGCTGGGAGCGCACCCAGTAAAAACTAGGAGCGCACCCAGTAAAAACTAGGAGCGCACCCAGTAAAAACTAGGAGCGCACCTAAGAAAAACTAGGAGCGCACCCAGTAAAAACTAGGAGCGCACCCGGTTAAAATTTGCCTTCTTCAAATTTTAATTTGCCTTCCTCAAATTTTTCTTTCCCTTCTTCAAATTTTGCTTTCCCTTCCTCAAATTTTGCTTTCCCTTCCTCAAATTTTTCTTTCCCTTCTTCAAATTTTTCTTAGCCTTCCCCTAGTTTTTCTTAGCCTTCCCCTAAGTAAAACTGCGCGCCGAGTAGGCAAAACTTTGCTCAGCGATGCAGGTTCAAAGAGCAAAAATGTAGGATGAAAAACGCGTTTTTGCATATTTCCGCCTAATCCTACATTTATATTTTTTGCTTCACCACGACCCTACACACTCCACCGCGCAACCCTACACAATGTAGGGTTTTGTGTAGAATCTGCAGATCAAACCCTACACACCTAACCCTTTTATTATCAGACTTTAAACCCGAACTGTGTAGGGTTTGAAGGAAATGCATGTACCCTTGAAAAACGTATAGGCTTGAAAGGTGAATACGCGCGTCTCGCGCGCGAAGCCTATTTCACATTTTTCCCTGCGTTCCTTTTTGAGGGCATCTTGGCACAATTTTTGCTGTAAGCCGCCAACACAAAGCGTAAGGTGTGTTCAAAATCAAGTGCTTTATTTTTTTGGTTGCTATTTATTTCTTAGCGCGCCCTTGAAACGCCAAACCGCTCAGGAGCATGTGCTTCCGAGCGGTTTGATTCTATATTTGCACTGCTGTTTTCACAGCACTGCCGTTTTCACCGTGTTATGTTCATTCCCATGCGGTGTCTCCCCAGATAGAATTGTTGTCGTTTTCTCTTTTTCCGGCGAGTCCGGCATCTCCGTCCACGTATTCGTTCGGGTCTTCGAAGGTTCCCACCTCGCCGGAGTAGGTGGCGAGCATGGCGTGTTCGGCATCGAGGAGAATGGAGGCGGACAGCGGTTTCTGATATGTTTTTTTCATGTGTCGTTCAATTTGAAGTACGTAATTTTCTTGCGTCTCTCAGCGTGCGATGAATTTTTGTCCGTTGCTGATGTAGAGTCCGCCTTTGCGCAATTTGTTGATGCGTCGTCCGGTGAGGTCAAAGACGGGTGCGTTGATTTCGTTGCTTTCGTCCGTCACGATTTGGTCGATGTCCGTGGTGGTGTCGTCTCCAAATCGGAGTGCCACGCCTCGTTCAGCGGAGAGTGTGAGGGCAGCGGGGAGATAGGCTCGGTTCATGCGGAGCGAGGTTCCCGGTCGTCCTTTGTAGAAGGCGAGACCTGCCGTTCCTTTTGCGAGGATGTAGTCACCTTCCACGAGTTCGTGGGCGGCGCCGGCGGTGTGGGCGAAGAGGTTCACGTCGGTGAGTTCAGCCTCTTCCTCGCCTGCTGCGGGCAGCATGAGACCGGTGTTGAAGCCATTGGGACCGATGAGAATCACACCCTGGTTGGCGGGGATGGCGGGGGTGGTGATGCGCTTCATCTTCGCTCCGTTGTCTGTGTTGAGGGCATAGTAGGCGCTCACGTTCTCGGGGATGACGGTGGGGAAGGGAGCGGAGAAGGTGCAGATGGTGCGTCCCGTCTCTATACCTTTAATATAGGTGTCGTCTGCCGTGATTTCAGAGAGCGCCACGTTGTTGGGATAGGCGGCTTCTTCGATAAGAAAAGCAGAAGAATATGAATTGCTTCCGGAAGTCTTAAAGAATGGAGCATTTGAGTTGTCGTAGGCAGCATGATTGAGAATGAGATAACCCTTTTCATAAGAAGTGGTTCGACGTGCGGCAATGGTCATGTATCCAAAGTAGTCGGCTTGTTCGCCGTAAGTCACGTTTCCTCCTTTCACCATTTTCTCAATCGTGATGTTACTCCAGTCAGTGTAACTTCCACTTGCTTCATCATAACTGTTTACATAGCCCTTGTTGTTGTTAATGCCACCACTGCTTCCTATCCAACTTAGGTATTTCCCTTCATTGCAAACAAAGATGTATTTGCCATTGTCCAATTTGCGGCATACGAAGACCGTCGGTATGTTGCTCGCGTTGCAAGTCATTCCGTTTGCGTCGTATGTCATGGGTTGTTTCACACCGTCAAGAGTGACATGGGTAAATGTGTAAGCCTTTCCGTCTTCCGGCAGCTGAATGTCGGTCTTTGTGGCTTTATAGGTGGTGACTGCTGTGTTCAGCGTGGAAAGCACCTCGTCAATGGCTGCGCTGCTGCTCTGAGCGGCGGTGATGGCTTCTTGCAGAGTGGCGCGTGCGGCGTTGTCGGTGGTGGGATAGCCCACTCCTCTTATTGCAAGAACTTCTTCTGCTTGGTTGACGGCAACTCTTTTGCGATTTGCATCGGTGTATAAATCGTAGGCGCCGCCGGTGATTTCTTCGATGGTGAGCGGGCAGTAGATGATGCAATAGCCGTTGGGGGCTTCTTCAAAGAGGAAGCCGATGCGGTTGTCCTTCTGGAGCGTCATGGTGGAGTAGGCAGAGCCTCGGAAGCTGACCTGTTTGCCGAGTGTCCAGCCGGTGGCGAAGGTCTCGGGAGTATAGGTTACAGAGGGGTCGATTTCCTTATACCAGATGGCGACGTTGTTGCGTCCGTTGCCGAGAGGAACCGAATGAAGCATGATGGTCTTCTTCACGCCGGTGGTGTTGTCCATCACGTTGTCCAGCATGTAGATTTCACCGTTCGTTCCGCTGTCAGAGTTTCTGAAACCGCCGGTCACATCGTTACTGCTGACCACCGTGCCCCAGGTGCCGGTGGTGTAGGCGTCATCGCCGGTGGTGGAGTCGAAGGTGAAGAGGTTGAAGTAGCGACCGCTTCCTTTGCGGCTGCTCAGCACGACGGTGCCGTTGGGCAGTTCTTCGCATTTCGGCTCGTCGCCGCTGCGGGCGGGACGGTCATCCACGGTGCCGAGGATGTGCCAGTTTTCTCCAAAGTCGTCGGAATAGACCACGCGGTTACCCTGGTTCCTGGTCCAGAGGGCGGCGTAGAGGCGATAGTATTGGTCTTTTTTCACCACGCGACTTTGCATGATGCGACCTGAGCCGATGAAGAGCGACTGCACGGTGACGGTTCTTGTGGTGGTGATCTCACCTGTTTCTTCGTTGGTGGTGGAGGTCTCTTTCACGAAGGGAGCATAGAACTTCTCGGTGACTTCCTCGGGCGTGGACCAACTCCAAGTTCCAGATGCCTCGTTGTAGGTTCCTTTCATCCTTGCCACTCGGTTCGGGTTGCTGGTGCTCGGGTCTAACGTGTAGTTGCCATTGTGGCAAACCGTTTTTCCTGCCACGGAGAAGACAACCACCTCGTTGCGTTCGCGGTCTGCCACGATGGCTGCGTCACCAAAGGCATAGGCAAAGTCGTTGGTTTTGTCACCGTCGGTGAGGCGGGCTTCGTCGCCGTCACCGTTGGCAATGAATTCTTCTGTGCCCCAGGTTGCGCCGTTGTCTTTGGAGACGCGCACCTTGATATCTACTTCTCCATAGCCGATGTCACCTCCGCAGGGGCGGTTGTCGGCAACAGCCATCACGTCGCCGTTGAGTGCAGTGGCGATGGCGGGAATGCGATAGGGTTTGCCGTTGACGTCGGGTGAGGTGAAGATGATGCGATCTTCGTTGGTGCTGTAGTTGAAGGTGAGTATGGGGTTGGAGTCAGGAGTGAGGTTGGTGAGCGAGGAGGGTTCTCCGTTGAGGAGCGTCTCGCTGTTGAAGCCGCGGTAGGTGAAGGAAGAGGCTGTGAAGGTTTTGTCTTTATAGAGATAGATTTGTTGAGTTTCCACGCTGCCTGTCGGGTTCTCTGCGATTTGTCGGATGGGATAGGAGAGGGTTGTTCCGTTTGTGCTGATGGTGATGTCTGCAACGGGATTGTTCTCAAAGGAAGTGCCCACGACGTTGACGGTCAGCGTGACGGGGTGCTCCGTGTCAACCACGGGGAAGACCCAGCGGCAGCCTTCGTCACTGCTGCGATAGAACTTCAAGTCGTTGGTGATGGCACCGTGCGGGTTGAGACCTTGTCCTGGTGTTCCGACCGCTTCAATGGAGTAGCCGGGGTTGGAGGCGGCAGAGGTGTAGTCTGCCAGTGTCCAGGACTGCGCCCTACTGGCTTCATCGGCATTGGCAAGATTGACCGCTTCATTTTCGGCGGGTGAACCGTCGTGGGTGATGACTGGGTTGCCTTCGGTGTGACTGTAGATTTTGAAGTTTTTGTAGTTTCCGACGAAACACCACACGTGGTCAAGGCTTGAGACGTCAATCGTTTTGGTGGCTATTTGTCCGGCGGTGTTGCCCGGCAGTGTGAAGCCGTAGCCCTGTTTGCGCACATTGGCGACGCGCACCCATTTTTCTCCGAGCGTGGAGGAGAAGACATCTGGCATGAAGCGCACTTCGTAGGTGGCGTTCTCCGTGCCGTCATAGGTGTCGGGGAGCGTTACTTCTTTACCACTTGTGTTGAAAACTCCCTCATATTTCAAGGTGGCAGCACTGAGTGCGGCGTCATCTTTTGTCAGAGTGAGCGTGTTGTCGGTGATTTCCGTGGTGGGCAGAGTGAGGAAGGTGCAGGGCAGGGGCTTGGTCTCTCCGTTCCAGGTGATGGTGGCACCGGCGTTGGCATTTCCGGAGATGGTCAAGAGTTTGCCGCTTTCAACATCTACGAAGACATAGTTGGCAGAGAATGCGTTGTTGTCGTCTTTGGTGTAGTTCGCATTATCGGCTTGGTCAAAACTACCATCATTTTTCATGACGAGGTATTTTGCTGCAGCATCACAATAGATGTGGGTGGCAACGCCGGTAGGAACTCCGTCTGTGATGGTGAGGTTGTAGGCGCTGTTGCTGAAGCCTTTAAATCCAAAGTACTTTTTGCTGCTGACGTTTTTGAGTTGATACTTTCCCCCAGCCGTCACCGTGCAGGTGAAAGTGTAGAGCGAAATGTCTTTGGTTATGCCGTTGGTGACGGCGAGCGAACCGCCGTTGTTGTAGAAGAACTGTTGCGTGTCGTTGTCGCAATAGATGTAGTAGGTTTTGCCGTTCTCGGGGAGGTTGGTGGCGGTACCGGTTTCCTCGGTGGTCGCACTAAGCCCCGGGGCAGACGCTGTTCCGGCAGCCGTCATGGAGGCAGCCGTCACACTTGCCAAAAAGCAGAGAAGTCCTTTGGCAAGCAGGGAGAATGTGTGTTTCATGGATGTGTATTGTGTTGAGTTATAATGATTCAGTAGTTGTTTTCCGCAGCAAAAGTAGCCTTTTCTTTCGTTTTTATAAAGAAAAAACTATTTTTTTGTGTTTTAACTTTCGATTTCCTTGATTCAGCGGAGGAAATTGGGGAAGGTTTTTTGATGCTCAATCTCGGCTTTTAAAAAACGGAAAAGTCGGCTTTTCTTAGGCGGAAAAGTCGGCGTTTGTTTGTGCGGAAGAAACCGGCGTTTTTTCGCGACCAACCCTACACAGACAACGCCGTTTTGAGGGCTTTGCTGTGTAGGGTTGGTGTGGGAAGCGGTGATCTGTGAATCAGGCAGAGTGGATTTCAGAGCACCCAAAGTCACATTTCGTGCATTCGCCTCAGCGGATGTTTTTGCGGATGCGCTGCAGATAGTCGTTGAGGGCAGGTTCGTCCTTGCGGTCAATGATGTCAAGCAGTGTGCCGAGTTCTTCGCGTATCTTTTCGACCTGTCCGCCCGTGCGGGGATTGAAAAGGATTTCGCGCAGGAGGCAATCATCCTCACCCAAGACGCCGCGTGCAATTTTCATGTGGCGTTTGAAGGTTGTGCCCGGCGCATCCTGATGTTTCATCACTGCGGCGAACACAAAGGTGCTGACGAAGGGAATGCTGAGCGAATAAGCCACCGTGCTGTCATGCTCGTCGAAAGTATATTCACAGATGTGCAGGTCAAGGCGACTGTAGAGGTCACGGAAGAAGATGCGTCCCATGTAGTCTCCTTCGCTGATGATGATGGCGTTTTCGTTGCTCAGTGCCCCGAGGTTGGCGAAGGTGGGACCGAACATCGGGTGTGTGGAGACGTAACGCCGTCCGCACTGTTCGTAGAACTCTTTGAATCCGGTTTTGACGGAGGAGATGTCGCTGAGGATGCAGTCTGCGGGGAGATGAGGCATGACTTCGCGGAAGACGTCGAGCGTGTATTTCAACGAAACGGCGTTGATGACGAGTTCGGGTTTGAAATCGTCAATTTCCTCCAAGGTGGTGAAACGTTGGGTGTTATACATGAACCGAAGTCGTTTCGGGTCAATGTCATAGACAGCCGTCTCGTGGTCAAAACTCAAGAGGTCCACGAAGAACGAGCCCATTTTTCCGGCTCCGAGAATGAGGATGCGCATGGTTTTGAGGCTTTGCAAGATTTTTGAGGAATCTGCTCCGGCGTGCATGGGGAACAGGTTTCTGTTGAATCGCGTGGTTGGTTTTAGGGGAATCAGTCTTTGTTCATGACGTCCATCTGCTGACGTACGCTCTCTTCGTGGATGTTCTCAAAGACCGCTTTGATGAAGTCGGCATCCATTCCGCAGAGCACACCCTGTGCACCGCGCTTGTCGAGAATCTCGGTGTAGCGCATGGTTTGAACCACAGTCATGTCGTGTTCCTTCTTGTACTGTCCGATTTCGCGACTGATTCTCATTCGTTTGGCGAGCAGTTCGATGAGCGAGTTGTCAATCTCGTCAATCTGCTGGCGGAGGGTGTCGAGGCTCTCGGTAGATTCCGTGATGTTGCGGATGACGAGTTTGTCAAGGATGAAGTCCAGCACGTCGGGCGTCACTTGCTGTTTGGCATCGCTCCATGCAGCGTCGGGGTTGCAGTGGCTTTCAATGATGAGGCCGTCAAAGCCAAGGTCCATGGCTTGCTGGCAGAGCGGAGCCACCAGTTCGCGTGCTCCGCCGATGTGGCTCGGGTCGCAGATGATGGGGAGGTTCGGACAGCGGCGACGGAGTTCGATGGGGATGTGCCACATGGGCAGGTTGCGGTAGATTTTCTTTTCGTAGGTGGAGAAGCCGCGGTGAATCACGCCGAGGCGGGTGATGCCGGCTTGGTTGATGCGCTGCAGTCCGCCAATCCAGAGTTCAAGGTCGGGGTTCACGGGGTTCTTGACAAGGACGGGGACGTCGACGCCCTTGAGCGAGTCTGCGATTTCCTGCATGGCGAAGGGGTTAGCCACGGTGCGCGCACCAATCCAAAGCACGTCGATGCCTGCTTTGAGTGCTGCTTCCACATGAGCGTGGGTGGCGACTTCGGTGCAGACCTTCATGTGGAGTTCCTTTTGCACGCGCTGCATCCAGGCGATACCTTCTTCTCCGATGCCTTCAAAACCACCGGGTTTCGTGCGCGGTTTCCAAATGCCGGCGCGGAAAAGCTTCACGCCTTTTTTTGCCAAGCCGTTGGCGGTGTTCATCACTTGTTCTTCAGTTTCCGCAGAGCAGGGACCTGCGATGACCACGGGGCGCACTTCCTGTTCGCCGGTCAGATTCAGAGGGGTGAGATTGAGTTCCAAAGTATTATTCGTTTTTGTGGTTATTTGTTTCTGTTAATTCCTTTATATATGCGTGAGGTGTAATTTGTGTCAGATGCCGCTTTCCTTGATTCGGTTCAGTGCTTCGGCGAGTTTCTCTTCGTTGGCACAGAGGGAGATGCGGAGATAGCGTTCACCGTTTGAGCCGAAGATGAAACCCGGGGTGATGAAGACGCGAGCTTCGTGGAGCACGCGCTCCGTCAGTTCCTCGGCGTGGGTGTAGCGTTCGGGGATTCTTCCCCAAAGGAACATGCCGACTTGATCGGGATTCCACTTGCACTGCAGGGCATCCATGATTTGTCCCGCGAGGTCGCGGCGGCGCGCATAGGTTTGCACGTTGAACTCTTCGTGCCATTCATCAGAGTTGGCATAGGCGCGGGCGGCGGCGAGTTGAAGCGGACGGAATGTGCCGGAGTCGATGTTGCTCTTCACTTTGAGAATCCAACTGACGAAAGTGGCGTTGGTGGCAAGCAGACCGACGCGCCAGCCGGGCATGTTGTGGCTCTTGCTCATGGAGTTGAACTCGATGCAACAGTCTTTGGCACCGGGGATTTGCAGGATGCTCAGATGTTCTTTCCCGAGGATGAAACTGTAGGGGTTGTCGTTCACAACCACGATGCCGTGGCGGCGGGCGAAATCCACCAGTTTTTCGTAGGTCTCTCGGCGCGCGGGGGCTCCGGTCGGCATGTTGGGATAGTTGCTCCAGAGGAGTTTCACCCCTTCAAGGTTCATGTTCTCCAATTCCTCAAAGTCCGGCTGCCAGTTGTTCTCGGGTCGGAGATTATAGTTCACCACCTCGCAGCCGAGGAGGCGGGAGAGAGAGGTGTAGGTCGGATAGCCGGGATTCGGTACGAGCACCTTTTCGCCGGGATTGACGAAGGCGAGGGTGGTGTGGAGGATGCCCTCTTTGGAACCGATGAGCGGTTGGATTTCAGTTTGGGCGTCCAGTGAGACGTTGAACCAGCGGTGGTAGAAATCCGCCATTGCCTGCTTGAGCGGAAGGATGCCCGCCGTGGGCTGATAGCCGTGTGCGTCCGCTTTGCGTGCTTCGTTGCAGAGCGTTTCGATGGTTTCGGGCGAGGGTGGGAGGTCCGGGCTGCCGATGGCGAGCGAGATGATGTTCTTTCCCTCGGCGTTCAATCGAGCCACCTCTTTCCCCTTGCGGGAGAAATAGTATTCGTTTACGGTTGCCAAGCGTTTTGCCGGCTGTATGTCATTTGCCTTCATATTCTCCAAGAATTTTTAGTTCGCGCAGCAAGGGTCTCACGGCATCAATGCTTTGTCGATAGCGCATGTAGTCATCATATTTCACGTCCACGTAGAAAAGATATTCCCACTCTCTTCCGATGATGGGGAGCGACTGGATTTTCGTGAGGTTGATTTTGTAGAAAGTGAAGATGCTCAGCACCTGCGAGAGAGAGCCCTCCTCGTGTGGCAGGGCGAAGACCATGCTGCTCTTGTCGGAACGGTGCACGTCTCTGAGTTTGTCTGCTGCCCAGGGGTCGGAAAGGACGAGGAAGCGGGTGAAGTTGTGCTTGTTGTCTTCGATGCCCCGTTCGAGAATCTTCATGCCGTAGAGTGGGGCGGCATCGGCGTGGCAGATGGCAGCGTGTCCTTTCAGTTGTTTGCGGCTGATGGTCTCGGCAGCTCCCGCCGTGTCAGAAACTTCGACGACCTTCATCTTCGGATGTTTTTCCAAGAAACCGCGACATTGCGCCAGTGCCACGGGATGCGAGTTCACCTCGGTGATGGTGTCCCAGTCATCTTCGGGCAGACACATGAGGCTGTGCTCGATGTGGAGTTTGTGCTCGCCGACGATGGTCATGCCGCTGTCGCGCAAGAGTTCGTAGTTGTGGAGCAGGCTCCCCGCGATGGTGTTTTCGATGGCCATCAGTCCAAGGCGAGAATAGTCCTCACGCATCTGCCGGAAGAGTTCCTCGAAGGTGTCGCAGCAAACGAGCTGGATGTCTTCCTCGCTGTTGAAATATTGGTGGGCAGCGATGTCGTGGAACGAGCCTCTGATGCCCTGTATGGCGATTTCTTTCATAGTCGGTTTTTGTGGAACGAACCTGCTCCTATATACCTTATTATATATACGTGTGCGAGAGTGTTTGCTTGTTTGGAAGCGTTTTTGCTTTCGGAGAAAGGTTTCGGTTCTCGATATTACTAAAAATCCCGCCTCTTTTTCAGAAGCGGGACTCAGATGTTTCATTCAAATCGTTGTGGTCTGACACACAGCATCCCGCTCTGCTTTTTTGGCAAAGTAAAAATAAAAGCCGTAAAAGTAAAAAGATGCTTGAAATGCCATAAAGACCGTTTTCTTTTGATTTTTCGCAGCAAATGTAAGGCATTCTTTTCTTCTGACAAACATTTTGTCATCTTTTTTTGCGAGTTTTTTGCGTTTACGACCTAAATCCAACGGATTCATCGTTTCTTCGGCATGCCTTGGCGGAGATTTTCAACCCTTCCGCACGTCGTAATGTGGATGAAGGCGGCTGTAAGAAGTACGCACCCCTTCAATGAAAGAGTCGTGCCTAAAATGCCTTCGCTACACAAAAAAATGAAAAAATGTTTTCCCCACCCGTCTGCAAACATTAACTTTGCATCGCTTAAAGAAGAACAAACGTGAAAAAGGGCGTTCTGACAGATGTCGAAAAGACATCGTTCGTTAGAGACATTTGCAACATGGCAGCAGATAAAAGAATCTGTCTGCATTTTCCGGCATGACGCTGTACTTGAGGAATATGAGCTTCCCCAAGTACAGCGTTTTTTGCTTTTGTTCTCGCGGAAAATTGCGTCCGTTTTCCCTTTCGTTTTGAGCGTTTGAAGCAAGCAAACTTCAAAAACATAATAATATTAATTATCACATAAACATTTAAGAGCTATGAACTTTACCTTATTTGTCACTGCATTGCTGACAGGGTTGGCGTTCGTGGGCGTAGTTACAGTTTTGGCCAAACTGATTTCTCCGCGCAGCTTTAACGCCCAGAAGGAAGAAGCTTACGAATGCGGTGTGCCGACACGT
Source organism: Prevotellamassilia timonensis (assembly GCF_021531665.1). Taxonomy (GTDB): domain Bacteria; phylum Bacteroidota; class Bacteroidia; order Bacteroidales; family Bacteroidaceae; genus Alloprevotella. The sequence continues at coordinate 33,571 of NZ_JADYUH010000002.1, forward strand.
GGACGCAGCTGGATGCAGTTCCGTGTGGGCTACTACCTCTTCGCCATCCTCTTCCTGATGTTCGATGTGGAAACCATGTTTCTCTTCCCCTGGGCAGTGGTGATGCGTTCCATGGGCGCAGCAGGACTGCTCGCCGTGCTCTTCTTCCTGTTCATCTTAGTTCTGGGCTTGGCCTATGCCTGGAGGAAAGGAGCATTGAAATGGCAATGAAAAGAGCAAAAATCAAGTCTATCCCCTACGAGGATTTCAAAGACAACGAGACCTACGAGAAGCTCGTCGCCGAACTCAATGCCGGCGGCGCAAACGTCGTGGTTCGCAAATTGGATGACCTCATCGACTGGGGACGTTCCAACTCGCTTTGGCCATTGACTTTTGCTACCAGTTGCTGTGGCATCGAGTTCATGGCAGTCTGTGCAGCACGCTATGACATCGCCCGCTTCGGCTTCGAGGTGACCCGAAACAGTCCCCGCCAAGCCGACGTCATTCTCGTTTGCGGCACCATCACCACCAAGATGGCTCCCGTTTTGCGTCGTCTCTACGATCAGATGGCTGACCCGAAATACGTCGTTGCCATCGGCGGCTGCTCCATCTCCGGAGGACCGTTCAACAAGTCCTATCACGTGCTCAACGGCGTGGACAAAATCATCCCCGTGGACGTCTATGTCCCCGGCTGTCCGCCAAGACCGGAGTCCTTCCTCTACGGCATGATGCAACTGCAACGCATCGTCAAAGTCGAAAACTTCTTCGGCACGACGAACCGCAAAGAAAAAGACCCCTACGTGGTGGATGCTGAATTGAAAGAAGAAGAAATCTTTAACGAGGAGGAACAGGCATGAGCGACGAAATCAAAAATCTGAACAACGAAACAGCGGCACAGACCGCTCCGAAAGCCACAGACGCCACAGCCGCTCCGGCAAAACCTGCCGCAGCGCCTGCCGCAGCCGCCAAGCCTGCCGCTCGTCCCGCAGCACCTGCCGCTCCGGCGAAGCCTGCGGTGAACGAGTTGAAACCCCGTCGCGTGGAAGCAGACAAGTTGCATGAAGAAATGAAACGTCTTCACGACGAAGGCATGGACTTCCTGCTGAACCTCGTTGGCGTGGACAGAGAAGACGACGGTTTGGCTGTGGTCTATCAGGTGGAAAACACCGCCACCGGCAAGTCCGACTGCGTGGAATGCGTCGTGACCGACCGCGAAAATCCGCAAATCCCCTCTGTCACAGACCTCTGGGATATTGCCCACACCTACGAACGCGAGGCTTATGACTTCTATGGCATCGTCTTCACCAACCATCCCGACATGCGCCGCCTCTTCATGCGTGAAGATTGGGTCGGCTTCCCCTTCCGCAAGGATGACAAAACGGAAGAGAACAACCCGCTTCGCATGACCAACGAACCGTTGGCAGACGTCACAACGGAATATCACCTGAACGAAGACGGCACCGTGACCCCCGTGGAACACACCATCTTCGACAAGGATGACTATGTCGTGAACATCGGTCCGCAGCACCCCTCCACCCACGGCGTGCTCCACTTCCGCGTGGCACTCGAGGGTGAGAGAATCCGCAAGATTGACCCCGTGCTGGGCTACATTCACCGCGGCGTGGAGAAAATCAGCGAAAGCATGACCTATCCGCAGACTCTGGCGCTGACCGACCGCTTGGACTATCTCGGCGCCATGCAAAACCGCCACGCGCTCTGCATGTGCATCGAACAAGCCATGGGCGTTGAGGTGAGTGACCGCGTACAGGTGATTCGTACGATTATGGACGAACTGCAACGTATTGACTCCCACATCCTCTTCTTCTCCTGCCTCTGCCAGGACATGGGCGCCACCACCGCCTTCCTCTACGGTTTCCGCGACAGAGAGAAGCTTCTCGATATCTTCGAGGAGACTTGCGGCGGACGTCTGATTCTGAACTACAATACCATCGGTGGCGTCATGGCTGACCTGCACCCGAACTTCGTGAAGCGCGTGAAGGAGTTCATCCCTTATATGCGCAAGAACATTCAGGAATATCACGACATCTTCACCGGCAACGTCATCTTCCAGAATCGTGCCAAGGGCGTGGGTGTTTTGACGAAAGAACAAGCCATCTCCTTCGGTTGCACCGGTGGCACGGGACGTGCTTCTGGCTGGCACAACGACTTGCGCAAACTCCATCCCTATGCTGCCTACGACCGCGTGAAGTTCAACGAGGTGGTTCGCACCGAGGGCGACAGTTTTGCACGCTACATGATTCGTCTCGACGAGATTCTTGAGAGTCTCAGCATCATCGAGCAACTCATCGACAACATCCCCGAAGGCAACTACCGCGAGAAGATGAAACCCATCATCAAGCTCCCCGCCGGAAAGTTCTACAGCGAAGTGGAAGGCAGCCGCGGACGCTTTGGAGTTTACATCGAAAGCAAGGGCGACAAGAGCCCCTACCGTCTGCACTATCGCTCCACCGGTCTTCCCCTGGTGGCTGTCATGGACACGGCTTGCCGCAACCACATGATTGCCGACCTCATCACCATCGGCGGAACAGTGGACTATGTGGTGCCCGACGTGGACCGTTAAACTCATTCCGACGAGGTGTGGCTTTGACGCGCTCCGCCGCCGACAAGTCGTCCTCGCTCACTCTTTTAACACATAAAGCAAAACATCATGTTTAACTTCTCAACCATATCAACTTGGTTGCACGGTTTCCTCACCAACACCTGCGGCTTTGCGGAATGGGGCGCCATCCTCACCGAAAGCATTCTCGTGGCGTTGGTCATCATCACACTCTATGCCGTGTTTGCCATCGCACTCATCTACATGGAACGCAAGGTGTGTGCATTCTTCCAATGCCGCCTCGGTCCGATGCGTGTTGGAAAGTGGGGCTTGCTCCAAGTCTTCAGTGACGTGTTCAAGATGCTCACCAAGGAAATCATCACGATGCGTCAGACGGACCTTTTCCTCCACAATTTGGCTCCGTTCCTTGTGGTGACCGCCTCCATGGTGACCTTCGCCTGTCTGCCTTGGAACCAGGGCGCCCACATCATCGATTTCAACATCGGTGTGTTCTTCTTCCTGGCTGTTTCCTCCATCGGCGTGGTGGGCATCCTGCTTGCCGGCTGGAGTAGCAACAACAAGTATTCTCTCATCGGTGCCATGCGAAGCGGCGCACAAATCATCAGCTACGAACTCTCCATCGGACTGACCATGCTCGCCATGATTTGCCTCACGGGCACCATGTCCTTCAGTGAAATCTGCACCGACCAGTATGTCAACGGTTGGAACATCGTGCGCGGACACATTCCCGCCGTGATTGCCTTCCTCATCTATCTCGTGGCAGGCAATGCGGAATGTAACCGTGGTCCCTTCGACCTTCCGGAATCTGAAAGCGAATTGACCGCAGGCTATCACACCGAGTATTCCGGTATGCACTTCGGCTACTACTACCTCGCCGAGTATCTGAACCTGTTCATCTGCGCCGGCATGGCTTCGACCATGTTCCTCGGCGGGTGGGCACCGTTGCAAATCACGGGTCTTGACGGTTTCAACCACGTCATGGACTTCATCCCCGGTGCAGTTTGGTTCGTGGGCAAGACCTTCTTCGTGGTCTTCCTGCTGATGTGGCTTCGCTGGACCTTCCCCCGCTTGCGAATCGACCAGATTCTGAGCCTGGAGTGGAAATATCTCGTGCCCTTCACAATGGTGAACCTCGTGCTCATGGCTGTTTGCGTGGCAATGGGCTGGACCTTATAATATATTATATGTGTAGGAGACGGCTCGTCGGCTGACGCACATTCGTACCGGCAGACTCCGCACTCCCTCCGGACAGTTTCAGGGAAAAAACTTGGAAAAGTCCGACAAACCCAACAAAAACACATGGAAGAAAAAAGTTATATCGGCGGAATTGCCTCGGCACTGAAAAGTTTGGGCACCGGTCTCAAAACCACCATGCGCGAATTTTTCACGCCGAAAATCACCGAGCAATATCCTGAGAACCGTGCCACCAACACCATGTTCGAACGCTTCAGAGGCAGTCTCAGCATGCCCCACAACGAAGCCAACGAGCACAAGTGCATCGGTTGCGGCCTCTGCCAGATGGCATGTCCCAACGGTTCCATCAAGGTGACAAGCGAATTTTATGAAACCGAAGACGGCAAGAAAAAGAAGCGTCTCGTCAAGTATGAGTATGACCTCGGCTCTTGCATGTTCTGCCAACTCTGCACCCAAGCCTGTCCCCACGGTGCCATCGCCTTCAACCAAAGTTATGAGAACGCAGTCTTTGACCGTTCCAAGTTGGTTCAGGTGCTCAACCGTGAAGGCTCCAAGGTGGAAGAGAAAAAGTGACACTTTGATTTGAGAGGCGTTCCCTCCACCGCAGAACCGGAACTCCTCCGCAGAAAAAGCCCTTGAAAGGGCACAACCCACAACAAATTCATTCAATGGACTCACAAAACATCATGTTCGTCATTTTGGCAGTGCTGATTGTCTTGTCGTCGTTGGCGACGGTCATGACCAAGAGCATCGTTCGTGCTGCCACCTATCTGCTCTTCGTGCTTCTCGGCACGGCGGGGCTGTATTTCTTGATGGGCTTCACCTTCTTGGGAGCAGTGCAGGTCATGGTGTATGCCGGCGGCATCATCGTGCTCTACGTGTTCTCCATCCTGCTGACTGAAGGAGCCAAGGACGAAACGTTCAAGCGCAAAGCGAAGGACGCTTCGTGGGGTCTCCTGCTCAGCCTTGTTGGTTTCGGAGCCTTCATCACCATCGTTCTCACCCAGAAGTTCAAGGCCCAGGTGCTCACCGCTCCCGTGGAATCCACCAATGCCGTGACCTCCATTCGCTCTATCGGCGACCACATGCTCTCCACCGGAGAAGGAGGCTATCTTCTGCCCTTCGAAGCAGTCAGCATCCTCCTGCTCGCCTGCATCGTCGGTGCTTTGATCATCGCACGCAAACGTTAAACCCCTCAAAACCACAAACAAACTATGATTCATCTGGAATATATGCTCATCATTTCAGCAGTCATGATGTTCGCAGGGGTTTTTGGTTTCCTGACCCGCAAAAGCACCCTCGCCATCCTGCTCTCCGTCGAGCTCATGCTGAACGCAACCGACCTCAACTTCGCAGTGTTCAACCGAATGCTCTATCCTGACGGCTACGAAGGCTACTTCTTCGCGCTCTTCAGCATCGCCATCTCCGCGGCAGAAAGCGCCATCGCCATCGCCATCATGATAAACATCTACAGAATGCTCAAGAACATTCAGGTCGATGAACTTGAAAAAATGAAGTGGTAAAACAGTAAAACACTACGAATGACTATGGAATCAACAATTCTCATCCTCTTGCTGCCATTCTTCTCCTTCCTCCTCCTCGGAGTGTTCGGAAAATGGTTCAGCCACAAAGCGGCAGGTCTTGTCGGCACTGCTGTGCTGGCGGTAGTGGCACTGCTGTCTTACCAAACTGCCTACGATTATTTCTTCCTGACCGAACGCACCGCAGAAGGCGCGCTCCCGACGCTCATCCCCTACAACGTCACCTGGCTCCCCTTCTTCGTGAACGGACTCAGTTTTGACATGGGCATCCTTCTTGACCCCATCTCCGTCATGATGCTCATCGTCATCTCCACCGTCTCGCTGATGGTTCACATCTACTCTTTCGGCTACATGCACGGCGAAAGAGGCTTCCAGCGCTACTATGCCTTCCTCAGCCTCTTCACCATGTCCATGCTCGGACTCGTCGTGGCGACCAACATCTTCCAAATGTATATGTTCTGGGAGTTGGTGGGTGTGTCTTCTTATCTCTTGATTGGTTTCTACTACCAGTCGCCTGCTGCCATCGCAGCCTCCAAGAAGGCATTCATCGTCACCCGCTTCGCCGACCTCTTCTTCCTCATCGGTATCCTCATCTACGGCTACTACTGCAAGTCGTTCGGCTTTGACTTCAGCCAGGAAGGCTTTGCTGCAGGTGCTGCCATGCTGCCCCTCAGCCTCTTCCTCATGTTCATCGGTGGTGCCGGAAAGAGTGCCATGTTCCCGTTGCACATCTGGTTGCCCGATGCCATGGAAGGTCCGACGCCCGTGTCCGCCCTCATCCATGCTGCCACCATGGTGGTTGCCGGTGTGTTCCAAATCGCGCGTCTCTTCCCGCTTTGGATTGAATATGCTCCCGACACGCTCCACATCGTGGCTTGGATTGGCGCCTTCACTGCCTTCTATGCTGCAGCCGTGGCTTGCTGCCAAAGCGACATCAAGCGTGTGCTGGCGTTCTCGACCATTTCTCAGATTGCCTTCATGATGGTTTCTCTCGGCGTTTGCTATGAGTACACCACCGGTCACGAACACGTGGGTTCTCTCGGTTTCATGGCTTCCATGTTCCACCTCTTCACCCACGCCATGTTCAAAGCCTTGCTCTTCCTCGGCGCCGGCTGCATCATCCACGCTGTTCACAGCAACGAAATGTCAGCCATGGGCGGTTTGAGAAAGTATATGCCCATCACGCACATCACCTTCCTCATCGCCTGCCTCGCCATCAGCGGCATTCCTCCTTTCTCCGGCTTCTTCTCGAAAGATGAAATCCTGACCGCAGCCTTTGCCTACATGCCCGCCATGGGTTGGATTATGACTGCCATTGCTGCCATGACGGCGTTCTACATGTTCCGCCTCTACTTCGGCATCTTCTGGGGAACGGAGAACAAGGAACTCCATGCCGAACACACTCCCCACGAGGCTCCGCTGACCATGACTTTCCCGCTCATGTTCCTCGCCGTCGTGACCTGTTTCGCAGGTTTCATTCCTTTCGGCCACTTCGTCAGTGCCGACAACATGGTCTATGACATCCACCTCGACTGGAACGTGGCTGGCACGAGCATCATCATCGCCGTCGCCTCCATCTTCCTCGCGACCTACATGTACATCGGCGAACGTCAGCCCAAAGCCGACGCTTTGGCGGAGAAGTTCCAAAAACTTCACCGCTGGGCATACAAGCGCTTCTATCTCGACGAGGTCTATCAGTTTGTCACCCACAGAATCATCTTTGCCCACATCAGCAAGCCCATTGCGAAGTTTGACCGCCGCATCGTGGATGGCTTCTTCAACTTCCTGGCGTGGGGCACCAACGGTCTGAGCACCGCCATCCGCGGATTCCAAAGCGGCTCCGTGCAGAAGTACGCCTTCGTCTTCCTGCTTGGCACTCTCGCTCTGCTCGCCATCATGATTTTCGCATAAAATTGATTGGTTAATCCCAAAACATACATCCAACATGAATTTCCTTTCATTATTCGTACTCATCCCCCTTGTCATGCTGCTCGGTCTTTGGCTGGCACGTGACATCAAGGGAGTGCGCGCCGTCATGGTGACCGGAAGCAGTGCCCTGCTCGTCTTGGCAGCCTATCTCACCATCACCTTCCTCGGCGACCGCGCAGCAGGACAAACCGGAGAGTTCCTCTACACAGCCTCCTTCTCCTGGTTTGAACCGCTCCACATCAAATACTCTGTCGGAGTCGATGGCATCAGCGTCGCCATGTTGCTGCTCTCTGCCGTCATCGTCTTCACCGGCACCTTCGCCTCCTGGCAACTCAAACCGCTCACCAAAGAATATTTCCTCTGGTTCACCCTCCTGAGCCTCGGCGTCTTCGGCTTCTTCATCAGCGTGGACATGTTCGCTATGTTCATGTTCTATGAAATCGCCCTCATCCCGATGTATCTCCTCATCGGCGTTTGGGGAAGCGGAAAGAAAGAATATGCCGCCATGAAACTGACCCTCATGCTCATGGGCGGTTCTGCCTTCCTCATGTGCGGAATCTTCGGCATCTTCTACGGAGCCGGAGGACAGACCATGAACCTCTATGAAATCGCCAACCAACTCGGAGGAGCACACGCCATCCCCGTGGCGCAGCAGTACATCTGGTTCCCGCTGACCTTCATCGGCTTCGGTGTCCTCGGTGCACTCTTCCCCTTCCACACTTGGAGCCCCGACGGTCACGCTTCCGCCCCGACTGCAGTGTCCATGCTCCACGCCGGCGTGCTCATGAAACTCGGAGGCTACGGCTGCTTCCGCATCGCCATGTACCTCATGCCCGAAGCCGCAAACGAACTGTCGTGGATTTTCCTCATCCTCACCGGCATCTCCGTGGTCTATGGTGCTTTCTCCGCCTGCGTTCAGACAGACCTTAAATACATCAACGCCTACAGTTCCGTGTCCCACTGCGGCCTCGTGCTCTTCGCCATCTTGATGATTAATCAGACCGCCTGCACAGGTGCGGTGCTTCAGATGTTGAGCCACGGCTTGATGACTGCCCTCTTCTTTGCTTTGATTGGTATGATTTACGGTCGCACCCACACTCGCGACATCCGCGAACTGAACGGTCTGATGCGCATCATGCCCTTCCTCTCCGTGGGCTACATCATCGCCGGTCTTGCGAACCTCGGTCTCCCCGGCTTCTCCGGTTTCATTGCTGAAATGACCATCTTCGTCGGTTCCTTCCAAAACGCAGACACCTTCCACCGTGTGCTCACCATCGCAGCCTGCTGCTCCATCGTCATCACCGCTGTCTATATCCTTCGCGTCGTCGGCAAGATTCTCTATGGCACTTGCACCAACGAGCATCACCTCAAACTGACCGACGCCACTTGGGACGAACGCTTCGCCGTCATCTGCCTCATTCTCTGCGTGGCAGCACTCGGCATGGCACCGCTCTGGGTGAGCGACATGATTAACGACGGCGTTCTGCCTATTGTCAACCACATTCACGCAGCTTTATAATATAATATGGACTACTCACAATTTCTTCTCATGCACGAAGAGCTCTCGCTGCTGGCAGTCATCCTCATCCTGTTTGTGGCAGACCTCTTTCTATGTCCCGACAAGAAAAGCGGAAAGGGCATCTACAACACCTGCCTCCCCGTCGTCCTTCTCGGCATTCACACCGCGCTCAACCTGCTGCCCTGCTCCTGTGCCAACGCCACTGAAGCATTCGGCGGGATGTATCAATACACGCCCATGATGACTATCGTGAAGAGCGTCCTCAGCATCGGAACTCTCATTGTCTTCCTCATGGCGCACAAATGGCTCTCACGCCCGGAAAACCTCGTGAAGCAAGGCGAGTTCTACCTCCTTTCGCTTTTCACACTCCTCGGAATGTATTTCATGATTGGGTCCGGTCACTTCCTCATGTTCTTCATCGGACTGGAACTGGCATCCGTCCCCATGACTGCCCTCATCGCCTTCGACAAAACGAAACACGAAAGCGCAGAAGCCGGAGCGAAGTTCATTCTCCTCGCACTCTTCAGCAGTGCCCTCCTGCTCTATGGCATCTCCCTCATCTACGGTGCCACAGGCTCGCTCTACTTCGATGAGATTAGCGTGCTCCTCGACGGCTCTGCCTTCTCCATCTTCGGACTCGTGCTCTTCATCACAGGCATGGGCTTCAAGATTTCCCTCGTCCCCTTCCACCTTTGGACGGCAGACACCTACGAAGGCGCACCGACCTCCGTCACCGCCTTCCTCAGTGTGATTTCAAAGGGCGCAGCAGCCTTCGTGCTCCTCACCGTCTTCATCAAAGCGTTCTGTGCAAGTGACCTCATGTACAGTTGGAACACCGGACTCTATTGGATTATCGTTGCCTCCATCACCGTTGCCAACCTCTTCGCCATCCGCCAGAACAACTTGAAACGCTTCATGGCGTTCTCTGCCATCTCTCAGGCGGGCTATCTCGTCCTTGCCCTCATGGACGGCACGGCACAGGGCATGACCGCTCTTGTCTTCTATCTCTTGGTCTATATGGTCAGCAACCTCGGTGCTTTCGCCGTTATGACCTCCGTGGAAGAAAACAGCGGAAAGATTCTCATCAGCGACTACGACGGACTCTACGCCACCAACCCGAAACTCGCCTTCCTCATGACGCTTTGCCTCTTCTCTCTCGCAGGCATCCCGCCCTTCGCAGGATTCTTCTCGAAGTTCTTCGTCTTCATGGCAGCATTCAAGGCGGGCTATCCGCTCCTCGTCTTCATCGCCTTGGCAAACACCGTCATCTCGCTCTACTACTATCTGCTCATCGTCAAGGCAATGTACATCAAACAACCTGCAGGAGAAGCCATTCCGACTTTCCGTTCTGACAACTACACCCGACTCGCACTCGCGCTCTGCATCCTCGGCGTGATTGTCCTCGGTCTCGGCGGCGTCTTCTACAACTACATTGACCTCTTCAGCTACGGTGTCTAACTTTTAGCACCGCATCCTTTTTCAAGAAGTCCGGAAATCTCTCAGGTTTCCGGACTTCGATTTTCTCCGCTCACCTTTAATGAGGCTGCGACGCGCCGCGCGTTTTCAACTTAGAACACCATAGGGGTGTTCTATAAATTATGGGATAAGGAACGTTCAAAAGAAAGTGCTTACGTTTTGGTCGCTTTTCGTTTCTTAGTGCGCCCTTTTGTAAGTTTCGTCAGTCACATAGCCCGCTATGCTCCTTCCTCAACTGACAAAAGTTCATCTCTAAGAAATCAAAAATCAACTCAACCTAATTTTTAGAACACCCCTCCACTGACAAAAGTTCATCTCTAAGAAATCAAAAATCAGCTCAACCTAATTTTTAGAACACCCCTATACGTTTTTCAAGGCTACATACATTTCTTACAAATCCTACACAAAACAAACTTAAAGTTTGAAAATCAGAGGGGTTAGGTGTGTAGGGTTTGGTCGCAAAATCCTACATGGAACCCTACATTGTGTAGGATTGCGCGCCGGACAGTGTAGGGTTCGCGGCGCACAAAGTTGTACATGTAGGGTTGGGCGCAAAACGCAAAAATCGCCGTTTTCATCGTACTTTTCGGCTCATCGGGTGTAAAAACGCAAAAAACGCCGTTTTCATCGTACATTTTTGCTCTTCGAGGGAACCTCGCTGAGAAAAGTTTTGCCTACCCGGCACGCAGTTTTACTTAGGGGAAGGCTAAGAAAAATTAGGGGAAGGCTAAGAAAAATTTGAGGAAGGGAAAGAAAAATTTGAGGAAGGGAAAGAAAAATTTGAAGAAGGCAAAGAAAAATTTGAGGAAGGGAAAGAAAAATTTGAGGAAGGGAAAGAAAAATTTGAAGAAGGCAAATTTTAACCGGGTGCGCTCCCAGTTTTTCTTAGGTGCGCTCCTAGTTTTACTTAGGTGCGCTCCTAGTTTTTCTTAGGTGCGCTCCTAGTTTTTCTTAGGTGCGCTCCTAATTTTTCTTAGGTGCGCTCCTAATTTTTCTTAGGTACGCTCCTAGCAAGCAATGTTTCTCCATTAATGCCCATTAATTGTCTCATTAAATGTCTCATTAATTTCTGAACATTTCGCGCGTTTCGTGTTCAAAACCAAAATGTTGGGGGTGTGTATAGTTGATGAGTGCTCTGTGAAAGGTTTTGTGTATAGTTTTTGAACGCTTTTGTGTAGGGTTTTGCGTTGCGTTTGTGTCGGTTTCCGTGTAGGATTTGCGTTACGTTTATGTATAGTTTTTGAATGCTTTTGTGTAGGGTTTGTGTAGGTTCTTGTGTAGGATTTGTGTAGGGTTTGAAACATAAATCCTACATTGCGTAACGTTTGGATAATCAGAGAAATGTATGGTTTGTGTAGGGTTTTATGTAGGGTTTGCATAGAATTTTATTTCCCCCTTATTATACGTATAGATACACGTTTCGGAGACAACGGGCAACGGTCAACAGTCAACGGTCAATAGTCAACGGGCAACAGTCAATGGTCAACAGTCAATAGTCAACAGTCAATAGTCAACAGTCAATAGTCAACAGTCAACGGGCAACAGTCAACGGGCAACGGGCAAGGGGCAACAGTCAATAGCCAATAGTCATGCGAAACGGTGTAATCTCAAAATCCGAGTAGGGCTTTGAGTGCAAAGAAAATCATGGGCATGATGAGGGCGGGTAGGAGGTTGATGGTTTTGCAGTCTTTGATGTGAAGCACACCAAGCCCGGCTGCAGCAATTAAGACACCGCCGACGAGAGATACCTCCGAGATGAGTTCCTCGGAAATGAAAGTTTTGGAAAGCAGTGCGATGCCGTAGATGCTTGCCATCCAGGCAAACACGGCGATGGCGGTGAGCGCCACGCCGAAACCGTAGGAAGAAGCCAAGACAATCATGGTGACAAGATTGAGCGTGGCGGCTGTCATGAGGTAGGTGTTGTCATCGTAGAGCGCGCTCATCACCGGTCCCATCATTGCCAGCGTGCCGACGCAGCAAAAGAGAACGCCCGTGGTGATGCCTTCCGCCAAGTTCGATGTGGAGATGCGGCGGGTGGCGCGTTCAAGATGTTGGTCGAAGCGAAGAACGGTGCCGAGCAAACCGCCAAGGGAGAGACAGAAGATGAAGAGAACGGGATATTGGGTCTTCTGCATGTTCTCCATCGCGACGTTCACGCCGAGCACGAGGGCGGCAAGTCCCATGGCGGTGTTCAAGACGGAGATGTATTTTTCTCGGATGCCCTTGCGAGCCATGGCTCCGATGGCACTGCCAACAATGACGGCAATGGCGTTGATGATGATTGCGTACATAAGTTTCTGAAGAAGTTCTAAATATTAGATGGTGTCGCTTTTCGAATCAGAAGAGATGAACTTTTGTCAGTCGGGAAGAACCACAGCGAGCGGTTTGATTGGAGAGATTTAGGAATATTGAAACGTGATTTTGTCGAATGTGCGCGCGGCATTTTTTGAAGTTGTCATGCTCCTATAATATATGGTATAAACAGCAAAGTCTCGCTTCAAGGGCGCGAAGTTAGTTCAAACGGGGCATAACTCAAAAAAAATACCTAATTTTGCCACCGTTACGCCGGTGCGATGGGTTCGTGCGTGGCGGTAATGAGGTGTTCTAAAAAATCAGGTTGAGTTGGATTTGATTTTTTATAGTTCAACTTTTGTCAGCGGAGAAAGAAGCATAGCGCGCTGTGTGACTGATGAAACTTACAAAAGGACGCGCTAAGAAAAGAATCACTCATAAAGACTCTGCAACCAAAACGTAAGCACTTTCTTTTGAACGCTCCTTATTCCTTATTTATAGAATACCCCTAAAGTGAATCAACCTCACAAAAACAAAACATAACGAAGTCATGCAAAACATTGATTGGGCAAACTTGAAGTTTGGTTATCTGAAGACAGACTATAACGTGCGTTGCTACTTCCGCAACGGCGCTTGGGGCGAAATTGAAGTTTCTTCCTCTGAAACCATAGACATTCACATGGCAGCCACCTGTCTGCACTACGGTCAGGAGGCTTTTGAAGGTCTGAAAGCCTTCCGCTGCCCCGATGGCAAAATCCGTGCTTTCCGAGTGAAAGACAATGCCGAGCGTCTGCAAAGCACCTGCCGAGGCATCATGATGCCCGAGATGCCGACCGAACTCTTCGAAGAGATGGTCAAAAAGGTCGTCAAACTGAACGAAAAGTTCATTCCGCCCTACGAAAGCGGTGCTTCCCTCTACATCCGCCCGCTGCTCATCGGAACCGGAGCGCAGGTCGGCGTGCACCCCACCGACGAATATCTCTTCCTCATCTTTGTCACTCCCGTCGGACCCTATTTTAAAGGTGGATTTGCTACCAATGACTATGTGATTATCAGAGACTACGACCGCGCCGCACCGCTCGGCACAGGACGCTACAAGGTCGGCGGAAACTATGCCGCCAGTCTGAAAGCCAATCAAATCGCCCACGAAGCAGGCTACGCTTCCGAGTTCTATCTCGACGCTCGCGAAAAGAAATACATCGACGAGTGCGGAGCAGCCAACTTCTTCGGCATCAAGGACGGAAAATATGTCACCCCAAAATCTTCCTCCATCCTGCCTTCCATCACGAACCGCAGTCTGCAGCAATTGGCAAAAGATCTGGGACTCGAAGTGGAAGTGCGCCCCATTCCCGAAGAAGAACTCAGCACCTTTGAAGAAGCAGGCGCCTGCGGAACGGCTGCGGTCATCAGCCCTATCCGCAAAATCGACGACATGGAAAGCGGAAAAAGCTACGTCATCTCCAAAGACGGAACCCCCGGACCCATTTCCGAGAAACTCTATCATCTCCTGAGAAACATTCAGTATGGCATCGAACCCGACAAACACGGGTGGAACACCATCATTGACTAACTCCTGAAACCCTATGAAAACAAACTTATTCTTTCCCGTCCTTTTCATCGTTCTTCTCCTTCTCGGAGGGTTTGCGTCCTGCAACGACGACGCCAAGAAACTCGCTGAAAAAGAGAAAGAACTCGAAGAACTGAGACAACTCGCCGAACTTGACAAAAAAGAAATGGAGAACCAGTATGCCGAGTTTGCCACACAATATGGCGAACTCAAAAAAGGCATCAAGGATGACTCCCTCCTCAACCGACTCAGCGAAGAACAAGCCCGCGCCGAGGCTTTGCTCAAAGAACTGAAACAGACGAAAGCCACCAGTTCCGCCGAAATCCTTCGTCTGAAAAAAGAACTCGCCACCGTCAGAGCAGTCCTCAGAGACTACATCCGACAAGTCGATTCGCTACAGCAACTCAACCAAGTGTTGATTGGAGAAAGAGACCTGGCAAGAGCAGATGCTGAACGCACCCGCGCCGAAAACAACAGCATCAACCAGCAGAACCAAACCCTGAACGAGAAAGTCGCCATCGCCGCTCAACTTGACGCTACGGGCATCTCCATCTCTCCGCTCAAAAAGAACGGAAAAACAGCCAAGAAGAGCAAAGACATCACAAAGTTCGGAATCTCTTTCACCATCACGAAGAATGTGACCGCCGCCGCCGGACACCGCAACGTCTATGTGCGTCTGCTCAAACCCAACCAGCAAGTGGCAGGACAGGCAGGCACGTTCACCTATGAAAACAGAACACTCGGCTACTCCGCCGTGAAGAGCATCGAATACACCGGACAGGAGCAGCGCGTGACCCTCTTCGTTCCCGTGAGCGAGTACCTCAGCGCCGGAAACTACTCCGTCCACATCTTCGCCGACGGTCAGATGATTGGCTCCTCCTCCATCAACATCGCAAAGTGAAAAAGAAACCAGAGGACTCTCAAGCCGATGAGCCCCTTGAGGCTTCTTATTAAATAATGTATACATGCGCGCTGCTTCGGTTTTCCCGAGTGCAGCGCGCGTGTTGCGTACAGAGCGGAAAACGGAACGGAGGCAGGGAAAAACAGACCAGAGTCCGTGCACAATGGCACATCGGGAAAAATATTATTAAAAAAAGGTGACAAAGAGCAGTCTATTAAGAGGAATTATATATCTTTGCCCGTGTTTGTTGCTCAGAGCGCAAACTTAATTCCGACAATTTATTGAAAACCAAATTACTAAAACCTTAAACATTTAATCTTTAAAAACATGGCAACTACAAATGCTAATGCCCCCAAGGGCGCGCCCAAGAAACAATCAAAAGGTTTCACCGGCATCAAATCCGGACTTTCTGTGATTATTGTTTGTGCTTTAATCGCAGTGGCAATCTATCTGTTCGGCTTCGGTAACATCTCCAACTTCAAGGGTGGTGTTGAAACCGGTTATGCTTTCTCCTTCCTCACTCCCGATGAAATCAGCCTCGAACCGGCTAACCTCATGGGTACAGTTTACAAAGGTGGTTTCGTGGTGCCCATCATCTGGACTCTCCTCATCACCGTTGTGGCTCTCGCCATCGAGCGCTTCTTCGCTATCCGCAACGCTTACGGCCGCACCAGCCTCGTGAAGTTCGTGGCTGAAATCAAGGAAGCCCTCAAGAAAAACGACATGGCTGCCGCTCAGGCTCTCTGCGACAAGCAGCGCGGTTCTGTGGCTAACGTCGTAGGCGCTACCCTCAAGAAGTACAAGGAAATGGAAGAAAACACCGTTCTCACCAAGGAACAGAAAATTCTCTCCATCCAGAAGGAACTCGAAGAGGCTACCGCTCTCGAAATGCCTATGATGCAGGAAAACCTCCCCATCATCGGTTCTATCGTAACCCTCGGTACTTTGACCGGTCTGTTCGGTACGGTGCTCGGTATGATTAAGTCCTTCTCCGCAATGGCAAGTGGCGACGGCGGCGCAGACTCCTCAGCCCTCTCCACCGGTATCTCTGAAGCACTTGTAAACACTGCTTCCGGTATCGCCACCGGTGCACTCGCCGTAATTGCTTACAACTACTATACTAACAAAATCGACCGCCTCACTTTCTCTCTCGACGAAGTAGGTTTCACCATCGTAGAAACTTTCTCTGCAACTCACTAATTAGCATAAAAGGTATTTAAGACATGGGACGTTTTAAAGTAAAAAAACAAGATACGTTCATTGACATGACGCCAATGAGCGATGTCATGGTCCTGCTGCTTACCTTCTTTATGCTGACTGCCACATTCGTCAAGGAAGAACCTATCAAGGTGAACACTCCTGGGTCCGTTTCGGAAATCAAAATCCCCGCAAACAACTTGCTTACCATCTTTGTTGAAAAAAGTGGTAAAGTATTTATGACCATGGACTCTCCCGATGGACTTCGCAAATTGGCCAAGCAAATGAGTGATGACGACAAACTGAGCCTTGAACCGAACGAAGTGGAAATCTTCGCACAGGCTCCCACTTTTGGCACACCACTCAACACCATGCACGGCTGGCTCGCTTCTGATGTGAAAAATGAAATCCTCACAAAAAGCAAAGAAGCAGGCATCCCTTGCGATAGTGTCAATAACGAGTTGAAAATTTGGGTAACTGCAGCACGTGAAGCGTGTGGCGAAGGTATGCGTATCGCTATCAAGGCTGATAAGTCTACTTCCTACGCTGTAATCAAAAGAGTAATGGATTCTTTACGCGAGATTGATGAGAACCGCTACAACCTCATCACTTCTCTCAAAGGCGTTGAAGATTAAAATTTGAAATTATGGCAAAAAAAGGTGGAAGTAAACAAAAGAAGATGAACTCGCGCGTGGACTTCACGCCGATGGTGGACATGATTATGCTCCTCGTGACTTTCTTCATGCTTTGTACCACTCTTCTCAAACCGCAAACCATGGAAATCTCCATGCCTTCGGACAAAGAAGACGTCAAAGAAGAGAATCAAACACAGGTGGCTGCGTCAAAAGCTATCACCATCCTCATCGATAAAGACAACACTCTTTACTACTTCAAAGGTAAACCCAACGGCGGTACCGACGTGGTTGACGAAGGTAAACTCTTCGAAACTACCTACGGCAAAAACGGACTACGAAAGGTGCTCCTCGAGTCTAACCCCGAAGCAGTAAAAGCCGTGGAGAAACTCAAAGCTGAATTTGCAACAAAAAAGACTTCGAACGTTCAGGACGAAGTCAAAGTCAAGGCTGAATACAAGGAACGTCTCAGCCAAATCAAAAATGCTGAATACACGCCCAGCGTGATTATCAAAGCAACCGACGAGGCTACTTACGATAATCTTATTCAGGTGCTTGACGAAATGCAAATCTGCAGCATTGGACGCTACGTGATTGATAAATTTGCAGATGGAGATAAGCAGAAAATTGAAGCTTATAAAAACGGCTCTGCGCAGTAATTAATAAGCAAAGTAAACTATTATGTCTAAAGTAGATTTGGCGTCGCGCGAATGGTGCGACATGGTATTCGAAGGACGTAACCAGGCGTACGGAGCTTATCGAAGCCGCGCAAACAAAGGCAAATTCCAACTCCGTGCAATTATCATCGTTCTCATTGCAATCATTGCCATCGTGGCTGCTATCTTCGTGAAGTCTGCCGTGGTTGCTGCACTCGAGAAGAACAAGGGA
This sequence comes from Prevotellamassilia timonensis, assembly GCF_021531665.1. GTDB lineage: Bacteria > Bacteroidota > Bacteroidia > Bacteroidales > Bacteroidaceae > Alloprevotella. Next base: position 51,264 of record NZ_JADYUH010000002.1, read on the forward strand.
CTCGATGACAGTTCCGTGGTCGAACTCCAGCAACTCAAGAAGGACGAACCCAAGAAGGAACAGCCCAAAAAGAAGGAACCCGAACTCGAATACGAAAAACCGTTGGAGAAGGTGGCTGTCAAATCCTCCATCCAATTCAACGTGCCGAAGATCGTCGAGGACGACAAGGTGGACCACAGCAAAGAACTCAAAACTCAGGACGAGGTCACCAAGAGTAAGTTCGCCATCGCATCTCAGGACTACGTAAACGAAACCGGGGGCACCGGCATCAACATCGACGACTTGAAGGATAACCAGCAGGCTGGCGGTACTTCTGTTCCTCCCAAGGAACCTGAAGTGGTGGACAACGCCATCGTGGAACAGCCGGCAACCTATCCCGGCGGTGAAGAGGCTCTGATTGCTTTCGTAAACAAGAATGTCGTTTATCCTGAAATCGCTCAGGAACAAGGTCTTCAGGGAACCGTTGTGCTCCGCTTCAAGGTGGATGTGGATGGTTCTGTGAGCACTGTGAAAGTGGAAAGAAGTCTTTCCAGGGAATGCGACAAAGCAGCCGCTGACGTGGTTCGCAAGCTGAAACGCTTCATTCCTGCCAAGCAGCAAGGTCACCCTGTGCCTGTTTGGTTCAGACTTCCCGTTCGCTTCAGAATCCTCTAAGTTTAACGGAATAAACGAAAATAAAATTTAATGCAGACGAGTAATGAGGCACACGCTTTGTTACTCGTCTCTTTTTTGTCTATATTTGCGCCGATTTTCACCAATCGCTCAGACTTTCCAAACCGTCATGAAAAATATTTTCAGAAAAGGCGAACTTTTCGCAGCCGTTTTCGCCGCGCTCCTGCTTTCAGCCTGCGGAGAACCGCAAAAAAGCAAATCCAACTGGATGGCAGAGGACGATGTCAAAGTCGGCATCGACGAAACCTTCCAACCCATCATGGAGGAAATCGTGCAGACCTTTGGCATGGCAAATCCCGAAGCCAACATGAAACCGCTCTATGCCAGCGAAGATTCTGTCATCAGACTTTTGGTAAACGACAGCCTGCGTTGCTGCATCGCCACCAGACCGCTTGACGAGAACGAGAAAAAAGTCGTGCAGTCACACACCCTCGGCGTCAAGCAGGTCAAAGTCGCCACAGACGCCATCGCTTTGATTGTCAACAAGGAAAACAAAGATTCTCTCATCACTCTTTCCGAAATCAAAGCCATCATGCGAGGCGAAATCACTCGTTGGGAACAGTTGAAGAGGCATCAGCGCAGCGGAGAACTCAAAGTTGTGTTTGACCATTCAGCTTCCAGCACGGTTCGTTTCATGAGAGACTCCCTCTGCGACGGCAAAGAGTTGAAAGGAAACGTCTTTGCCTCTGAGAAAGGAACCAATCCCTCCGTCATTGAGATGGTCAAAGCCAATCCCAACCTCATCGGCATCGTCGGTGTCGATTGGCTAAAACCCAAAAAGGAAAGTGCTTTGGCAGATTTCAGCGGGCTGGATGTCAATGTCATGCGAGTCAGCAAGAGCGATGAAATATATGCCCAAAAGTTCGTCCGCCCTTATCAATATTACATTGCCACCGCCGACTATCCGCTTCTTCGCTCGGTCTATCTGATTGAAACAGACCCCCGCAGCAAGTCCTTCGTCAGAAGTTTCTATTTCTTCGTCAAAGGTCAGAAGGGACAGACCATCATCTGCAACAACTCCCAACTACTCCCGCTCTCTCCCGTTCAAGTCAAAGACGTCAGCATCAAGTAGGACCTTCTGTTTTTCTGAAACCCTCGAAGGACGTTCATGATTAGGTTTTTACATTTTGTGAAAATCCATCGTCCGCTCATATCAAAATTATAAGAAGGAAACGGCGCAATTATACAAAATGTCGTATCTTTGCCAAGTCTTTGCAAGGAGTTTTTCAATCCAATGCTCCAAAAAGACCAATCTTCGTTTCATTTCGAAATCAATCATAATCATAAATAAAGATGAAACTTTTCCACATCCTCGCCTTTTCAGGCTTGCTCTTGTTCAGTGCGAATGATTCTTTCGCACAAAAGAGAACCTACGAATGCAATCCGATTAATCCGGAGTATCAGGCAATGGCTGACAACGTGGTGAAATTTGCCATGGAAGACCCCGATGCTGCAGAAAAAGCTTACACTAAACTGACCAAAAAAGTCGGAAAGAGCACCGACGACTTGCTCTCCGTTGGTACCTACTTCTTGGAACAGAACTACATTCAAGGTGCCATGATGTATTCCAAGATGCTTTATGAAAAAGCACCCGAGGACATCAATGTGCTCATGTACTGCGGTGAGGTTCGCATGAAGATGCAAGACTGGGGTAACGCCGGTCAGATGTTTGACGCCGTGCTCGCCTACGACCCCAACAACGTGGAAGCACTCAAGCGCAACGCTTTCGTTTATAAAAACGTGAACCCCCACGTCGCCATCGACGCTTTGCAGAAAATCAAGGAGTTGGATCCCACTTATTTCAAGGCTGACAAAGACCTCGGTGACATTCACTACAAACTTGACAAGTACAAGGATGCCGTAGGCTACTATGAGAACTACTACAAGGCAGTTCCCAAAGACACCATCAACCTTGACATTCGCTCCTGCGAAAACTTCCTCCAGTCCCTCTATTCTCAGGCAAACTTTGACAGAATGCTGGAAGTGTCCAAGGAAGTCCTGCCTTTGGCTCCGAAAGACATGGTGCTCCTTCGCATGGACTTCTTCGCCAAGGTGAACAAAATGGGCGAAGCGCTCGACTACGACGGAGCAGTCAAAGCTGCTACCGATGCTGCCGCTTATATCTATAACAATGAGTTCGCCGACAGCCTCTATCTCTATCTTGACTACGAATATGCGGCTGTTCTGGAAAAAGAAAAAGGTAACATTCCCGCTGCCATCAGTTTCTACGAAAAAGCGTTGGCAAAAGACAGCAGCAAACTTTCCGGCTACAAAGAACTCTCCGCGCTCTATGCTCGCAACAAGCAAGCTGCGCTCGGCATCAAAACTTTCAACACCTATCTCGAGAAACTCGGCGACAAGGCTGACCTCTCCGACCGTTTCCTCCTCGCCACGAAGTATATGGCAGCTTATCAGCAAGAAGACACCCCTGAAGCAGAGAAGGCTGAATATTACCAGAAAGCCGGAGAAATCTTCAGAGAAGTCATTGAGAAGAAGCCCGACTATGTGCAGGCATACATCTTCCTCGCTCGTCTGAGCAACGTGGACAGCAGTAAACCGCTCGTTGAAGTGCGCGACCTCTACAAGAAAGTGCTGGAAGTTTCCGAACCCAACAAAGAGAAGTTTGAAAACTATCGCTTTGAGGCATGCCGCTACATCTTCTTCTACGATGTGTCCATCGAGCCTGCCGACATCGAAGACGCCAAGAAGATTTGCGAAATCGCCAAGTCCATCCGTCCTGATGATGACTTCGTGAAGAACGCAGAAACTTACCTCAAGCAAATGGCTCAGTAAACTGAAGTACATGCGGAAGTAAATCTCCGCGCAGAAACTTTTTATAGGAGTGTTCTAAAAAATCATCCACTTTTTTAGAACATTCCTTTTTTTCATGTTTTAGAACACCTCTATAATAATCTCGAACCACGTGTTTTGCGTGTTCGGGATTTTTTGTTGCAAAAAAAGGCTCGGAAAGGATAATTTGATTACTTTTGCAGACAAACGAGGAAGTTCCGAACCAAGCGCGCTCTTTTTTGCTGAGTTTTGTTCGCTTCGGAACGTTCCTGTCCCGTATGAACAACCTTTTAACCTATAAACATCAACATCAGTATTATGAAAATGATTAAGCATTTTGCACTTGCTCTGTCCTTAGCCATGGGCTTAGGATTTCAGTCAGTTAGTGCACAGTCTTTGTCACCTAACACGAAGTGGCATTGGAACGAGGGTACAATTGTCGTCGATAGCCCCGAGCGTGCTCCCGGTCAAACTCATGTCCTCAATCTGACCGCTCCGAAGATTCAAACCGTTCGCGTGGCATTCGTGGGTCTCGGCATGCGTGGTCCCGGTGCTGTCAATCGTTTCTGCCACATTCCCGGTGTGGAAATCGTGGCTCTCTGCGACTATGAAGCCGCACGTGCAGAAGGATGCCAGAAAATGCTCCGCAACGCCGGGCTGAAACCCGCAGACATCTACTCCGGCGAGAACGGTTACGTGGAACTCTGCAAGCGTCCCGACATCGACCTCGTCTATGTCGCTACCGACTGGGATCACCACTTCCCCGTGGCTAAGTGCGCCCTCGAGAATGGCAAGCACACTGCCATCGAAGTGCCCTCCGCCATGAACCTTGACCAGTGCTGGCAGCTCATCGACCTCTCTGAGAAGACTCGCAAGCACTGCATGATTCTTGAAAACTGCTGCTACGACTACTACGAACTCAACGCCCTCGCCATGACACAGGCAGGCGTCTTCGGTGAGGTTCTCCGTGCAGAAGGTGCCTACATCCACAACCTCGACGACTTCTGGGATTGGTACTGGAAGAACCCCTCTAACGACCCCGAGAAACTTGGCTGGCGCATGAAGTACAACAAGGAGAATCGTGGTGACGTCTATGCCACTCACGGTCTCGGTCCCGTCGCTCAGTGCCTTAACATTCACCGCGGTGACCGCTTCACCACCCTCGTTGCCATGGACACCAAGTCTGTTCACGGAAAGGAATATGTCGAAAAGAAAACCGGCAAACCCTGCAACGACTTCCGCAACGGTGACCACACCACCACCCTCATGCGCACTGCGGACGGTAAGGTCGTGGAAATCCAGCACAACGTCATGAATCCCCAGCCCTATAACCGTCTCTTCAAGCTCACCGGTACGAAGGGTTATGCCACCAAATATCCCAGCGAAGCCATTGCACTCGACAAGAGCCAGCTCACTGCAAGCGGCGTAGAACCGCAGGTGGACAACCTCTCCAGCCACGGCTTCCTTCCCGATGCTGAATACCAGGCTCTCATGAAGAAATATGAGCACCCCATCATCAAGAAGTACGGTGAAGTCGGTCGCGAAATGGGACACGGCGGTATGGACTACATGATGGATGCCCGCATGGTTTACTGCCTCCAGAACGGTCTGCCCCTCGATATGGACGTTTACGACCTCGCTGAATGGTGCTGCCTCGCTGAACTCGGCTCTCTCTCCATGGACCACAACTGCGCTGCCGTTGAATTCCCCGACTTCACCCGTGGTCACTGGCAGGATGTGAAAGGCTTCAAGCACGCTTATGCTCCCGCAGAAGAAGAAAAAGCTGTGGAAGACAAAGCAAAAGCCTACACTGCCGCTCAGAAAGAAGCTGTTGCCAAAAACAAAGTTTGGGACCTCTACGATGCCTATAAGAATGCCGCTGACGACAAGGCAAAGGCTAAAGCCAAGAAAGCTTATGACAAAGCCGTCGCTGCCGTGCGCGCTGCTTCTTGCAAGGCTTGCTGCCCCGGAAAGAAAAAATGAGCATTCTTTAGTTAATTACTAAAATGGGGCACAGCCCCACTCAAAACCTTCACGAGCGGCGATGAAGAAGAGACCTTTTCTTCTCTCGCCGCTCGCTTTTTGCCTTTTTCTTTCTTCCATTTCTCTCGCCGCTCGTTTTTTGCCTTCTTCGTTCCCCCGTTTCTCTCGCCGCTCGCTTCTTGCCTTTTTCGTTCCCCCATTTCTCTCGCCGCTCGCTTCTTGCCTTTTTCGTTCCTCCATTTCTCTTGCCGCATCATGACGACCACCTACAAATACTCGCAAATCTGGACCATCGCCTATCCGATTCTTCTGAGCACCCTCATGGAGCAACTCATCGGCATGACCGACACCGCCTTCCTCGGAAGAGTCGGTGAGATTGAACTCGGAGCCTCCGCCTTGGGGGGCATCTTCTACGTCACCGTCTTTATGCTCGGTCTCGGTTTCAGCATCGGTGCGCAAATCTTGATGGCGCGTCGCAACGGCGAGGGAAAATATTTACGCATCGGCAGCATTTTCTACCACAGTCTGGTCTTCCTTTTTGTGCTTGCGTTGGTGCTTTTCATTCTCACGCAGCAGTTTGCACCGCTGCTTCTGCACCAAATCATCAACTCGCCGCGTGTCTTTGAAGCCACGAACGACTATCTGAACTGGCGAATCTGCGGAATCTTCTTTGCTTTTGGCTGTGCCATGTTTCGTGCGTTCTATGTCGCCACCACGAAAACCCGTGTCCTGACGCTCAACTCCGTCATTCTCGTGGTTTCCAACATCTTTCTCAACTATTGCCTTATCTTCGGCCACCTCGGCTGCCCCGCTCTTGGCATCTCCGGCGCCGCCATCGGTAGCACCTTGGCGGCTCTCGTCTCCTTGCTTTTCTTCATCGTCCACACCTTCACGAAAGTGGATTGCGCACGCTACGGTCTGAACCGTCTCCCCCACTTTCGTTTTTCTGTGTTGCGCAAACTCTTGAACATCAGCATCTGGACGATGCTTCAGAACTTCCTCTCGCTTGCCACTTGGTTCTTCTTCTTTCTTGCCGTGGAGCATCTTGGCGAACAGGACCTTGCTGCCACCAACGTCATTCGCAACCTTTCTTCCATTTCCTTCATGACCGTCATCGCTTTTGCGACCACTTCCGGCACGCTGGTCAGTAATCTGATGGGGCAGGGGAGAGTGGATGAAGTCTTTCCTCTGATTCGGAAAATCATTCGTCTGACTTTTCTCATTCTTGTCCCCTTCCTGCTCGTCGAAGCCCTCTTCCCCGAACTTTTCATGGGCATCTTCACAGACAATGTGACGCTTTTGGAGGTCGGAAGACCGGCGCTCTATGTCATGCTCTCCTCCTACGTTTTCACCATCCCGGGGCAGATTCTTTTTCACACCGTCAGCGGTACCGGCAACACCAAGCGCTCGTTGCAGATTGAGTTCCTCTCACTTTTTATCTATTGCATCTACATTGCCGTTGCGCTTTTCCAATGCCGCCTCTCTTTGTCGTGGGGGTGGGCGAGTGAGCATATCTATCATTTCATGGCTTTCACCCTTTGCGCCCTCTATCTTCGTCGCGGCACCTGGCGCACCACAAGAATTTAGTGCGGCAGAAATTCCCTCTCTTTTTTCCAAATACAATTTTCCTCAAAACAGTATGTTCGCAGAAGGCATGGCGTGACTTTTCCCTTGGGCTTCGTCACTCCTGTGTGAGCATCTCGTCACTCCTGTGTGCGCACTTCGTCACTCCTGCGTGCGCACTTCGTCACTTACCGCGGCACGGTGGTAAACATGCCGCGGCACGGCGGCAAGTGACGGGTCGGCGGGAAAGAGTGACGGGTCGGCGGGAAAGAGTGACGAGGCGGCGCGCAGAAGTGACTTGATGCCGTAAAAATTTTAGCAGACAGCCACGTTTTCTTCTTAGGCTTTGTCACGCTTTCCTTAGGGCGCGTCACTTACCGCTCGTCGAACGGTAAACTTACCACTCGTCGAACGGTAAACTTACCACTCGGCGAGCGGTAAACTTACCACTCGTCGAACGGTAAGTAACAAATCGGCGGGAAGGAGTGACGAGACGGCGGGAAAGAGTGACGAGGCGGCGCGCAGAAGTGACTTGATGCCGTAAAAATTTTAGCAGACAGCCACGTTTTCTTCTTAGTCTTCGTCACTCTTTCCTTAGAACTCGTTACTTACCGCCCCACGGGCGGTAAACTTACCGTCCCACGGGCGGTAAACATGCCGCCCCTCGGGCGGTAAACATGCCGTCCCTCGGGCGGTAAGTAACGAATCGGCGCGCAGGAGTGACGAAGCGGCGGGAAAGAGTGACGAGTCGGCGGGAAAGAGTGACGGGTCGGAGCACGGGAGTGACGCTGCGGCTCCACCGCCATCTTCGCGGGCGTATAGCCTTCCAGGCTAATCTTTCCTTGCCTCCTACTATCCCCGGGCTGCAGCCCGAGGGTTAAGGAGTGTCAGAATGGTCAAGATGCAAGGCACTGAGGATGAGGGCGCAGGGAGTGTACTGAAGTACATGACCAAGCCCGAATCCGATAGCAACGCAGCAGATTGGCCATTACGACACGCCGACTTACTCACAGTATAGCCTTCTTGGCTTAGATACTTTTGCTGCACAGGTGACAATGGCAGCAAGTGCGGCTCGCGCCGCCATCTTCGCGGGCGTATAGCCCTCCAGGCTATTTCACTCTCGCCACCTGCTATCCCCGGGCGTTGCCCGGGGTTACTCACGGTATAGCCTTCCAGGCTAAGATACTTTTGCTGCACAGGTGATAAAGGGAGAAGAGACTAAGAGACTAAAAGTCAAAGAGAGGAAGAGTCAAAGAGAGGAAGAGACAAAGAGACAAAGAGTCAAAGAGACAAAGAGTCAAAGAGACAGAGAGAGGAAGAGTCAAAGAGAGGAAGAGACGGAGGGAGGATTATAGCCTGGAAGGCTGTACTGTGAGTAACCGGGGGCAACGCCCCCGGACAGCGTGCCACCCCTCAGTGTCAGCCTGGAGGGCTGTACGCCCGCGAAGATGGCGGCGGGAGTCGCAAACGGGCTGAAAGCACAACGAGCGCATAGCCCGGGGCATAGCAAGACTATCCAGCCTGGAAGGCTGTACTGTGAGTAACCGGGGGCAACGCCCCCGGACAGCGTGCCACCCCTCAGTGTCAGCCTGGAGGGCTGTACGCCCGCGAAGATGGCGTCGGGAGCCGCAAACGGGCTGAAAGCACAACGAGCGCATAGCCCGGGGGCCAGCAAGACTATCCAGCCTGGAAGGCTGTACTGCGAGTAATCGGGGGCAACGCCCCCGGATAGTGGCAACTCCCTTAGTATCAGCCTAGAGGGTTGTATGCCCGCGAAGATGGCGGCGGGAGCCGCCGCGCTGAAGGCGCACTCCACCTTGATGTGGTTCAGACACCATGCACCGCTTCAGACGCAAGTTTGTTTTCTGTCTATCCCGCTTCTGATGTTTGTCCCATTTACCCCATTCGTCCCATTTACCCCATTCGTTCATTTCGCGTGATTCGTGTTCAAACAATCTTTCGTTGCATTCGTGCCCCAAAAATTAAATCAATCCGTGAACTAATGTCCCTTTCATGAAACCTTTCCTGCACCTTGATGTTCCCCCAAAAGTCGTTGATTCCTGTTTTTGTGAGCCTTTCCAATCAACTTCCACCTCCGCCGTTTTGCTTTCAGCCCGTGAGCTGCCTCGTGGAACGAAAGAACAAAAAGATGAAATGAACCTTACATCTGTGAAAATAGTCTTATATTTGCTTCTCCTAAACCACCGGGAGCGCATTTTTGCGTTCCTCCCACGAAAAATCCTCAGGTCATGAATCCCGAAATTCGCGTTCACTCCTATGAGTCCATGGGTACTTTTGACGGTCCCGGACTTCGTTATGTCGTCTTCCTCCAAGGTTGTCCCTTCCGTTGCCAATACTGCGCCAATCCCGACACCATCGATGCCGTCGGCGAAAGCAAACTCACGAATCCCGACTACATCGTGGAACAGGCTGTCTCCATGAAGCCGTTCTTCGGAAAGCGTGGCGGCATCACCTTCAGCGGCGGCGAGCCGACGGTGCAGGCAGAAGCCCTCGTGCCACTGTTCAAACGCCTGAAGGAAGCCGGCATTCACATCTGTGTGGACAGTAACGGAGGAATATGGAACCGTCATGTCGAAGAACTCTTCCGCCTGACCGACCTTGTGCTCCTCGACGTCAAGGAAATCAATCCCGAACGCCATCAGTTCATCACGGAGCGCCCCAACACGCAGACGCTGAAAACGGCGCAGTGGTTGGAAGAGAACGAACGCCCCTTCCGCCTCCGCTACGTCCTCGTGCCTGGTCTCAGCGATTTTGAAGAAGACCTCCACGCCCTCGGTCAGCACTTCAAGGACTACAAGCAAATCGAGCGCGTCGAACTACTGCCCTATCATCGTCTCGGCGTACATAAATATGAAGCACTCGGGTGGGACTATAAGCTCAAGGACGTGAAGGAGAACACGCCGGAGCAATTGGAGCGTGCCGGTCAGATTCTGCGAACCTATTTCCCCCAACTCGTAATCAACTGACTCCATGACGCATCCTAACGACAGCGACGCTTCCGCGGCGAGACCTCGCATTCGTCCCGCCATCGCGTTGGTGCAGTCCGACACCTTGTCTGCCATCGGTCTCAAAAGCATCATTGAGAAGATGATGCCCGCAGCGGAGCTCAGCCTCTTTTCTTCCACCCGCGAATTGTTGGCGGAGCGTCATCCCGAGCGTTTCTATCATTTCTTCGTCTCCTCCGACCTGTTGCTTTCTGCCGCCGCCTTTTTCCTTTCCCATCGTCATCGCACGATTGTGCTTGTTCGCGGCGAGGAAACGTCCCATCTCCCGGAAGGTTTCCATCAGCTTGACGTACATCAGGGGCAGGAAGAACTTGTCAGAAGTATTGTACGCCTCGCCCACACCTCCCACTCGGCATCGGGAAAGGAGCCGGAGGCGGTGAAGATTGCCCGAGGTGCAGAGAGAGAGGGGAAGGAGATGCCGCGCTTGACGCCGCGTGAGAAGGACGTCTTGCGTGAAGTGGTCATGGGGAACATCAACAAAGTCATTGCCGACCGCCTCGGCATCAGCCTTGCCACCGTTATCACGCACCGCAAGAACCTCACCATGAAACTCGGCACGCGCAGCGTCGCCACCCTGACGCTCTATGCCGTCACCCACGGCATTGTGAACAGCGAGGCATTGAAGTGAATGCCGCGCTTTAGTAATCCTCAAAAAATAACCTGCATCATCTTTGAAAATCTTTTCGGTCCATATTTCCTCCCTCATCAGTCACATAGCTACGACTATGCTCCTTCTTCGGGTGAAAATCTGACCTCGAAAATGTCATTCAAATCTGACGCAACTTATTATTTTCATATTACTTAGCGGACCGCAATAACTTCCAAAGACATTTTGTAATTCTCATAAAATAACCTGCATCATCTTTGAAAATCTTTTCGGTCCATATTTCCTCCCTCATCAGTCACCTAGTTACGGCTATGCTCCTTCTTCGGGTGAAAATCTGACCTCGAAAATGTCATTCAAATCTGACGCAACTTATTATTTTCATATTACTTACCGGACAGCAATGAAAAAGAAAGTGTGGACTACGGATTGCGCAGCCCACACTTTTGGTATGTGTGTGTTAGGGTGTGTCAATCAGAACAAAGGTTAGTTTCCGCCGTTCTCCATGTGACGCCAGATGGGAGAGCGAGCAACACTCGCGTCTTCTTTATTACCTTCCGTGTTGTTCAATACCGGAGTGGTGGTGTCGGAAGCGGCAATCATCACGCCCATTTCGAGGTCAATCAGTTCTGATGCAGGTTTGATATATCTTTTCATTGTTTTTATGGTGTTTAAGTTCTGTTGTTTGCTCATTTCACGATGACTTTGCGTCCGTTGTGGATATAGACGCCTTTGGCAGCGGGGCGATTGATGCGGATGCCGCTGATGGTGTACCATGTTCCGTCTTCCATGCCGCTGACGTTCACGTTGTCGATGGCGGTGGTGGTGCCGTTGAAGTCGAAGCTGTACTGGCGACCCTGTGCGGAACCTGCGGGTGTGGGGACGATGATGTAGGCGCGGGTGGCTTTCAACTGACTGGTGTTGTCGAGAGGTAGCACGAAGTAGGTGCCGGTGCTGTTGAGGAAATATTGCCTATCGTTTGTTTCTAGTGCGGTCGGAGTGAGGATGCCTTGGAAGGTGTAGTCGCCGCCGTCTGCGGCGGTGACGGTGGTGGTGCAAGTTCCGGCAGGTTCGAGCGTCACGCCGCTGAAGGTTTTAGGCTTCGTCACGTCAGCGGTCAGATAGAGCAGGTATGCCTTGTTGGCTTCGATGCCACCTTTTTCTTCGGGAGTAAAGTGGAGGGTGGCATCTCCAGCGTTGGTGGTCACGTTGGAGAGATACTTAGCCACGGCACCGCTACCGTAAGCCTCTTCCAACTGCGTCTGAGTCAGTGCGAAGGGTACGCAGAACGTGTTCCAACCGGAATAAACCTTGCGATCCAAAGTGATGGTCTGGTCAGCAAGATTAGAGGCGGGGAGATATTCAGTCAAGTCATCGGTGTCGGAGAAGGAGAAGCTGAGAGGAACTGTGGTGGCGTAGTTTGAGTAAGTAAGGTCGGAGAAATAGGTGGTGATGCCCCAGATACGTGCGCCTTTGGAAACCTTGAGGTAAACTACTTTTGATGCACTTGTCGTTTCAATCGTAACAAGGTTGTTAACGATTTCGTCACCTAAGATGGAGCCGATGTTTTTAGAAGAAGTTGTAAAATAACAATCTTCCGTAACAAGTCCTACTTTGTCTGTTTTGGAGAAAGCATCGTGTTTGCTGATATCTTCTATACCACCTGCATCATTATTTGCGCCTGAAATCTTCAAGTCCATTTTGGTAATGTTGCTCGGTGCAGTAATCTTAATGTAAGTACCTTTATCATTTCTTAGTTGAATCCAAGGACGTCCAGCTTGATCTTTATTTCCATTAATGGAATATTTTAAATTTGTTCCGGAGTAGGTCTTTTCTGTACCATAAGTCAACTTTCCCAACTTAACAATATCCTCTTCGGTGAGTTCCTCACTTGATTCACCAGTTCCGCTTGCAGAAGCAAAGACTGCATAGTAAGTTACGTTGCCGGTCACGGTAGGTGCGTTGGCAGCTTTGGTGAAGAGGGTGGAGGGAGCGGTGGCAGAAGAAGTTGCAATTTCTGCATCGGTCCATCCCACAAAGGTCCTTCCGGCAATGTCAAAAGGAGCGGTGGGGAGAGTCGTTACAGCACTTCCGTCTGCAACTTTAGTAGTCGGTGCTCCTTCTGTGTAGTCTGCATCATTCACCTTCCAACTCACAGTGTACTCAAGAGTGGGAGTGGTGGCTTTTTGATAAGTTACAGAGATGCTTTTTACGTACAATGCAATTGTTGCAGAAGTTTGTGACAACTTTACAATAATCTCTCCCGATTCAGTACCTTCAAATGTGTAATCTGTAGCAGTTTTAGTTATTGTTTTTTGATTTCCAAAACTCTTTCCATTTACTGTAACATCCAATTTGGCACTTGTACCAGATGCGCCTGATGCATTTACAACAATTTTTTGAACTACTCCGGTAATCCCCGAAGTGCTTAATCGAAGATAGGATACAGCTTTTTTACCTGTACCATAATGAATACCTCTTGATTTGTCATAATCGCTTTCCGCTGCATCAGATGTTACAGTCCATTTAACCCTATCGTCCGCAGTGCCGGAACCGCGGCATTGTTGGGTGAATGTAAGCGTGCTTGTTGCTGCTTGTCCCCACGCCTTGTTTCCTCCGCAGAGGAGTGTCAGCGTCATCAGGCAGAGCGAGAGTAGAAAACGTTTTGTAATGTTGATTTTCATATCTATTAGTTTAGAGTGAATATTTGCTTCTCAAGGAGCGCCGAGCGTGGGGCAGCGACAAATGAAAAAGAATTAAGTAATCCTCAAAAAATAACCTGCATCATCTTTGAAAATCTTTTCGGTTCATATTTCCTCCCTCATCAGTCACATAGCTACGGCTATGCTCCTTCTTCGGGTGAAAATCTGACCTCGAAAATGTCATTCAAATCTGACGCAACTGATTATTTTCATATTACTAAAAATCGTTGAATCGGAGATTTTTGTGCATGAATCTCCCGAAATCTGGTGCAAAATTAGGCAGCGCATTCGTCACGGCACAAAATATTCTGCGAAAAAGCGGTTAAATTTTTGCGAAACTGCAGGTTTTGACAGGAACTCTTGCCAAAATGTGACATTATTTGTCGCAAGTTGCACAAAAACAGAAGGTAATGCCCCCTCTTTTTTCCGTGGATGCTGACATGATAAGCCCCCCAAAGCACACGCCTTCCGACGCTCTGCTCAGTCCCTTTTTGAACGAAAAAACGGGACTTTTGAATCATTCTGCGGATTCTGTGCGCTCAAAACATCACGGCACGTAAAAAATTATTACTTTTGCAGCGCATTGCGCAGATTGCCGCTTGTTGAGCAAGGAAATCTCTAAGCAATCAAGAATCAACTCCATCGATTTTGCAGGACACTCCTGAGAAGAATCATTCACAACCTACCTATTATATTATATGACAACAGCCAAACGCAAAATCCAGTTCAGTCTGCTCTATCGCGACATGTTCCAGAGCAGCGGAAAATTCCAACCGCGCAAAGACCAGTTGGAGCGCATCGCCCCCGTCATCATCAAAATGGGCTGCTTCGCCCGTGTTGAAACCAACGGTGGCGCTTTTGAACAGGTGAACCTCCTATATGGCGAGAACCCCAACCAGGCAGTGCGCGCCTTCACAAAACCCTTCAACGAAGTGGGCATCAAAACCCACATGCTCGACCGCGGACTCAACGCGCTCCGCATGTTCCCCGTGCCCGCCGACGTCAGAAAGTTGATGTACAAGGTGAAGCACGCACAGGGCGTTGACATCACCCGCATCTTCTGCGGACTCAACGACGTCAGAAACATCATCCCTTCCATCAAGTACGCCCTCGAAGCAGGCATGACGCCCCAAGCCACGCTCTGCATCACCAACTCCCCGATTCACACTGCCGAATACTATGCCGCCATCGCTGACCAACTCATCGAAGCCGGTGCACCCGAAATCTGTCTCAAAGACATGGCAGGCATCGGACAGCCCGCGATGCTCGGTAAGTTGACGAAGATGATCAAGGATAAACACCCCGAGGTCATCATCGAATATCACGGTCACAGCGGTCCCGGTCTCTCCATGGCAAGCATCCTCGAGGTGTGCCGCAACGGCGCCGATGTCATCGACACCGCCATCGAGCCCCTCTCCTGGGGTAAGGTTCACCCCGACGTGATTTCCGTGCAGTCCATGTTGAAACACGCCGGCTTCGACGTGCCCGAAATCAACATGGAAGCCTACATGGAAGCCCGCAAACTGACGCAAGAGTTCATCGACGACTTCCTCGGCTATTTCATGAACCCCGCCAACAAACTTATGAGTTCCCTGCTCCTCGGCTGCGGACTCCCCGGCGGCATGATGGGCTCCATGATGGCAGACCTCACCGGCGTCATGGGCGCCATCAACAACAACCGCACTGCCAAGGGCGAGGCAGAACTCAGCGAAGACGAACTGCTCGTCAAACTCTTCGACGAAGTTGCATACGTCTGGCCGCGCGTGGGCTATCCTCCCCTCGTCACCCCGTTCTCACAGTATGTCAAGAACATCGCGCTGATGAACCTCCTCACCGAGTCCATGGACAAGCCCCGCTACACGATGATGGACAACTCCATCTGGGGCATGATTCTCGGAAAGAGCGGACGTCTGCCCGGAGAGGTAGCACCCGAAATCAAAGAACTTGCCAAGGAAAAAGGTTTCGAGTTCACGGATGCAGATCCGCAGAGCTACTATCCCGACGACCTCGAACGCTTCATCAAGGAGATGGAAGAGAACGGTTGGGAACGTGGCGAAGACGACGAAGAACTCTTTGAGTTTGCCATGCACGAAACACAGTATCGTGACTACAAGAGCGGCGCTGCCAAGAAGCGCTTCCTCGCAGACCTCCAGGCTGCCAAAGACAAAGCCGGAGCCAGCGGCATGAGCCTCGAAGAAGCTGCCGCACTCAAACACGCCAAGGCTGATGCCCTCGTGGCACCCGAAAGCGGCACCGTCCTCTGGGAAATCGGCGGCGACGGCGAATGCGTCAAGAGCATCGAACCGTTCATCGGCAAAGAATACAAAGAAGGAGACTTCTTCTGCTACATTGAAAACACCTACGGTCAAATCCTCGAAGTGCCCGCAGCAATGGGTGGCAAACTCGTGGAAATCAACGCCAAGCAGGGCGCACAAGTCAGCAAAGGCGACGTCGTGGCTTACATTCAGCGTGGCGAATAAAACCTGAAAACTCCGAGAACACGAACCTGATGGAAGGTTTCTCCGTTGGGTTTGTGTTCTTTTTTGATACATCTTAAAGGGCGCAATAAACATTCGGAATTAGGAGCGTTCAACGTAATGTTCCCCCTCTTTCAGAACAATTTTGATACTTTGGAGCCTAAGTTCCAATCTCAATCTTTTCCATGCAAAAAAAAGAAAATCAACCATCCTATTTGAAGCGCATCAGCACGGAGCGTGCGGATGAAATCTATGTTCGTCTGTTGCAGAAGCTGACGAGCGAGAGGCGCTATCGTGACCCGAAATGCACTGCGAAACTCATGGCAGAGGAACTGGGCACGAACACGCGCTACATCTCCAGTGCCGTGGCACTCGCCACGGGCGGGAACTATTCACAGCTCATCAACAAGTTGCGTGTCCGCGATGCCTGCAACATGTTGAGCTCCGCATTGTACAAAGAAATGTCGCTGGAGGAAATCGGTTTACTTGCCGGCTATGCCTCCCGTCAAGCATTCTACCTCGCCTTCTCCCGTTTACATCATTGCACGCCGCGAGCTTATCGGCTTGAGAAGCTGGGTGGTAAAAAGAGCAAGTGAACGAATCGCGCCCCCCGTGTCCCTGCCTCTCAGAACCACAGCCCCCATCTTCTTGTTCCCTCCCCGTCCCTTCTTGACTATAGACTGTTGACCATAAACAGTTGTCTATAGACCGTTGACCATAGACTGTTGCCCATAGACTATAGACCATAGACTGTTGACTATAGGCTGTTGACCATAGACCGTTGACTGTTGACTATAGACTGTTGCCCGTTGACTGTTGCCCATTGACTGTTGCCCATTGACTATAGACCGTTGACCATAGACTGTTGACCATAGACCGTTGACTATAGACCGTTGACCATACCATGCTTTCAGAAAAAGAAAAGAAAGAAATCACGGCGCTGGTGCATCGTGAAGTCGTGCCCGCTGTGGGTTGTACCGAGCCCGTTTGCGTCGCACTGGCTGTCACCCGTGCCCGTGAGCTCTTGGGCTGCGAGCCCGAGCGCATAGACGTACGTCTCAGTGCCAATATCCTCAAAAACGCCATGGGCGTCGGCATTCCCGGTACGGGCATGACGGGTCTCCCCATCGCCATTGCCCTCGGTGCACTCATCGGTAAGTCCGAACGAGAACTTGAGGTGCTGGCAGACTGCACTGCCCAAGACGTCGAGGCAGGCAAGAAACTGGTGGAGGCACAGCGCATCCACATCTCCCTAAAGGAAAATGCCCCCGACAAACTCTATGTCGAGGCTGAGTGTAGTGCCGGAGAGTACAGCGGCATCGCCGTCCTTGCGCACCAGCATACACATTATATATATATGGAGCAGCGCGGGAAGGTACTCCTTGACCGCCGCGGTGAGTTCAGTGCGGAAGACGCTGCCGGCGATGCAGCCGAAGAGCCCCTGACGTTGAATCTGAAGAAAGTGTGGGACTATGCCATGACCATGCCCCTCGAGGAAATAAGTTTCATTCTCGAAGCGGGGCGCATGAACGAAGAAGCCTCCCGCCGGGCACTGAGTGGAAACTATGGCCACACGCTTGGCAAGGCACTCACCCGCCCCCTCGGACGCGGCATCATGGGCGACAACATCTTCTCCCATATCCTCTCCTCCACCTCCTGTGCCTGCGACGCCAGAATGGCGGGTGCGATGATTCCCGTGATGAGCAACAGCGGCTCCGGCAACCAAGGCATCTGTGCGACGAACCCCGTCTGCGTCTTTGCCCGTGAGAACCACAACACAGAGGAAGAACTGACCCGCGCTTTGATGCTGTCACACTTGACCGCCATCTACATCAAGCAAAACCTCGGTGCGCTCTCTGCCCTTTGCGGTTGTGTCGTGGCTTCCACGGGTTCCAGTTGCGGCATCACCTACCTGATGGGTGGGGATTATCTTCAGGTGACCTACGCCGTGAAGAACATGATTGCCAACCTCACGGGCATGATTTGCGACGGTGCGAAGCCCAGTTGTGCGTTGAAACTCACCTCCGGCGTCAGCACGGCAGTACTTTCCGCTATGCTCGCCATGCAGGGAAACTGCGTGAGCAGCGTGGAAGGCATCATTGACGAAGACGTGGACCGCAGCATCCGCAACCTCGTCAGCATCGGTGCTGATGCGATGAATGAGACTGACCGGTGTGTGTTGGATATAATGACCCATAAGGGGTGAAGGGGCGTGATAATGGTCAATCTGCTTCGTTGCCTTCGCCCTCACCCTCGGCGCCTTGCATCTCAACCATTCTGACGCTCCTTCTTCGGGGCGTGATGAAAACCAATCTGCTTCGTTGCCATCGGCTTCGGGCAATCCCCCGCCAATCCCCCGTTCCCGTCGCATAAGCGGCGGGCAAACCAAAGTCTTTAACCCTCTCATTTTTTCCCTTTATGAAACACCTTCTCGTTTCTTTCTCCTTCCTGCTGGTTTGTTCGCTCAGCGCGCAGACCGTGCAGAAAAAACAAGACGGAAGGATTGGGCCGCGTCTGACCCGTGTGCTCCAAACCTCCGCCGCCCAGGCTAACTCCTCGCTGAGCAAGTCCGTCGCCGTCACCGCAGACTCCGTTGAGATGATTCTCCAAACCGATGATGCGGGACAACTCGCCGCTCAAATCCAAGAACTTGGCGGTAATGCTTGCGTCATTGACGAAAGCACCGTCGTCGCCAACGTGCAGTGGAAAGCCATCGGTGCGGTGACCGAACTGCCCCAAGTTCGCCATGCTGAGGCAGGTCGCCGCATGAAACTCAAGAACGACAACGCCCGTGCCGATGTGGGAGCAGACAAAGTGCACGCCGGCACCGACCTCGAAACCGCGTTCACCGGAAAAGGCGTCGTGGTGGGAGTCATTGACACCGGCTTTGAGTATGCTCACCCCGCCTTCTCCTCCCGTGTGAAAGGCTACGTGACCTCCACTGCCACCGCCGTCAGTGCGACCAAACCCTACGGCGCCAGTGACCGCAAGAATGAGACCCACGCCACCCACGTCACCGGCATCGCCGCCGGAGAGCAGGTCGGTTCCTCCCCCTATAAAGGCATGGCGCCCGGCGCCGATGTCATCATCGCTCCCTCCGACCTCACCGATGCAGCCATCCTCCGACAGGCAAAAGCCATCAAGACCTACGCCGAGGCAGCGGGACAGCCCTGGGTCATCAACATGAGCTTCGGCACAGCCCTCGGTGCGCACGACGGAATGAGTGTCTTTGACCGTGCCATGGATGCCATGGTGACAGACGGAGGCTTCATGGTCGCCGCTGCCGGCAACGAGGCGGAATTCGTTGCCCATGCACACCACGTCTTCACCACGAAGGGAGAGAAGGTTTATGTCGCCTATTATGTCGGCTCCGACAAACGGCAAGCCACCGAGGTGTGGAATGCCAAGACCAACGGCTCCTCCACGCTGAGCATCCGCCCCGCGATTTGGTACTCCGGCAAAATCTACGTTGCCACCGATGCGCAGATTGCCACCATGGAGAGCAAGGGACGCTTCGACTTCTATGACGCCGTGCAGAGCTACAACAACCGACAGTTGCTCTACTACGAATCCTATTTCCCCTACGTCTTCTCGGCGATGAGCGCCTCGCTCCCGTCCTCCGCCACCAGTAGGAATGTGACCTATCTGCTCGAAATCTCGGGTGAGGTGGGCGACGAGTTCCACGCCTGGATTGACACAGACTACTACTATTCCTTGTTCCTCAGCTCCGCCATCAGCGGCTTCACCGGCAAGCAACTCAAGGGAGACAACCAATATCTCGTCTGCGAAGGCGGCGCCTGCATCGACCGCGCCGTGACCGTGGCTGCCTACACCACCCGGAACACGTGGACAGACCTCAGCGGCGATACTTATAAAGGATATTCGACTTTGTTGCCCCTCAACGACATCTGCTATTTCTCCAACTACGGTCCCTATCTCGGTTCGGAGCCTAAGCCCGCGGTGGCAGCGCCCGGTTCTTTCCTCATTTCCTCCGTGTCCAAGCTTGCCACCAGTTTTGATTCTTCGAAGATGGCGGGCGTGGTGGAGACCTCCAACGGGTTGTTCTATTATGACTCCGAGGCAGGAACCTCCATGTCATGCCCCGTCGTGACGGGCGTCATTGCCCTCTGGCTGGAGGCATTTCCCGAGATGACCTACGAACAACTCATGCAAATCATTCGCACCACCTCGCGCCGTGACACCTTCACCGGCGAGGGCGACGACACAGGCTGGGACAGTCGTTGGGGCTATGGAAAAGTGGATGCCTACGCCGGACTGAAGAAGGCACTCGAACTGAAGCGTCAGAGCGGTGTCTCGCAAGTCGTCTCCGATGCCATCCCCTTCACCTTCAGCAAAGGAGAAGATGCTTGGCGCGTCCTCTTCCACGGCGAGGAGTCACACGCCACCGTGCGTCTGCTCTCCGCAGATGGAAAGGTGGTGAGACAAATCGCGTTCTCCAACCTGCACAGCGGCGAGGACTGCGAAGTCAGCGTGGCAGGTGTGCCCGCCGGTGTCTATTTCCTCCATGTCTCCGCCGCCTCCGGCTCTGCCACGAAGAAGGTCCTGGTGAAGTGACAGCGGGGAAATACGATTTTGCTCTCACGCAGGGGTAAGGCATGCACACACATCGTGGCACGCTCACTCTTGTCCACCGCTTTGTTACTCCTGTCCGCCGCTTTTTTACTCTTGTCCGCCACTTCGTTACTTACCGTTCGCCGAGTGGTAAGTTTGCCGTTCGCCGAGCGGTAAGTAACGAGTCCAAAGGAAAAAGTGACGAAGCCTCAGCAATACACGTTGCCACGGCGGACAAGCACATACTTTCAGCCTACGCCTATATGCCAATAGGTGTCAAGTAAGTTTCAAAAGACCGTGAGAGCACTTTTGGAATCCTCCAAAATAGACCCTATCTCAGCCGGCAATAGTAGTAAATCATGCAATTCACGCTTCCATTCATCAGAGATAGTTTTCAACGCTTCAACAAGTTGGTGTTTGAAGGCAAACTTCCCACCCCTTGTTTCATGCTTTCTCGTGCTCGCACCTTTGTCGGAAAGTTTGAGGCAAGGGGCAAACGCGACTGGATGGGCAGGACGCATTGGAACTATGTGCTGCGTTTCTCCACCGCTTTTGACCTTCCGCAAGAGGAATTGGAGGACACCATCCTGCACGAAATGATTCATTTTTCGCTGCGAGTCGGTGACCGCCGTGATGCCACGCCCCATGGTCCTAATTTCCGAGCGATGATGGACACCATCAACGCGCGCTTCAACCGACACATCACCATTTCTCACAAGTCCAATGGCTCTTCTTCACTCTCGTCCCGTCGTTTGTCGTGGCACATTGTGGGCGTGGTCACTTTTCGCAACGGGAAAAAGGGGGTGAAGGTACTGCCGCGCATTGAGGAGCGCGTGTTGGAATGGAACCGCCGTGTCTTGACTGCCTCAGACGTGGCTTCCACGCAATACTATCTTGCCCTTCACGAGTTCTTCCGGGACTATCCGAACTCCACCGCCATGAAAGTCTATGTTGTGGAGGAGGAAAAACTCAAAGAGGCGTTGAAGGATGCGATAGAATTGGAAATCGTGGGCAACAGATTACATACACGTAGTAAGTTGCAAGAAGGGTAGAAACTGCGCCGCACCGATGGAGTTAGTAATCCTCAAAAAATAACCTGCATCATCTTTGAAAATCTTTTCGGTCCATATTTCCTCCCTAATCAGTCACATAGCTACGACTATGCTCCTTCTTCGGGTGAAAATCTGACCTCGAAAATGTCATTCAAATCTGACGCAACTTATTATTTTCATATTACTTAAAACCCTTGAAGAGTGTGGGCGTGCGTGCTTCTTTGCTTCCTTTCGTCCTTCCTTTCTTCTTTTGCGTTCGTCAGGCTTCCTCCTTTCTCCTTTCTCCCTCCTCCTTTCTCCTTTCTTTCTCCTTTCTTATTTCTTATTTCTCCCTCCTCACATAGTCCTCAAATTGTGAGCGGCTTCCGTTGAAGACGTTGATATCAACGTCGCCGTGGATGCCGCGCACCTTACCGTAGGGCGTGAGCTGCCAATGCAGGAGTCGAACGTAGGGTTTGAACTCGCTGTAGCGTGCCACCCACACTTCGCAGTCCTTCAGTCGTTGCGGGGCGTGGGGTAGTTGTTCGTTGATGAATCTCTGGTTGAGGTAGAGGATGGGTTTCTTGCCGGAGGCTTTCTCCACCGTGTCAATCCATGCGAGCATTTCGCGGAAGAGTTTGTCGCGTCCTCCCATGGCTGCAATTTGTGTTGGCGTGGGTTCCACGTCCAGGACGGGTGGGAGAGTGGTGCGGGAGAGAGCCGCGTGCCGGAGGAACCAGCCCGCCTGTTCGCGTCCACCCGTTTTGATGCTGAAGAAATGATAGGCGCCGGCGGCGATGCTCCGTTTGCGTGCTTCTCCGAGGTCTGCGAGATAATAGTCACTCTTGATGCTCGTGCCCTCCGTGGCTTTGATATAGACAAACGAGACGGGATAGCTCACGTTTCCTTTCACCCGCTTGTCCTTGCCGAGTCCGACGATGCGGAGGTCGTCCCAGTGGATGGGGCGGATGACTTTGCGTTTATATGTGCGACGTCGCACTCGATACTCTTCCGTGAACTCATGCTGGTGGCGCGAGATGTCGATGCCGTAGATGCGGTCTTCGGTGAAGATGAGCCGCTCGCCCTTGAAACTGCCTCGGTTCCAGGTTCCGACGCGGATGCCGTGGTCGTGAGAGCAGTCGAGTCCTGTGCCGTGTCTCCGTCCCTCTTGCCATTCTCCGGCATAGAAACCAGTGGTGTGATGGAGCACGCCCTCGCCCTCCGGCTCGAGAGAAGTATTGGCGAAAGAGCCGACGTAGGTTCCTTGAGCCAGCATGGCGCGCCCTTCAACCAAGGTGTCTGCCTGCCAGTGTCCGACATAGACAGTGGAGTCGGCGCGCGTGAGCCGTCCGTAGCCTTGACGCAGTCCTTCGGCAGAGACTTGCCCGAAGAAGACGTCTCCGTTTTCATATATCTTTCTCTTGCTCTCCGCTGTTGGCGAAGGGAGCGTTCGCACGGCAGGTTCTTCTGCATCAAAGAGATTCATCACGAAAGCGCGGAGGTTTCGCAGCCACCAAATGACCCAGAGATGTCGGTCGGCGAGGACCGAAGCGAGCGTGTAGGAGGTGACGCGCCGTCCTTTCACTCGTAAGCCGCAGAGATTCCCCGACGGATTGACGTAGGGCGCTCCCTCATGAATGCTCTCTGCGCAGAGACTGTCTTCCAAGACGGAAGGGAAGGTTTGCGTGGCATCATTACCCGGGTCATTAAAGGAAAAAATACGGGCGCGGAAGGCATAGACGCCGAAGCGGAACACCGAGAAGCGCGAGGCTCCGTGCGGCAACCGGGCATCCGCGGCTTGAAGCGTCAGCACGTGTTCCGGACTTTCGTCAACCAGTTGCAATGTCGTCAGGGTGTGCGTCACGCTGTCCCCCTCAGCCGGTGTGAAGCCGGAGGCGTGGGCGATACAGCGCAGCGTGGCAGACTCGGACTTCGTCAGTGCGAGGCGCAGCAGCGAATCCGTTCGCAAGAGTTCGTCGCGAAGGTGTTCCATGCTGTCCTTCACGCCCATGACGAGTGCAAAGCCCTCGTCAATTTCCGAGTGTTTCAGAGCATAATAGTCCAACTCCTCACAAATGAGGTTGGTGCGTTGAATCCTTTCTTGGTGATGTGGAAGCAGTGCTTCTAAGCGACGGCGTGTTTCTTCGGAGGTGAGTTGTAGGGCGTTCCCGAAGACAAGCGTGTCGGAGGTGAGCACGTGTCCTTCGTTGGATACCCACGCCCCGGTGGTTTGGATGCTGTCGGAAAGCACCGGTGCACATTGTGTGGAAGCACAAGCCAGGCTGTCGTTGCGGAGGGAGAAGAAGAGAGTGTCATGCTCGCCGACGGGCAGGGCATAGCACGAGCGGGCAGTCAGTCGGGGAATGCGACGCTGGATTTCGGTGTCGGACGAGGGCAGAAACGCCACGAGCAAAGAGACGATGACAACCAGTGCTGCCAGCAGCCAGAGTGCGAGTGTTGGTTTCAGAAATATTTTTTTGAGTTGAGCAGTATTCATTGAAGGGGAGAAGCGGCTTTAGAATATAGGGGTGTTCTAAAAATTACGGGATAAGGAACGTTCAAAAGAAAAACCGGGGCAACCTAATTTTTAGAACACCATTATAAAAAAAGAGCTGTGTCAAAACTTTCGTTTCGACACAGCCATCAAACTGTAGCGCGAGACAGGCTTGAACTGTCGACCTCATGATTATGAATCATGCGCTCTAACCAGCTGAGCTATCGCGCCAGAGGCAAGACTTTGGGGTTATCCCTTGTTTGCGGATGCAAAAGTAGGACTAATTTCTTTTTTGGGCAAGTTTTTGCCGCCTTTTTTTGCTCTGAGCGTGCAAAAAGAGTGTTTTTGTGCGGCTTCTCTTGGGCAGACACCACGGTAGAGGGTAATTTCGCACCATATTTTAGATGCACATGTGGACAATTTTTCTTTTGATGTTTCTCGGCATTGCGGTGGGCAGATTGCTGCGCCGCTCCCGCGTCATTGCCTTTTCCGACAAGGCGGTGACGGTGGTGATTGCCGTCATGCTGTTGGTCATGGGGTGGGACGTGGGTGCCAGACCGTCCGTCGTTTCCGGTCTTTCCGGCTATGGCATCACCGCTCTATTGATCGCTGTGGCAGGTGTGGCAGGCAGCGTGTTCGGTGCGTTTCTGTTTCATTTCTTCAGCGTGAGACGTAAGAAGCCTTCGGCACAGGAGAATGCTTCTTGCGAGGAGAAAGGAGGCGCGGCATGAGCACGGGTCTGTTTTTCCTTCTCTGTTTCATTGTCGGTTGCTTGGGTGGCGGTGCATTCCGCGAAGTGACGCTTCCCGAAGACCTCTCCACGTGGCTGCTCTATGGTTTGATGTTCCTTGTGGGCGTCGGTATGGGAGGTCGGAAGGGTTTGTCCGACCTGTGGCGCTCGTTGCGTCCTTCCGCGCTGTTGTTGCCGTGGAGTTCGTTGACGTTCACGCTGTTGTTTTCTGCCGTGGTGGTGTGCTTTCTGCCCGGTTTGCGTGTGTGGGATGGGCTCGTCGTGTCGAGCGGGATGGGCTACTACACCCTTTCCTCCGTCCTCATCACCCATCTGAAGACTCCGGTGTGCGGGGCGGAAGTGGCTGCCGCACTGGGTGTGACCGCCTTGTTGTGTAATGTCTTCCGCGAGCTCATTGCCATTGTGTCTGCCCCTTGGTTAGCCCGTCGTTTTGGTCCATTAGCCCCCATTGCCGCTGCGGGAAGTACGTCAATGGACGTGTCCCTCCCCTTCATCGTGCGTGCCAGCGGTCCGTCCTACGTTCCCGTTGCCCTGCTCCATGGCATGACCATTGACTGCACCATTCCCTTCCTCATCACCTTCTTGGCGGGTGGGTAGATTCTTTGTACAGCATCTAATCCCCAAAGGGCATCTTGCCTGGGCACTTGTTGGGCTTTCAGTCCGCCCTGACAATGAGAAAAAGAGGCATGAGGAACAGTAGAGGAACAGTAGAGGAACAGTAGAGGAACAGACGAAGAACAGGCAGTGAACAAGAGATGAACAAGGGAGAACAGGAGAGGAACAAGAGAGGAACAAGAATAGGTTTAGCCCATTATTTACAAAACGACTGCTGAGGGACTCACTCGTTTTTGACTGCCTTGGCAAGACTTTTTCCTTAGGAGTCGTCACTCACCGCGACGCGGCAGTAAGTGACGAGGCGGCGGGGACTGCCATCTTTTTCCACAAAAAAACGGTGCGGGCTGCGCTCATGCAGTCCGCACCGTAAAACTTTTCGGGGGATATTCTTATTTCAGTCGTGCTACCGCCTCTTTGATTCTGCGGAGCGCTTCGACGATGTTCTCGTCGCTGGTGGCGTAGCTCATGCGGAAGCATTCGGGAGAACCGAAGGCATCGCCGCCGACGGTTGCCACGTGAGCCACTTCAAGCAGGAAGAGGGCGAAGTCCATGGAATCCTTGATGACACGTTCGCCGTCGCTTTTGCCGAAGTAGAAACTGCATTTGGGAAAGAGGTAGAACGCACCGTGCGGGTCGTTCACTTCAAAGCCGGGCACCTCCTTGGCGAGTTTCACAATCAAGTCTTTGCGGCGGGCGAAAGCCTGACGCATGGTCTCCACGCAGTCCTGCGGACCGGCGAAAGCTTCGGTGGCTGCCACCTGACTCACGGAGCAAGGACCGCTGGTGTATTGTCCCTGCAATTTGCTGCATGCCTTGCTCAGTGCGAGCGGCGCGGCGAGGAAACCGATGCGCCAGCCAGTCATGGCGTAGGCTTTGGACACACCGTTGATGACAATCGTGCGGTCATACATCTCGGGGCAGGCTGCGATGGAGGCATGTGCTCCGACATAGTTGATGTGTTCATAAATCTCGTCGCTGATAACCCAAACCTGCGGGTGGCGACGGAGCACGGTGGCAAGTGCTTCCAGTTCGGCTGCGCTATATACCGAGCCTGTGGGGTTGCTCGGAGAGCAGAGAATCAAGGCTTTGGTCTTCGGTGTGATGGCAGCCTCGAGTTGTTCGGGTGTGATTTTGAAATCCTGTTCGATGGGTGCTTCAACGAAGACGGGCTTACCGTCTGCCATGAGCACCATCTGCGGATAGCTAACCCAGTAGGGCGCGGGAATAATCACCTCCTCGCCCGGAGAGACGAGTGCCATGACGGCGTTGCAGACACACTGCTTTGCACCGTTGGAGCAGACGATTTGTACGGGCGCATAGTCCAAACCGTTTTCGTTCTTGAGTTTCTCGACGATGGCTTTGCGGAGTGCGGGATAGCCTGGGACGGGAGAGTAGCGAGAGAAGTTGTCATCAACAGCTTTTTTGGCAGCCTCTTTGATGTGGTCGGGAGTGTTGAAGTCCGGTTCTCCGACGGAGAGGTTGATGACATCGACGCCTTGCGCTTTGAGTTCAGCGCTTTTCTGAGACATGGCGAGGGTGGCGGAGGGCGCCAGTCTGTTCACGAGGGTTGAAAGCATAGTCCTATTTTGTGTGTGAAGTAAAATGGTGTTCTTTAAATGATGGAATAAGGAGCGTTCAAAAGGAAGTGCTTGCGTTTTGGTTGCAGAGTGTGAGTGATTCTTTTATTCGTGCACCTTTTGTAAGTCCTCCCTCATTTTCTGTCCCCGAAGATGCGGAGGAGATAGAGGAAGAGGTTGATGAAGTCAAGATAGAGCGAGAGACTGCACATCAAGGCAATCTTCATCATGCCTTCGTCGTCAGCATCGCCTTGGCTGAGAATGAGTTTCATCTTCTGAGTGTCGTAGGCAGTCAGTCCGCAGAAGATGAGTACGCCGACGTAGGTCAGAGCCCAACTGAGCCCGCTGCTTTGGAGGAACATGTTCACCAGCGTGGCGATGATGAGTCCGATGAGTGCCATGAAGAGGAAGCGTCCGATGGCTGACAGGTCGCGTTTGATGAAGAGTCCCACCAGCGACATGGCGCCGAACGTACCGGCTGTGACGAAGAAGGTGGTGGCGATGCTCTCCATGGTGTATGCCAGGAGAATGATGGACAGTGTGGCACCGTTCAGAACCGAGTAGAGTGCAAACATGATGCCCGCCGTGGCAAAGGAAAAGCGGTGGATGTTGGCGGAGAGCACCATGACGAGCACGAGTTCACCGATGATCAAACCCCAGAAAAGAATGGGATTTCCCACGATGGAATAGAGGATTTGTTCGTTGCCCGCCACGTAGAAGGCTGTCAAACCGGTGACGGCGAGTGCCAGCGTCATCCAAAGATAGACTTTCTGCATGAGTGCGGGGAAGGTCATGGAGCGGCTCTCTCTTTCGCTGTACTGATAGATGTTGTTCATGTCATTGGTGCGAGGTCTGCTCGCGGATTAGTTTTTTGATAAGGTCGTTATATAAGTTCAAAGGTGCAGGGTGTGTCCCATGCGGTTCTTTTTGGTTTTCAGATATTTTTCGTTGTAGGGATTTGGCGACACCTCGATGGGCACGTTCTCCGTGATTTCCAGTCCGTATGCTTCCAGTCCGACGCGCTTCACCGGGTTGTTCGTCAGAAGTCGCATTTTGTGGACGCCGAGCAGTCCGAGGATTTGTGCGCCCACGCCATAGTCTCTTTCGTCCGGGTCGTAGCCGAGATGGATGTTGGCATCGACGGTGTCGTAGCCCTCCTCTTGGAGTTTATAGGCTGCAATCTTTGCCATCAGCCCGATGCCTCGTCCCTCTTGGTTGAGATAGAGCACGACGCCCTTTCCCTCTTTGTCAATCATCTCCATCGCTTTGTGGAGTTGGTCGCCGCAGTCGCAGCGGGCAGAGCCGAAGATGTCGCCTGTGACGCAGGAGGAGTGGACACGCACCAGAATCGGTTCGTCCGGTTCCCACGTGCCTTTGATGAGGGCAACGTGTTCCAGGCGGTTGCTCTTCTGGCGGAAGGGGATGAGGCGGAAGTGACCGTAGCTGGTCGGCATATCTACTTCTTCGCCCTGTTCCACGAGGCATTCGTTCTTGAGACGATAGGCGATGAGGTCTTTGATGGTCAGAATGCGGAGTCCCTCTTTTTGGGCAAATTCTTGGAGTTGCGGCATGCGTGCCATGGTGCCGTCTTCGTTGAGAATCTCGATGAGACAGGCGGCAGGTTGCATGCCCGCCATGCGAGCCAGGTCAACGGCTGCTTCTGTGTGGCCGGCGCGAGCCAACACACCACGGTCTTGGGCGTAGAGCGGGTTGATGTGTCCCGGTCTGCCGAAGTGTTCGGGAAGCATGTCGGGATTGGCGAGTGCACGGATGGTGGCGGCGCGGTCGTGACAGCTCACGCCGGTTGTGCAGCCTTCGAGCAGGTCTATCGTCACGGTGAAGGGAGTGCCCAGCATGCTGGTGTTGTCCTCCACCTGGTGGTTCAATCGGAGTTGGTGGCAGCGTTCAATGGTGATGGGAGCGCAGAGCACGCCGCGTCCGTTTTTCAGCATGAAGTTCACCTTCTCGGGGGTGACGAGTTCAGCTGCCATGATGAGGTCGCCTTCGTTTTCTCGGTCTTCGTCATCGACCACGATGACAAACTTTCCTTCTTTGAAGTCCTGAAGTGCTTCTTCGACGGAAGCCAGTTTAAAGTCACTCATATATATTAAATGTGTATGGTCGTTTTCTTGCGGGGATGATTGAATGTGTATGTGTGGGAGAGGATGTGGTGCAGCTTGGCGGTAGCCCCGTGTCCTATTCTCTTTCCGCCGTGGGCAGTGTGGGTGCCGCGGGTTCTGCAGAGACAGGTTTGACGTCCGGCATTGTTCTGACAGATTTGGGCTGTGCGGTCTGTTCTGTTTGCTCCTGTTGCTCGCTCTGTTCCGTTCTGTTCCGTTCGCGATAGCGTTCGATGCTGCTGAAGACAACCTGTCCCAGCAGGGCGAGGATGAAGACGAGGAGCACCACTTTCACGATGCGTTTGCGTTTTCTCCAGAGCACGTTTTGTTTCTTGTTCTCCTCGTCTGTACCGCTTTCTCCGCTCAGGTCGGTGGTTTGGTCCAGCACTGCCACGAGACGTTCGCAACTGCGTTTCGCGATTCTCAAATCCTTCAGCAGGCGCAGGCGGAACTGTCCCATGCGCAGCCAAAGAATGAGCCCGAGGGGGAAGAAGATGCCCGCCAGCCGATTGGTTTTCTGAGTCTTGAAAGGAGAGAGGTGGGCGGTGGTGAAGAAGACGGGAAATTCGTTCAGCACACCCAGCACCTTGACGTCGCGTGAGTTGGACAGTTCTTCGATGATGCTCTCCATCTCCTTGCTGATTTCCTTCACGGTGTGGTCCGGTTGGAAACGGAAGAAGGTACGGACGTAGCTGGGCAGTCTCCAGAGGTTGTTTTCCCGAGCGTAGGTGGTCATGCGGTCTGCGAGATTTGTGATGCGCTCCGTCATGCCTTCCAGTTGCGGTTCGTGGATGATGACTTCTTTGCGGGTCAGGTGTCGTTTCACGGGGATGCCGAGCAAGCGTTGGAAGAAGCGTCGATAGGTGTCCACGTTGAAGACCACCGAATCCTTGTTTGATTTGTAGCAAATCCAGAGTCCGAAAGGAGTGATGATGGTGGTGCTGACCCACATGCCCGCAACCATGTTGATGTTTCCGTCGCGTGCCATCTTCATGCCCGAGGTGTTGATGATATACCAGAAGATGAAGATGATGACCGAGATGACGGTCGGCATGCCGAGACCACCTTTGCGGATGATGGCACCGAGCGGTGCGCCGACGAAGAAGAAAATGAGACACGCCAGCGCGAGCGTCATTTTCTGGTGCCATTCCACCCAGTGTGCTCTGATGTAGCGCATGGCATCTTTGGCATACTGTGCCTTCCACTCCAGATCGGTTTTGGTGCTTTGCAGGTTCTGTTGCACGAGAGACTGTGCCTGCAGGAATTCCCCTTCGTTGAGGCTTGCTTTGAGAGAGTCAAAGTTGAGGCTGAGGGGCACGCGTCCGCTTTGTGCCGCTTTGGCAGCTTGTTGCACCACGAGTTGTGAGTCCTTTTTCTCTTTTTGTGTCTGCAACGCCGGGAGAGCCATGCGTTCCTGATAGTATGCCGCTCCGATGGAGTCCAGTCTTTGAGAGAGGGAGTCCGTGGTGCGTTCGATTTGCATCATGTTTTTCGCTTGCGCCATTCCCGCCAGCATCTCTTTGTCCATGAGATTGAAGTTGCTGTCGAAATCAATGAGGAAGCGTTTGTAGTCAAAGGTCTCTCTGTCGTAGGGGTCATCGGCTTCGCTTTGCATCTGCCTCATGGCTCCGTTGGATTGCAGGTTCTCGAATTGCTCCCCTTTCCAGAGGTCCAGGATGAGGTGCATCTTGTCGGCGGACATTTCCATCCTGGCAGAGTCGGCGAGCACGATTTGCGCACGGTCGAAGCCTTGGTCTGTCTTGTAGATGATGGCTTGATAGAGCATGCCCGTCTCGGCGTCTTTCTTTTCGACGTAGATGTTGACGTTCGGTACGCCGCTGTAGAACACGCCTTCCGGAATCTCCACCGCGGGAGACTGTTGTTTCATGCTGAAGAGGAGCGTGTGGAGTTGGATTTGTGCTGCCGGCGAGGTGAAGTTTTGGAAATAGAAGGAGACGCCGAGCATTGTCAGTGCGACGAGGGCGGGACCGAGCATGATGCGCAGCAGCGGGATGCCCGCCGCTTTCATGGCGAGCAGTTCAAGGCTTTCACCGAGATTTCCGAAGGTGATGAGCGCAGCCAGCAGAATGGCGAGCGGAAGAGACTGGGGCACGAGCGTGATGCCCATGTACCAGAAGAACTGAGCCAAAATGTCCACTGAGAGCCCCTTGCCGATGAGTTCATCCACATAGCGCCAGGTGAACTGCATCATGAACACAAAGAGACAGATAAAGAATGCTCCCGCAAAAATGAGCAGGAACTTTTTCAAAACGTAGAGGTCAAGTTTCTTTATCATGTCCGAGGAGGTGAACCCCTTTGAGGCGATTGGGGAGGATGTTCTCCCCGTTTTTGGAAAAAGCGCGGCAGGGGCATAAAACTGCGCAAAAGTACTACTTTTTTTGCGTTTCGCGGGTGTTTTGAGACTATTTAGGGAGGCTTTTGCCTCACTTCGTGCACTTTCGGATGAGAAAAGCGCTCGTTTTCTTTGTGTGATGCCCGCGTTGAAGTAATTTTGCACCGTCAAAGAAAAAAAGACGACTCTTTCCGTCTTGTTCTTTTGGTCACTGCCGCAGTGCTTTGTTTTGACGTGAGAGACGCTCCTTGAAGCGTTCATCTGAGAAGCCTTCCTGTCGGCAGTGTATGTCTAATTAATTTCTCCTCTACATGGGGCTTCTACTCCTTTATCTTTTTGCTGCCTTAGGTTTTTCTTTTCTTTGCTCAGTTCTTGAAGCCGTTTTGCTTTCCACTCCCATGACTTTCGTTTCTATGCTGGAAAGTGAAGGAAGAACGGGCGCCTCTTTGCTGAAAAAATACAAACAGGACATTGACAAACCGATTTCTGCCATCCTCACCCTCAACACCATCGCACACACGGTGGGCGCCGCAGGAGTCGGAGCGCAGAGCCAGGAAATCTGGGGCGACGAGTTCTTCGCCGTCACCTCTGCCGTACTGACCTTCTTGATTCTCGTACTTTCTGAGATTATTCCAAAGACCATCGGTGCCTGCTACTGGCGACAACTCGCCATCCCCGCCGCACGCATCATTCACACCCTGGTCGTTGTCACCTATCCTTTCGTTCTTCTTTCCGAATTCATCACACACTTCTTCTCCTCCAACCATCAGCCGATGACGGTCAGCCGCGAAGAAGTGAGTGCCATGGTCAATGTCGGCGCGGAAGAAGGCGTGCTCGCCACGAAGGAAAACCGAATGATTCAGAACCTCCTCAAACTCGACGACATCAAGGCGCGAGACATCATGACTCCCAGTTCCGTCGTGGAAATGGCTGAGGAAAGCATGACGCTCAGAGAGTTCTATCGCCACGACGCCTACAGCACCTACTCCCGCATTCCTGTCTATAACGAAGAAAACGATGACTTCATCAAGGGATATGTGCTCCGTCAAACCATCCTCGAAAAACTCTCCGAAGACAAGTTCGAACTTCGTCTGACGGACATCGTGCGCCCGGTGCTCACCTTCCAAGAGAATGAACCCGTCTCCAAAATTTGGGAGAAACTCTTGGCGAAGAAAGAACACATCTCCGTGATTATTGATGAGTATGGTTGCTTCCGTGGAATCGTCACCATGGAAGACGTCATTGAAACCATGCTCGGCACCGAAATCGTGGACGAAAAAGACACCGTCACCGACATGCAGGAACTCGCCCGCGAAAAGTGGCAGGAGCAGCAAGAGGCGCTGCAGGGTTGAGGCGGCGGTGCGTCATGACAGCCACACAGTTCGTTGCCATCGGATTCGGGTTTGGTCACGTAATCCGAAACGCTCCCCGAATCCTGACCTCGGCGTCTTGCATCCATTCAGACGCCCATTGAGATGACCTCCCCTTGAATCGTAGGAGTGCGGATAGCATTGTTTTCTTTGACTCACAAAATGTGAATCCCGTGTTTTTTAAAATTGCCATTTCCCTTTTCGCACTGATTGCTCTCTCAGACTGGTGGACTTTTCATGAGATGAGGAAGAAAAGAATCAACTTTTTTGGCTACGTGCTCATTTTTCTTCCTTCTCTGGTATGTGCCTTACACCTGATTTTGTTGCTCTGCGGGGAACGCTCCATGTATTCCTTCCGGATTGTGAGTGGGACTATTCTCCTCTTCACCGTTCCCAAACTCGTCTTTACCATCATCAGTGCGGGCGGCAATCGTCTTGGCAGGCTTTTTCATCGTGACTGGAAACACATTCAAGGCGTTGCCTTTTTCTTTGCCTGCATCGTGGCAGTTGTGCAGTTTTATTGCGTCACCGTCGGAATTAACCGGTTGGACGTGAATCGTGTCACCCTCGCTTCGCCTCTTTTGCCCAAAAGTTTTGATGGCTATCGTGTCGTGCAAATCTCTGACCTGCACCTCGGCAGTTACTTCAGCGACGATTCTTTTGTCCGCACCGTTGTGGACAGCGTGAACAGTCTCCATCCCGACCTCATCGTCTTCACGGGCGATTTGGTGAATGAGTCTCCCGATGAGGTCCTCCCTGAGTTCGTGAATGCCCTTTCGTGTATGCACGCCCCGGATGGCGTTTACTCTGTTTTGGGCAACCACGACTTCTGTGTCTATAAAGGCTTCCCCTCCGAACAGGAGGTGCGTCGTGCCACAGACAAGGTGGTTCGTCTTGAGCAGAGCATGGGGTGGGAGGTGCTGCGCAATGAGCATCGTCTGCTCGTGCGTGACGGTGACACCCTCGTCTTGGCAGGCACGGACAATGTGGCAAAACCACGCCCGCGGCGTGAGGGAGAATATGTCCCGCCCGCAGGTTCTTTGAAAAAAGCACTCCGAGGCGTTCCCGAATCCCACCACGTGTTGCTCCTGACCCACGACCCGTGGCACTGGCGCCGGGAGGTGACCTCCGACCCCCGTGTGTTGTTCACCCTTGCCGGCCACACCCACGCGCTGCATGTTCGCCTCGGGAACTTCTCGCCTGCCGCTTGGATAATGCCCGAATGGGGTGGGAAATATGTTTCACGAAACGGAATGCTCTACGTCTCCACCGGAGTCGGCGGCAGTGTGAAGTATCGACTCGGTGCCTGGCCCGCCATTGAACTCATCACGCTTCGAAGGGGGCACGCGGTGGAATGAGCATGGCATTCCTGGGGGAGGTAATCTAATAGTTCCGGAATCACATGGACAATCTGAAAGAAAAAACAGCCAACGGGCTTTGGTGGGCTGCCATGAGCAACGGCGCACAACAACTGGTGATGTTGCTCATCGGCATCGTCCTGGCACGCATCCTCTCCGTTGAGGATTACGGTTTGGTGGCGATGCTCACCGCCTTCTCGCTGCTCGCCACGAACCTGCAGGAGAGCGGTTTCACCTCCGCGCTCTGTGTGAAGGAGACCGCCACGGAGGAAGACTATAATTCTGTCTTCTGGTTCAACATCGGTGTCTCTGCCTGCTGCTATTTCATCCTTTTCTTCGCTGCTCCGCTGATTGCAGACTTCAACGACGCTCCGCAACTCACGCTCCTGGCACGGGTGATGTTCCTGAATTTCTTCATCGCCGCCTTTAATGTCGTGCCGACGGCATATTTGCTTCGCAATCTCATGATTCGTCAAAAGACGTCGTCGCAGGTCGTGGCGTCCATCCTCTCCGGCGTGGCGGGCATTGCTGCTGCCGTGGCGGGGTGGGGATGCTGGAGTTTGGTGGCGATGGATTTGACTTATAAGTTGACCTATACGCTGCAAGTCACGCTTCACGCCCGTTGGCGTCCTTCCCTCCACTTTGACCTGCGCCCGGCGTGGAAAATGTTCGGATTCAGCAGTCGTCTGCTTGCCACCAATGTCTTGACCACCTGCAACAACCAACTGATTCAGGTGCTCATGGGACATTTCTTCCCGCCCACACAGGTCGGGCTCTATTCCCAAGCCAACAAGTGGAACACGATGGGCTATTCCACCCTGTCCGGCATGGTCGGTAATGTGGGACAGCCCGTTTTGGCGCGCACCGAGGGCGGCGAAGAACGGCGAGTCAGGGTGTTTCGCAAACTTCTGCGTTTCACCGCGTTCTGCTCTTTCCCCGCCATGTTGGGGCTGGCGGTGATTGCGCCCGAGTTCATTTCGCTGACGATTGGTGAGAAGTGGATGCCGTGTGTCCCCTTGCTGCAAACGTTGTGTGTGGCGGGCGCATTCATTCCCGTGGGACAGATGTTCTCGAATCTACTCATCGTCGGCGAGCGTTCCGACCTCTATCTCCGTGCCTCTGCCGGCTTCATGGTGTGCCAACTCGGACTCTTGGTTGGTCTGCGCGGCGAAGGACTTGCCACGCTTCTTGCTGCCGTGGCGTCACTGCAAATCCTCTGGTTGTTTGTCTGGCACGCCTTGGCGCATCATCTGGTCGGTTTGACGCTGAAGCAGACTCTGCTTGACGTCTTCCCCTTTGCTGCCGCCGCTCTGGTCATGGTGGTAGCCGCGTGGTGGGGCATGTCTTGGTCGGAAAATGTATGGGTAATATTGTGTGGCAAGGTCTTGATAGCAGTCCTGACCTACTGCCTCCTCATGCGCCTCGCCGGTGCCTCTGTCTTCCGCGAATGCGTAGACTATTTGTTGCACCGGAAGAAGTGAAAAATTCAAAGTGGTAAAGGTAAGTTCCAATCAAAAAGAATCTGTTCAGGAACTGTTTCCTTTGCGCTTCGGGTTGGTGGTGACGAGCGGTGTCGGAGGGTGTAAGAAACAACTGTGAAAGGTTCGTCTCAACCCTGCACTATACGTAAATAAAAGGGGAACAAAAAAACTATACAACTCTACACAAAACCCTACATTCTGTTTTGAACACGAATCTCGCGAACGGGATTTAGAACACGAATGGAGCGAATGGAATTTAGAACACGAATGGAGCGAATCGTACGTAACGTTTGTAACGAACGTAACGTCCGTAATGAACGTTACATACGTTACGAACGTAAGAAACGTAAAACAGGAAATGGCAATAGGAGGTGACGCGACTCGTCACTCCTGCGCTCCGCGCTCATGAAAATCCAACAATTTTGAGCGTTTTTTCGCCGATTCGACATTAACATTTTTAACCTTCGAGAACACTTTCCGCCTTCCAATTCTGCCTACTCGGCGCGTAGTTTTTCTTTGCCTTCCCCTAATTAAAATTTGCGGAAGGCAAAGAAAAATTAGGGGAAGGCAAATTTTTACTGGATGCGCTCCTAAAATCCCCGATTTTAAAGGGGAAGTGACGAAAAAAGGGAGGAGCCGAGGCTCCTCCCATATCTCTATACAAATATAATACTTTTCATCGCCAAAAGCAAGAAGTGTTAAAACCGAAAAACCGCCTTGGGTGTGGAAAATGTTTTGGGTGCTTTGAGGGAAAGACATAACCCTTTTCTCGGTAGAGGTGCATGCCGTCTGCTTCATTTTTCCGCGAACGGGCTGAAAGTCCAACGAGCGCATAGCCCGGGGCAAGTGAGCGCAGCGAACGACACCCCGGGGCACGTGTAGGAATAAAAAAAGAGTCGCCCTATAGGGGCAGAAGCATTAAGGGGAGGTAGAAGCTTGTTAGTCTATCCGAAGTTTGCAAATCGCCTTCTTCATTTTTCCTGTGCCGATGATGGGAGCGTGGGCGTCCTCCGGGAGCATGAGGTAGATGTCGCCGGGCAGTGCGGTGAAGTAGGTTTTTGCAGGTTCCGCATAGAGTGCGAAGTCGTGTTCTTCGTCAAAGGGTTGTTCGCTTTTCGTTTTGAGTTCTTCCAGCGGCGTCCAGCCCACGGTCTCCGGTGCGCTGAGCGGAATGTGCACGTCAATGTATCGGCGGTGCACCTCCAACTTTTGCTCCTCTCGGCTTCGGAGTTGCGGTTCGTCAATGTTGATGAACAGTTTCTCGCCGTCCAGTGTGATGCGTCCGGCGGCAACTTCGCGCAGGTCGTGGTGGCGAAGATAGTCAAACAACTGTGGGAAAAGCGGATGTAGCGCTTCGATGCGTGAAGCGTAGGCAAGTGTGGTGAGAATCATGTGTTTATTCTTCGTTTTTGTCGTTCTTTTGTGAGATGTTTATTCCTTGTGGTGGTTCTCAAAAGAAGAGAAGCCTCTCACAAGATAGAAGAAGATGTGTCCGACGCCAAAGATGACGGCAATGAAGAGCATGGTACGGTCAGCGTCCCAGCCCACGGTTTGTTGGTGCCAAAGTCCTGTCAGCACGCAGAGGAAGGCGATGAAGACGCCAATCGCACTCAAAACGGTCTGCCCGTGGCGTCGCACGCTGCCGCCGCCCACCACGCTGTGGCGAATGCCGTAGAAGGAGTAGATGTCAATGCCTATCAGCATCCACATGACGAGTCGAATCCAGGTGTCGGCAGGAAGGAAGAGCATCATGCCCACGCAGCAGACCACGCCGGCTGCCGGGATGTAGGGCACAAGCGGCGTTTTGAAACTGCGCGGCGCGTTGGGTTGTGTGCGTCGCACGACAATGACGCCGAGGCAAACCAGTGCGAAAGCGAAGAGTGTGCCGATGCTTGTCATTTCGCCTGCGATTCCGGGAGGCACGGTGGCACTCATGACGCTGATGATGACCATGAAGAGCAGGTTGCTGCGAGCGGGCGTATGGTATTTCTTATGTAGATGTGAGAAGAGCGGTGGAAGGAGCCCGTCTCGGCTCATGCTGAAAAAGACACGGCTTTGTCCGAGCAGCATGACCAGTACGACGCTTGCATAGCCCAGGAGGATGGCGATGATGATGCCTCGGTTGAGCCAGGGGTAAGCCGGTGTGACCATGCCGTCCGCTCCGACCGGTCCCATGTTTGCCACGGCGGTGGCGGCAGGTGCAATGCTGTCGGCGCCGATGTAGGCATGATAGTCCGTGACGCCTGTCATGACGAAGGCGAAGAGCATGTAGAGCACGGTGCAAATCAAGAGAGAGCCGAGAATGCCGATGGGCATGTTTCGTTTCGGGTTCTTCGTTTCTTGCGCCGCCGTGCTCACTGCATCGAAGCCGATGTAGGCAAAGAAGACGATGGCTGCGCCGCGAAGAATGCCCGACCAGCCGTAGTCGCCAAAAGTACCGGTGTTTTCGGGAATGAAGGGCGTGAGGTTTTCGGTTCTAATATATTGAAAGCCAATCACAATAAAGGAGACGACCACCAGAATCTTCAGCAAGACCATGACGTCGTTGAAGAAGGAGCTTCCGCGTGTGCCTCGCATCAGGATGAGCGACAGGACGATGACCAAGAGCATGGCGGGCAGGTTGATGATGCCGCCGTCCGCCGCGCAGGCTGTCAGTTCCGTGGGAAGCGGATAGCCCAGTCCCTCCATCATGACGCAGAAGTAGCGGCTCCAGGAAACACTCACCGCGACGGCTGCCACGGCATATTCCAAGACTAAGTCCCACCCGATGATCCAAGCCACGAGTTCGCCCATGGTGAAGTAGGAATAGGTATAGGCAGAGCCGGAGATGGGGAGCATGGAGGCAAATTCTGCGTAGCAAAGACCAGCCAGCGCGCATGCCACGGCGGCGATGGCGAAGCTGATGACAATCGCCGGTCCGGTGTGCTCGCCCGCTACGATTCCGGTGACGGAAAACAAGCCGGCGCCGATGATGACTCCCACGCCCAGTGCGATGAGACCCCAGGCGCCGAGCACGCGTTTCAGTCCTTTCCCGCCTTCGTTTTCGGCTTCATGCAGCAGTTCGGCGGCAGTCTTTTTGATGAATAAGTCCATGTTTCTTCTTGTTTGTGTTAGTAAAATTTCCGCAAAGTTAGCAAAATGTTCGGTTTTGACGAAATTTTGTATCTCGAGCAGGGTGAACCCTTCTGTGCGTCTTCTCCGGAACACGCATCAGGAGCGCCCCCTTTTTGAAACCCTGAAACATTAATGTTCATGAATTGACCACGCATCCTTTTGAAACATTAATGTTCATGAATTGATTCATTAAAAGCCATTAATTTGTTTTGGAACACGAATTGTTCACGAATTGAACACGAATTGAACAGAATTAATGGTACAATTAATGAGACAATTAATGGGCATTAATGGAGAAACATTTTTTCTGGGAGCGCACCTAAGAAAAACTAGGAGCGCACCTAAGGAAAAACTGGGAGCGCACCTAAGAAAAACTAGGAGCGCACCTAAGTAAAACTAGGAGCGCACCCAGGAAAAACTAGGAGCGCACCTAAGTAAAACTGCGTGTCGAGTAGTCAAGATTTTTTCTCAGCGACACAGGGTCTCTCGAAGAGCAAAAATGTAGGATGAAAACCGCGTTTCTGCATATTTCCGCCCAACTCTACATTTATATTTTTTGCTTCACCACAACCCTACACACACCACCGCGAAACCCTACACAGTGAAGGGTTTTGTGTAGGATTTGCACACCAAACCCTACACACTTAACAACTCTGATAATCAAACTTTAAACTCGAACTGCGTAGGATTTGAAGGAAATGCATGTACCCTTGAAAAACGTATAGGTTTGAAAGGCGAAAACGCGCGCCTCGCGCGCGAAGCCTATTTCACATTTTTTCCTGTGCTCCTTTTTGAGGGCATTTTGGCACAAGTTTTGCTACAAACCCCAATACAATGAGGGAGGTGTGTCAAAATTTATGATTTGAAACAGCCTCTTATATTTTTCCCTGTGCTTGATGTAATTGATGTCGTCTCAATTTGTGCAGGCATTGACTGCACAAATTCGGAGTTCAAGTATTCAAGTTTCGCAAGTTGAATCAGAGAATAAGCGCAAGCGCGTTCAAGTGAACACTTGCGAAACTTCAATTACTATATTGTTTTCCATACCTTAGGGGTGTTCTAAAAATTAGGTTTGAACGTTCCTTATCCCGTAATTTATAGAACACCCCTTTATGGCATTTAAGATGTGAACCATCTGAAGCATTGTAGCTATGTGTGATGCTTGAATCACTTTGCAGCCAATTCCTCCAGCACCTTCCAGCACTGGAAGAGTCCGCGGGGCACGTGGAAGCAGCCCTTCCATTTACCACCCTTGAGCGGAAGCAATACTTCGCCCTGACGGTTCAAGTAGCCGTACCATTCGGGGTAGTCGGCGTCGGTGAAATGCGACCAAACGTAGTCGTGCACCTTCTCAAACCATGCGAGGCATTCGCGGTTGCCGGTGAGTTGATAGCCCTTGATCATCGTGATGAGTGTTTCGATGTGCACCCACCAGAGTTTCTGGTCCCATTCGAGTTGCTGGCAGGGATGCCCGAGGCGGTCCATGAAGTAGAAAATGCCACCGTAGGTCTTGTCCCACCCGTAGTTCACTTCTTTCAGTGCAATATCGACGGCGCGTTCGATGAGGTCCTGACGCCCCAGGCGTTTGCCGAGGTCCATGATGAACCACATGGCTTCGATGGCATGCCCCGGATTCAGTTGTCTTCCTTCGAAGCAGTCCACGAGTTCGCCGTCCGTGCCGAGATGTTCGACGATGAGGCCGAGTTCGGGGCGGTAGAACACGTCCATGACCTCGTGGATGCAAGTCTCAATCGTCTTTTCAAGGAAGTCGGGAGAGAGCAGCGGTTCGATTTCCAGTGCCACGTTGCAGAGAATCATGGGTAGGGCAAAAGACTTCAAGGAGCGTGCGCCCGCTGCCGCCTTGTTCCATTTCCCCTTCGGGTTGTCCACTTTGGAAAGCACGATGTCAAAGGTCTTCTTGGCAATGTCGGCATACTCCTGATTGCCCGTGGCGATGCTCAGTTGACCGAAGGCGATGACGGCGAAGGTGTAGGAGAAAATGTTGTAGGGCTCCACCAGCGGATTCCCCTCACGGTCGAGTGAGAAGTACCAGTTCAGGTTGCCGTCATGACCGTGTTTTTTGAGGAATTCCGCTCCTTGGATGGCGCATTCCAGCCATTCGGGGCGTTTTTCCACCTTATTATATAATGTGGCAAACATCCAGACTTCGCGTCCTTGGAGCCAGATGAATTTGTCGGTGTCGAAGACCGAGCCGTCGCGGTTCAGGCAGGTGAAATATCCGCCAAATTCTTTGTCTTGTGACTTTTCGAGCCAGAAAGGCACGACTTTGTCGAGCAGTTCTGATTTATACTGCAAAGCGAGTTTTGAAAAATCTGTCATAGTGAAAAATATAGGAAAGAGGTTCTTAGTTGTGGTGTTTTGTTCATTTTGAAAGTGTCTTCCACGTCAGCCCCGTGAGGTCTTTTTGTTCACGGAAGATGAAAGAGAGCAACCAGCCCGTGGCGACGGAGACGGTCATGCCGATGAAGCCGTAGAGCAGGAAACTCGTCGGCGTGAAGTTTTTCAAGAGGAAGACGGCGACGACGCCCGTGAGGAAGCCGATGAGTGCGGCACGTCCGCCGATGCGCGGGAAGAAGATGCCCATGAGGAAGAGTCCGCCCAAGCCGCTGGAGAGCAGTCCCAAGATTTCTTGGAAGAAGTCGAGCAGCGAGAGAATGTCCCAGGTCGCCATGAGCAACGCTACGCCCATGCCGATGATGCCGGAGACGATGCACGCCGTGCGAGCCACCCGAACCATCGCGTGGCTGTCGGTCTGTGGACGGAAGCGACGGTAGAAATCCACGCTGAAAGCCGTGGCGACAGAGTTGATGTTGGAAGAAATCGTGCTCATCGTGGCAGCAAAGATGGCGGCGATGAGGAGTCCCGCGAGTCCCTGCGGCAGTTGTGACATCATGAAGAAGGGGAAAATCGTGTCCGCCTTCGACATCGTCAAATCCAACTCTGCGGGGTGCGTTTTGAAGAACGTGTAGAGTCCTGCGCCGATGGCGAAGAAGACGATGGAGACGCCGACGCTCATCACACCGTTCATCAGAATGCTCTGGCGTGCGCTGCGTTCGTCCTTTGTCGTCAGATAGCGTTGAATCACAGTTTGATCGGAGGTGTAGGAGATGAGGTTGTTCGCCAGTCCTCCCAGGATGATGACCCACCAGGTCGCCGAGCGGAAGTCCATGCTCCAGTCAAAGAGTCGGAACTTGTCTGCCTCGCTGCCGATGGTCAAGAAGCCGCTGACACCACCTTCCGTGCCGAACACCAGCCAAGCCACGGCGAAAATTGCACCGCCGACAAGGATGAAGCCTTGGATGACGTCGCCCCAAACCACCGCTTCAACGCCGCCCATCGTGCAATAGACAATCGTCACGAGAGCCATCAGAACGATGCAGACGTAAAGGTCGATGCCCGTCACAGCCGTGAGAGCGAGCGAGGGAAGATAGAGCACGAGTGCCATGCGGGCAACCATGAAGACGATGAAAAGCGCAGATGCCATCAGTCGGGAGGTGGCGTTGAAGCGTCGCTCCAGATATTCGTAGGCACTGGTGACATTGAGGCGACGGAAAAAGGGAAGATAGTAGCGAATGACGGGGAAGGACACGAGGAGAATGGTTACGAGCATCGGATAGTAGGTCCAGTCCGTTGCGTATGCCTTGGCGGGATAAGCCATGTAGGTGATGGCACTCAGCATGGTGGCATAGATGCTGATGCCTGCAGCCCACCAGGGGATGCGCCCGCCGCCTTTGAAGAAGTCGTCGGCACCCGATTCGCGCTTCATGAAGTAATAGCCTAATGCTATCATTAAGAGGAGGTAACCCACCAAAACCAACCAGTTCCATAGTCCGAAGGAGGGCTTGAAATCAACCTTCAAGGCGGAGACGTCGGCACTTCGCACGCCCGGTTTGCTCTCGCCGTCAATCATCATCCAAAGTCCGCCGACGTTCACCAAGCCCGCACCTGCTTTTGCCAAGGCGGGGAAGGGACCGACGGAAAGCCAGGTGGAGGTGACGGTGTGGAAGAAAAGAAGATTTTGGGAGAAGCGGTAAGCCTCGGAAGGTTGTTTCAGATAGTCTTCCCCTTCTTTTTCCAGCGTGCGGATGAGGGCAAGCGTTTCTTCTGAGGGGGCTGAGATGGCGCGGAGGGAGTCGAGCAGGAAGGGGCGGTTGATGGCGCGTTCGAAAATCTCGCGGTTCACCCCGCCGAGGCAGACAATGTGGGCGCAGCCGGAGGTGAGTGCCGTCGCGCCGACCAGCGCGAAGGGCTCTTGGCTGCCGTGGGCTTGCTGCAAGAGGGTGCGTTCCCAGATCTTTTTCAAAGGGTTATATGCCAGCCCTGTGGTGTGAACCATCCCTTTCTCTTTCTCTGTGGCGGGAGCAAAGCCGCCGAAGACGTAGAAGCAGTGGGTGCGTCCGTCACTCTGGACGGCAGCCACGGGTTGCAGGCGTCCGCGACCGGGGAGGTCAGGCAGCCGCTCCCAAGACTTGCCGCCGGGGTAGGGGAGACAGAAGGCGGCGGAGGAAGGGTTGCCGTTTTCGTCCTTGCCGCCTGCGACATAGATTTTCCCGTCGCCGTAGGCAGCGCAGAGATTGTCCAGTCCCACGGGGAGGGAGGGCAATGTCTCTGTAATCACCGTGCCGTCGGCACCTTTCTTGAGGAGAAAGACGTGGCGAAGCGCGTGCGTTCCGTCGGTGCCGCCGATGCAGACGAGACCTTCGGGCACGCTGACGCCGGCACCGTAAGCCACGGCGGCAGGTAGTTCACCAATTTTCTTCCATCCCGCTTTCGCGTCATGGGGATTCAGCGAGAAGATGTCGCGATAGAACACCTTCGCTCCTCCCTCAGCAGCGGGCACGCCGGGGAAGTTGCAACCGCCTGCCACCCAGGCTTCGCTGCCGACTGCACCCGCAAATGGCGCGGAGACGCCTTGTGCACCGCCCACCGGGAGGGCAGGCAGTTTGCTCAGTCTGAGCGTGTTGAAAGCGTTCGGGTGTGCACTCGCAAGTTCCTGAGAGAAAGCGACTTTTCCCGAGAGCAGGGTCAGGAAGAAGAGAGAAAGGATGAGTCGGAGCGACTTCGGTGTGCCGGAGAGGCGCTTCGGAGTGTGGTTCATGGTATTAGAGGGTGTTCTATAAATCACGGAATAAGGATCGGGAGGAGTTTCCTTCTTTCATGCTTTCGCGGAAGGAGTGTGTGAAGAGAGGCGGAAGTCTGTTCAGATTTCGTTGCAACGTTCAAAGAAGGAGATGGCTTCCAGTTCTTTCTTCATTTGTGCTTCCTCTTCGTCGGTCATGTTTTGGAACGGCACGCGGTTCTTTCCGAGGTCCAGCCCGATGAGTTTCATGATGCGTTTTCCGCCGACGATGTTGCCGCGGAAGTGGCAGATGACGTCAATCACATCCTGCGCAAAGTTTTGCAGTTCACGCGCTTTGTCAAGGTCTCCGGCGTTCCAGGCATCGATGATGCCGGTGAGCACTTTCCCGTTGTAGTTGGTTGTTCCGCCGATGCCGCCTTTTGCTCCGCCCATGGCAAGACAGGGCAGAATCGTCTCGTCTTGTCCGTGAAGCATGTCATACTTTCCGTCTTTGTAGCGCAGGCAGCGGTTGTATTCGTAAAGGCTTTCAAAGGTATATTTGATGCCGGCGAAGTTCGGGATTCTGCCATCGACCGCTTTGAGCAGGTCGAGCATGGAGAGGTAGGCGTTGTTGAAGGCAGGGATGTGGTAGAAATAGAAGGGAAGGTTCGGTGCTCCGCCTGCGATTTCTTCGCAGTAGGCGACGAGTTCTTCGATTCTTCCGATGCGCGGGAAGGGTGTAGCCATGGCTCCTGTTCCCCAGGCTCCGATTTCTTGTGCGTGGGCTGCGAGTCGGCGGCTACTTTTGATGCAGGTGCTTCCGACGTGGACGATGACTTTGAAGTCTTTGGGTGCTGCGGCGACCCAGGCTTCGGCAAGTTTCATTCTTTCTTCTTCGGTGAGCATGTAGCCTTCGCCGGAAGAGCCGTTGATGAAGACGCCTTTGAGCCCGTTGCGTTGAAGCATGTCCGCGTAGCG
Organism: Prevotellamassilia timonensis; assembly: GCF_021531665.1. Taxonomy (GTDB): domain Bacteria; phylum Bacteroidota; class Bacteroidia; order Bacteroidales; family Bacteroidaceae; genus Alloprevotella. The sequence goes on from NZ_JADYUH010000002.1 coordinate 95,975, forward strand.
TGGAATCGGGGCGAGGTTGATTTCTCCGTTTTCGTCAAAGGGTGTGAAAGGTGCGTCGATGAGACCGATTATTTTTTCCATGAGTTGAGAGGTTTATGTGGTTGTTTCAAATAAAGCGATGACGTGTGACCAAGATGTTTTTTCAAATCTATGGTCACACGTCATTTCAAATGTTTTTTCTTTCAGTTCTGAGGGATAAGCCGGCGACTGTCACTTGGAGCGTGCAGTTTGTTTGCTTTCCCGTTTTGTTTGTGAAGGTGCGAGTTTTCAGCCGAGATATTTCATCAGGATGTTGATGTTGTCGGCTTCGCGGAGTCTTCGGAGCGCTCTTTCTTTGATTTGTCTGACGCGCTCTCTGGTGAGGTTGAGCATTCCGGCGACTTCTTCGGCGGTCATTTCGTTTCGTCCGATTCCGAAGAGCATTTTGAGCACCTGGCGTTCACGTTCGGAGAGTGTGCTGAGCGCTGCATCCAGATCAGAGGCGAGCGACTCTTTCTCCATTTGGTTGTCCGTTCCCGGCGCGTTGTCGTCCGTCATGATGTCAATGAGGCAGTTGGAGTCGTCGTCTTGGAACGGTGCATCGACGCTCACCTTCTTTCCGTTGGTGCCCAGTGCTTCTTGCACTTTGGCGATGTCCGTGTCCAGAATCTCAGCGAGTTCTCCAACGGAGGGTCGGCGTTCATACTCTTGCTCAAAGTTGACGATGGCTTTGGTCAGTTTGCTTTGGAATCCGACTTGGTTGAGCGGCATGCGCACGATGCGACTCTGTTCGGAGATTGCCTGCAGGATGCTCTGGCGTATCCACCAAACGGCGTAGGAGATGAATTTGAAGCCGCGTGTTTCGTCAAATTTTTGTGCGGCTTTGATGAGGCCGAGGTTGCCTTCGTCAATGAGGTCGTTGAGGGCAAGTCCTTGGTTTTGATACTGCTTGGCAACGCTGACGACAAAGCGGAGGTTGGCGCGGGTGAGGCGGTCGAGGGCTTCTTGGTCGCCTTTGTGAATGCGCTGAGCGAGTTCCACTTCCTCATCGGTGGAGATGAGTTCCTCCCTGCCGATTTCCACGAGATATTTATCAAGGGCGGCACTGGAGCGGTTTGTGATGCTTTTGTTTATCTTGAGTTGTCTCATAGTCTTACGTAAGAGGGTGCGAAGTTACTGTAAAATAGGCGATAAACCAAATCTGTTTGTTTTTTTTGGATTTTCAGCCGTTCGTCGGGCGGGCTTTTTGTTCTGGTTTTTCGTTTTTGTTCGCTGTTTGAGCCTTCTGTGTTTTCTTCTTGAGGATTTCTTATTCCTTCTTGAAGATTTCTTGGAAGAGGTTCATGCTTTCGGGGTGTTCGTGGGCGAAGGTGTCGATGTGTCTCATCCTTTTTTCTTCGAGGATTTCGTCTGTGGCGATGAGGATTCCTGTTTCTTCGACCTCACCGAACTCGTGGTTGACGGCGGTTCCGAAGACTCGCATCGTGGGGCTGAGTCCCATGTAGGCATTGACCAAGGGCGGAATGTTGAAGCCCAGTTTTCGCACCTCGGTGTTGAGGATTCGATAGTCTGCTTTGAAGTTTTCTTCGGTGAAGAGCGCTTCCAGTTCCGCTTTGTCCGTGCCTGTTTGAATGGGTGTGTCGGGCGTGACAAGTTTTTCGTTGTCCGGGAAGTGTTTGTTCAGGAAGAAGAGAATCATGTCCCTGGCTTTTGGGTTGAAAGAGGGATACATGGTCATTTTGCCGAAGAAATATTTCAAGTCCGGCATGAGCACCGTGAGCGCACCGAGTCCGTCCCAGAGATTGTCGAGGGCAAAGAGTCCTTTGCTCATGGAACGCGTGCTCTGATATTCCAAGGTGACGAAGGAGCGCCCCAGTTCCACGGTTTGGGGGAGATAGTCTTGGATGAATTTTTCGGAGAAGTGGAACATGTGTGAGGTCGCCAATTTCGGCTGCCCGTTGTCATCAAATTGAATCTCGTGACCGGGGAGGAATCGGTATCCTCCTAAAATCATCTCCTCTTCCGGGTCCCAAACGATGAGTTGGTAGTAGGGATGTTCGCACGTGTCAAATTCGTCCCAGTCCAGTTCTTTTCCCGTTCCTCCTCCGGCGGCGCGGAAGGCAATTTCTCGGAGACGCCCGATTTCTCTCATCACGTTCGGTGCTTGTTGGAAGGTGACGATGTAGATTTCATTTCCGGCTTTGTTGGTTCCTCGGAGTCGGCGTTCCGGAGTGAGTTCTGCTTTGAGCAAATTTTTCTCTACGGGAGGTATGATTGGTGTCATGGTGTTGAAATGGAAGGGGGAGACGAAAGCGTTTCTTCAGCCTGTTCAGTTTTGGTTTTTCGGAGGCAGTTCATAGACCTTGCTTCTGACGAAGTCTGCCCAGTCTGCGGGGCGTCTTGTGGCGTCGAAGACGGTGTGAGGAATGGGCTGTCCGATATAGACGTCAAACTTTTTGTGTTTGTTCAAGAACATTTCGTCGGAGAGGAAGAGCATGGCGAGATTGACTTTCAGTCCGAGTCGTTTGCACCAGGAGGCGATGCGATAGAAGCGTTCAGAGTTTTGTCCGCTGAAGAAGATGGGGACGACGGTTCTTTGTGTTTCAATGCTCTTTTGGATGAACGTTTTGTTCCACGGCAAGTCTTGAATCACTCCTTGAATCTTTCGTGAGCAGAGTCCGGCGGGAAACATGATGACGTGGTTGTCGCTTTGGAAGACTGCTTCGACCAGCCGTGGGAGGTCGCGACTTTGTTTTCCCGTTTTGTTGATAGGGATGCAGAGCGGTGCGAGCCCGGGGAGATTCATCAGGAGGTCGTTGACAAGATAGCGAATGCGACCGTCGTAGTGATTTCCCAAGATGTGGCCGAGGGCGATGCCGTCAGGACCGCCGAGTGGGTGGTTGCTGACGAAGGTGAATCGGCTGCCGTCGCTGTCGTCGGGAAGGTTCTCGAGTCCGTGCACCTCAATTTGCATGTCCAAATATTTCACGGTGGCATCCAACCAAGGCACGCCCTTAATGTCGCTCGTTGCAGCCAAATGCTCGTTGATTTCATCCTGGTGGGCGATGCGCTTCAGCCAGTTTCTGACAAAACGGGGCACGTAGCGAGCCTTTTTTCCCGCCTTGGTGTTTAAAATGCTGTCAATGTCAATTCTAAAAACCTGTTCTTTTGACATGAGAGGAAAATAGTCTTACGTAAGTGACTGCAAAAATAAATAAATCAGTAGAGATGACCAACACGGCTTCTGCACATTGTGCCGCGTTTTCATTGATTTTTCATCCAAAAGCGCTAAATTTTGGTGAAATTTGGGAAGTCGGCCAGAGAAGTCCATGCCGTCCTGTGTGTGACTCGTGAAAATAAAATCGTATTTTTGTGGCGAGTTTTCAAAACTTCTTTCGTTTTGCGCGTTTTTTTGTAGCGCGCTTTTCTTTCATTCGTTGATATTTTCCATGAACACCCTCACTTTGGTCAATATAGAATTTGCAGCGGCGACCCATCTGATGATGAGTCTTGTGCTCTTTTTCTTTTCTCGTCGCAGTGTGCAGTTTTTGTCTCAAGCGTGGATTATGTTGCTCATTTGCTTGCTCTACTGTGGCGGGCTTTCCTTTTTTGCTTGCGGCGGCGTGGTGCCTCCTCTCGGGATTCTGCACCCTGTGATGCTGATTTATTTGATGATTTGTTCTTTTCTTCTGAGCGTTTATCCTCTTGGTCTGTGCATGCCGGGTTATTTGCAATGGGGAAGAATGTGGGGATATGCGATTCCCGCTTTGTGCGTTATTTTTATCTATGGCATGGGCGCGGCGGTCGGCAGCAACCTTGCCGGCGTCTATGAGTTTGATGATTTCATTCAGTATTTTCTTTCCGGCGACATCCTTTTGCGCATCGTGGCGCTGTTGCTTTCCGGCTACTACATTCTCAACATCTTCCGCCTGCCTCACCGTCTGGTTCGTCGCATGCAACTTCCGTCTGATTTGATTGCTTACGGTTCTGCGTTGGGCGCGGTCAGCATCTTTTTTGTTTTCATCGCCGTGAGGTTCAGTCTCGTTCTGCTCAACGTCTATGTTCTTCTTTTCACGCTTGTGAATCTCTTTCTTTTCTTCCGCATTCTTCGCCCGTCCGTGGAGGGAATGGCTTATCCCGCCATTCGCGAAGTGGAGAAAATGCCGACTCCGGAAGAAATCACGCAGTCTGAAATCAACGACTTCAACGAAGCGAACCTTAAGCGTTTCAATATGTTGGAGTACATCATGCTTCACGAAAAGCCATTCATTGACACGATGTTCAATCGCGAACGACTCTGTCGTCTTGTGGGTTTCAACCGCCACGTAGTTTTGCAAAGTCTCCGTTCGCAGGGCTACAACGACATACACGAGTACATTTCCCGCCACCGTGTCGCGGAGTTGCGGCGTCTCGTCGAGAGTGGCGAGGTGACTGATTTGAAGGAAGTGGATAAGGTCGGTTTCAAGACCTCGAAAACGGCAATTGTTTGTTTTGAAAGATATGAGGGAGAGAGTTTAGTCGCGCTGTTGGAGCAGCAGGCTCGTAGTGAGTTGGCGGAAGGCGAGACGGTTTCTTCCGAAAACTCAGCCCTTCCCTCCGATGCCCCGGCACGTTCTTCCTAAAACTTCGTCCGTGGCGCAGACGGAAAATGGCAAATTCAAAAGCAGGAACTGCAAGTCGAAAGGGTCGGCTTGCAGTTCCTGCTTTTGAGTTTTAGTAATCCTCAAAAAATAACCTGCATCATCTTTGAAAATCTTTTCGGTTCATATTTCCTCCCTCATCAGTCACATAGCTACGGCTATGCTCCTTCTTCGGGTGAAAATCTGACCTCGAAAATCTAATTCAAATCTGACGCAACTTATTATTTTCATATTACTTAGAGGTTGGTGGCGCACTTTGTGCAGAAGCCAATGGAGCGTTTCTCAGTTCATTGTGGCTTTTTTTCGTCCGTTTTGTTTTCTTTGGTTCTGTCTCTGAGGTCTTCGGAGCCTTCGCTCAGCAGGTCAGTTCCCCAGTGTGTGGAGGCGAGTCGTTTCTCGCGTTCTTTCACCTCCTTCGCCTTTTTGGCGTAGATAATCATGCGCAAAGATTGCGAGTAGGACATGTAGTTCCAGAGCCAGTTGAACAAAACGATGATTTTGTTTCTCACGCCGAGAATGGAACGGAGGTGCACGACGAGCCAGAGCAGCCAGGCGATGAAGCCTCCGAATTTCATTTTGCTGAATTCCGCCACGGCTCGGTTGCGTCCGACGGTAGCCATTGTTCCGAGGTTCACGTAGCGGAAGGGCTTCATTTCCTTTCCTTCCTCGAGTCGTTTGAGGTTTTTGGCGAGGAGTTTTCCTTGTTGGATGGCGACTTGTGCCAACTGCGGGTGTCCTCCTTTCCAGTTGTCGTCTCCGTCGGGCATGATGCATTGGTCTCCGATGCTGAAGACTCCTTCGAGTCCGGGCACTCGGTTGAAGGCATCGACCACGATTCTCGCGCCGCGTCCGAGGTGTGAGGGGTCAAGGTTTCCGACCGGTTGTGCTTTCACGCCGCTGACCCAGATGAAGGTTCGTGTGGCGAGGCTGCTTCCGTCTTTGAGCAAGACGCGGTGGTCTTTGTAGTCCGTCACCATTTTGTTCAGTAAGACGTTGACGCCCATGGTTCGGAGATACTGCTCCACTTTTTCTGACGATTCTTGACTCATGGCGGGCAGGAGGCGCGGTCCGGCTTCGATGAGATAGATGTGCATCAGTGAGTTGGGCAGGTCGGGATAGTCCTTAGGCAGGACGAAGTTTTTCATTTCCGAGAGTGCTCCCGCAATCTCTACTCCCGTTGCACCGCCGCCGACGATGACGATGTTCAGAAGTTCTTGTCGTTCCGTTTCAGTTGCACAGGTCAGTGCTCTTTCAAAGTTGTCGAGCAGTGCGTTGCGGAGTCCCATGGCTTCGCTGACGTTTTTCATTGGCATGGCTTCTTCTTCGACGTTTGCGTTGCCGAAGAAGTTGGTTGTGGCGCCTGCTGCGAGGACGAGATAGTCATAGCGCACCTTACCGATGGACGTTTGGATGATTTTGTGTTCCGGGAAGATGGAGCGCACCTCTGCCATGCGATAGAAGAAGTTTTTCCTGCGTTGGAAAATCTTTCGGAAGGGGAAAGAGATTGAACTCGGTTCAATGCCTGCCGAGGCGATTTGATAGATGAGAGGTGGGAACTGGTGATAGTTGTTTCGGTCGATGAGCACGACTTGGAACTGACTGTTCTTGAGTTTATTGGCAAGTTTGAGTCCTCCGAAGCCGCCGCCCACGATGACGACGCGTTTTTTGTCGGTTTTTGGAAGGTTGAAACTCATGAGCGAGGTTTTATGAGTGTTCTGTAAAAAAAAGAATGTTTTTGGAAGAAACTTTGGGAGAAAGGTTTCAGAAGAGAATCCATCCGGCGATGCCGCAGAGGAGAATCATGACGCCGGCGTGGATTTTGTAGATGCCCATGCCGATGAGTGCGGCAAGGAAGAGGAAGATGCTGACGCCGAGTTGCCAGGGCGATTCTGTGGGTGAGCCAAAGTTTTCGGTGTTCATCAGCAAGAGGGCTGCCGCTGCGATGAGTCCGGGGACGAGTGGACGGAGCAGCACGAGGATGCAGTCGATGTGTAGTTGTATCTTTTCGTTTTTTCTCAGTCGTTCGGCACATTCTGCCCATAGCACAGCGGGCCAGATCAGTCCCAGAGAACTGACCAGTGAGCCTGCGACGCCGCCCCAGTTTCCAAAGGCACCGACCGTGGCAGTGTAGCCTGTCAGGACGGCAGTGTTGAAGATGGAGCCTCCGGGCAGGCAGCGCGACATGGTCATGAGGTCGGTCAACTGGTCGGGCGTCAGCCATTTGTGGAGGGTCAGCGTTTCGTGTTCCAGCAGAGCCTGTGCGGCGGGGTCGCCTCCCAGACCGAAGAGGGTCACTTGCGTGAAACTGAGGAGAAGGAAAAGATAAATCAACATGAGTTCGGAGTGAAAGAGTGTCAGGAGTCAGCGCGCACGAGAAAGCCGTAGAGCAGTCCGAGTGCGGTCAGTGCGATGATGATGTAGGTTGGAGAGACGCCCAGCAACACGATGGCGAGTGCTGCTCCCACGGGAATCCAGACTGTGCTCAGCACGATGCCCGAGTGTCGCCACATTTTCAGACAAGGGAGAAGTACTGCTGCGACGATGGCGGGACGTGCTCCTTTGAGAAAGGTCTCCACGGCGGGGAAGTGGCGGACGGATTCGAAGCAGGTGGCGAGGACGATGAGGATGACAAACGCGGGCAGGAGCGTGCCGGTCAGTGCTGCTGCCATTCCGCGTCGTCCGTAGATTCGTTTTCCGAGACAGATGGCGAGGTTGAGGGAGAAGATGCCCGGCATTGCCTGCACGATGGCGAGGTCGGCTGAGAAGTTCTCCTCTGTCAGCCACTTGTTTTCCGAAACCAGCGCGTGGCGGAGCGGTTCAACGATGGCGTAGCCATTGCCGATGGTCAAGCCGCCTGCTTTCAAGAACGCCATGAAAAGTGTGAAGAGATTGACGGGCATGTGAGTCTGTTCGGGTTTGGGGTTGTGTGGTGAAGTATGATTGCGGAGCGTTTCTTTCGTGCTTTTTTGGGGTGAGCGTTCCTTTTTGTGAAGCGGGAGTGTCCGTCTCTTTATTTGAGCGGACACCCCCGGCTGTTTTCACTGATGTTGTGGGCGGTAGAGGTCGTTGACCGTCTTGACCGGGTTGAAAGTGGAGAGGGGCACTTCGACGAAGACGGTGTTCCAGTTGCTCATCGCTCCGTTCCAGAGTCCGGGCAGTTCAAGTGCCTTGAGTTCTTTTCCGTCTTTGCTTTTGTGTGAGATGAAGCCTGTTTGCGGGTCCACAAAGGCGGGAAGTTCGAAATCTTTTCCGCGGAAGTCCTTGATGGCGCAAACCAAATCGACGGGATTGAAGTGAGTTCCTTGTTCAAACATGGCTTTTTTCTCAGCGTCGTTCATGTCAATTTGCGAACTCTCGAGAATCTGCGGAGAGTATGTTCCGTCGGGATTGTATGCCAAGAAAGGTCCTCCGCCGGGCTCTCCGACGTTGCGCACCATGCCACAGACACGGATGGGTCGGTTCAGTTTCTGTTCCAGATAGATGGCGAGTTCCGTGTCCTCAAGCATTTTGGTTTCCGGGTTCTTTGTGCAGAGTTCTTTCTGAACGAATTGCAACATTTCGCGGAGTTCGTCCATCGTGTAGCGTCCGCTGTCCAGTTTTTTGAGATAGGCAAAGACTTTCTTTTGGACGCTGACCAAGACTCCCGCGAGCAGTCGTTTGTTTTTCACCGTGTCCTCTTTGAGTTTGTCGGGCACGACATTGTCGATGTTCTTCACAAAGACGACGTCCGCTTTGATGTCGTTGAGGTTTTCAATCAGTGCGCCGTGTCCGCCGGGTCGGAAGAGGAGCGAGCCATCTTCTTTTCGGAAGGGCGTGTTGTCGGGGTTGGCAGCCACGGTGTCTGTGGACGGTTTTTGTTCGGAGAAGGAGACGTCGTAGGTCACGCCGAAATGTTTTTCATAGGCTGGTGCCACCTCCGCAACGAGTTTCTCGAAGAGTGCGCGGTGTTCCGGTGAGACCGTAAAGTGGATGTGCACGGAGCCATCTTTTTGTCGTGCGTAGAGCGCGCCTTCCACGAGGTGTTCCTCCACCGGTGTGCGCGCTCCTTCGGGATAGTTGTGGAATTTGAGGAGTCCTTTCGGCAGTGCGCCGTAGTTGAGTCCCTCGCTGCCGAGCATGGCTTTCACGATGGGTTTGTATGCTCCTTCTGCGAGCAGAGCGTCGATGTCTTTTCCGTGAAGTCGGAGGCAGGCATCGTTGAGGTCTTGGAAGAACGCGGCGCTGTGGATTTTCTCGAAGAAAGTCTTTTCAAAGTCCGTTTGCGGCGCGTCATAGTCGGCATCGGCAAAGGCGAACATGTTTTTGAACATGCGGCTTGCTGCGCCCGATGCGGGGACGAACTTCACGATGCGGTGGGAGGCGTCGTCGGTGTAGGCGTCCCAGGCTTTGAGATAGGCTTCGGCGTCAGTTTCCGAGGGTTGGAGGATGCCTTTTCCGATTCCTGCGGCTGCGTGGAGTCGGAGGAAGGGGAAGCCTTTTTGGAAACATTCAAGTTGTTGGTGAAGTTTCTCTTCTGTTATGCCCTTTGCGGCGAGCAAGGCTTTGTCATTTTCGTTAATCATGGCGGATGAGATTTAGGGGGTATTTTCGATTGCGATTTGAGATCGAGAGATTATTGTGCGCGGAAAATTTGTTGCGGAGCGCGGAAAGGTTGCTGCGGGGCTCGGAGGCGTCGCTGTGTGGCGCGGAGAACACGCTTCTTGGCTCGGAGGCGTCGCTGCGGAGCGCGGAGACGACAGGGATGTGGAAACGTTGTGTGGCGTTGCCGCATCTCTCCCGCAAAGTTAAGAATTTCTGTTCATGTGGCTTATTCCTCGTCGTGCTTTTCTGAGAAATGCTCCTTTTTCTGTGTCTTTGGGGGCTTTGGACGCGGCTTTCTCTGTGCTCGTGGAGGTTTCCGAGCGCTACCGCTCAGTGGGCGGGGATGAGGGGGCAGTTTAAGTAATCCTCAAAAAATAACCTGCATCATCTTTGAAAACCTTTTCGGTCCATATTTCCTCCCTCATCAGTCACATAGCTACGGCTATGCTCCTTCTTCGGGTGAAAATCTGACCTCGAAAATCTAATTCAAATCTGACGCAACTTATTATTTTCATATTACTTAGCGGATTGCCGGACATGCGGGGCTGTCAGATTTCAGAGCGTGTTTTGAGAATGGTGAACGTTCCTTGTTTCACAAATTCAGGAAGCCCTCGGAATGAAACCTGTGCCGAGCAAGCGTTCACCAATCGGTTCTCCGTTTTCGCCGCCTCCTCCGCGCTATGGAAAAAACAGCGCTTTTGAGCCATTTTTCGGCGATTAGACATTAACATCTTTAACCTTCGGGAACATTTTCCGGCTCCCAATTTTGCCTACTCGGCGCATAGTTTTACTTAGGAGCGCACCTAATTAAAATTAGAAGAAGGCAAATTAAAATTAGAAGAAGGCAAATTTTAACTGGGAGCGCTCCCAGAAGCCCGTTTTTAAAGGGAAAGTGACGAAAAAAGGGAGAAGCCGAGGCTTCTCCCATATCTCTATACAAATATAATGCATTTCGTCGCCAAAAGCAAGAACTGTTAAAACCGAAAAAGGGGCGTTGGGTGTGGAAAAGTTCCGTTTCGCTGCCTCTTTTCCTTGCTGTGGGAAGCACTCCCCGCGGTTTCGCTGTCTTCATTGGGGTTCTGCGGAGGGTGGCAGACGTTTGCAGCGAAAGGTTTGCGCTCAGAGGAGGTGCTGATAGGCTTCAATGGCGCGTTGTGCCGTCTTTTCCGCTTCCTCGAGCGGGAAGGGCAGTTCGCCGCCCGAAGCGTTGAGGTGACCTCCGCCGTTGAAGAACTCTTCCGCCATGCGGTTGCAGGGGAAATCATCGACCGAGCGGAGCGACACCCTCACCACGTCACGTTCCGTGTCTTCCCGCAGGGAAATGCTGAGTTTCATGCCTTTCACCTGCAGCGGCATGTTCACCAATCCTTCCGCGTCACCACGGATGAAGTGGAAGCGTTTCATTTCTTCGCGCGTCAGTGTGAAGACGGCTGCTTTGTTTTTGGCGAAGAACTGCAATTTTTCATAGAGCACGTATCCGGTCAGACGGATTCGGTCGGTGGAGAAGACGTGGAAGACGTTGCGATAGATTTTGTCTTTGTCAATTCCCTTGGTCAGGAGGAGGGCTATTATCTCATAGATTTCCGGGTCGGCAGAATTGTAGGTGAAGCCGCCCGTGTCGGTCATCATGCCTGTGTAGAGGCAGGTGGCGGCTGCCGCGGTCATTCCTTCGAATCCTCCGAGTTGGTGGATGAGTCGGAAGACAATCTCACAGGTTGAAGACATTTTGGGAAATGAGACAACCATTTCCACGCCGTCTTGGTCCGGGTCGGGGTGATGGTCGATGATGATTCTCCGAGCCTTGGTTTGCTTCATGGCACCTTCCATTTCTTGAAGGCGGGAAAGGGTGTTGAAATCCAGACAGCAGATGAGGTTTGCCTCCTTCAGCGTGGCTGCGGCTTCGGCTTCGTGGTTCAGATGGAAACGAATGATGTGTGCCCCCGGCATCCAACGCAGAAAATCGGGGAAGGGCGTGGGCAGAATGACATCCACTTTTTTGCCAAGTCCTTTCAAATAGGCAGCCCACGCGAGCGATGACCCGACGGCATCACCGTCCGGTCCGCGATGAGCGGTGACCACGATGCGTTGACTCTCGCGCAGAATCTGCATGAGTTGAAAAAGTTCACGATGGTTGAGTAGGTCTTTCATGGGAGAGGGTGGGGCGATGCTGCCGCTTGGGCTTTTTTCTGTGTGCCGTCGGAGACGGCGGGATGATGTCAAGAGTTGTTTTGTTGGAGTGGACTAAGACTTTGAAAAACTGTCACTTCACTGCGCCGACCTGTTTCAAAATTCTCACTTCTTCCACCGGGTCTGCGGCTTTGAAGACGGCAGAGCCGGCGACGAGCACGTCAGCCCCTGCTTCGACGAGTCGGGGGGCAGTCTCGCGGTTCACGCCTCCATCGATTTCAATCAGAGCGGTGGCGTTTTTTCGGTCAATCAGTTCGCGAAGTCGGCGAGTCTTGTCCACGCTGCTTTCAATGAATTTCTGTCCTCCGAAGCCCGGATTCACGGACATCAGCATCACCAGGTCCAAATCACCAATGATTTCCTCCAGAGAGGAAACCGGTGTGTGGGGATTCAGCGTCACGCCCGCCATCATTCCTTCTGCCTTGATTTGTTGGATGACACGGTGGAGATGGGTGCAGGCTTCATAGTGGACATTCATGACTTTCGCGCCGAGCGCCTTGACTTCTGCAATGAATTTCTCCGGCTGCACAATCATCAGATGCACGTCCAGCGGTTTGCGGGCGTGCTGAGCCATTGCCTGCATGACGGGAAAGCCGAAAGAGATGTTGGGAACGAAGACGCCGTCCATGACGTCCAGATGAAACCAGTCGCAGTCGCTTTCGTTCATCATGTTGAGGTCGCGTTGCAGATTGCCGAAGTCGGCGGAGAGAAGGGAGGGAGCGATGAGTGGCATGAGGTTTGAGGATAAAAGTGTGTTTGTTTGGAAAGAGCGCGCGGAGGCGATTAGTTTGATTTTGAGCCCTTCTTGTTCGTTTTCGGGCTTTCGGTTTTTGTGTCCAGGCGGAGCGTTTTCAAGAATTCAAGTTCTTGTTTTGCAAAATCAGCCATGTCTTCTTCCTGCAACATCTCTTTGAGCGTGCTTTCAGCGGTGAGGATGTCTCCAAAGTCAATCTCAAGTCTGACGTCCAGTTTTCTCAGGTGATTGAGAAATTCCGTGGAACTCTCCGGCACTTCGATGTCGTTCCATTCGGCTTTTTGGATGGCTTCCTGCATTTGTTTTATGTAGTGCTGCACGAACCTGTTGGCTCGATAGTCTTTTGCCTGCACCAAACAGTCCACGAAGGCGCGCACATAGGTGTAGTTTGAGGAGGTGGCATTGACTGACAGATAGTAGTATGCCTTTTTGTAGATTCTCAGTTTCTGGTAGCAGAGTCCGAGGTAGTAGGCGGTCTTTTCATAGGTTCTGAACGCGTTGTTTTCTCTGTCGCGCTGCAATTCTTGGTTGATGAGGTTCCAGAGCAACTCGAGTTGGCGGATGGCGTCAAAATATCTCTCTTCGCGGATGAAGCGCAAGCCCCAGTACATGTGGTATGCCTCGTCGGGGTTTTCAATCTCAATGAGAACTTTTTCCGAGTCCGTCAATTCGTTGATTCGGTTGGCTTGGACTTTGTCACAGGCTTCTCCGTACATATACTTGAACTCAGCCCTTGCACAGGCGCTGTTTCTGGTTTCCAGACACATGAGCATGCTCTGACCAACAATCATTTCTTTTTCTTCAAGTGCTGAAATGCTGTCGGTGTGGTCCGGCGTGTCCTCTTCGAGCGAATAGGTCACTCTCACGTAGTTCGCCTCTACCGTTTTTTTCTCACAGCGCAAATTGATGAACATCTCGCGCTTGGTGATGGGGTCTTTGTCTTTGAGGAAGGGAGGAACATATTCCAAGATGAGGCTCACTCGCTTTCCCTCTTCTGCTTCGCGCATGTTTTCAAGGAACGGGTAGTTTCGAATGGGCTTGTCCTTCTCAGCCACGACGCTCAGTTCGTTGTTCTCGTCAATGCGTGTGAGTCTCAGGAGTTTCGCGCCTCGCAAGAGTTCAAGTTGGCGCATCCATTCTTTCAGCGTGATGGGAGTACATCCGTATTCCTCACGCTTGAGTTTCAACTCTTTTTGGCAGTGAAAAAGTTCCTGCTCTGCCAACACCACGCTGATGCGTCTGTCGGTGTGGTATTGATACTCCAAATCAAGAACTTCCTTGCCTTGGATGTATTGTTTGTAGCGTTCAAACTCAATGATGAAGCGCTGCTTCTGTGCGAAGACCATGCAGAAGAGTTGGTCGAGGGTCATGTCAAAACTCTCGTTGAGCACATCGAAGAGCAGATTGGCGCCGAGCGACACTCGGAGAGTCGTCTCGTCTTCCGAGAAAGAGTAGGTGACGGTCAGCGTGGAGTACATAATGTTGCTCTCGTTGCAACTTGTGCGGAGAATGTCAATATATTCCGCCTCCACTTTATAGAAGTGGGGGAGAGTGAAGCGCAGGATGCGATGCTCTTTGCAATAGTGAATCATGAAGAGAAGGTTCTGGAAATGAATGACGAAGATGACGAAGCCGTCTTCCTCTTCTTTCTCCTCCCACGTGCAACTGAGTTTTCTCAGCGCCACTCTGATGTAGTCTTTTTCATCTTCATACACTTCTTGGGGCTGCGCCTGCGGCTCCTCCCTTTTTATTCCTTGTTCTAATTCAGCCTCCCGCTTAGCGAACTCGTCCACTAATCTGGAAAACCTTTTGACTCTCTTGTAAATCTTTAAAAGCATAGTTTCCTAATTTTGATTCCGCAAAAGTACGAAATTTTCTCCGATACGCTTAACTTGCAGTATATTTGCAGTTCGTAAGTATTAAACTGTTTTGCTTCTAAGGCGTTTTTCCTTAATAATATATGAGTAAATCCGATTTTTCTTTCACTGCGTGCGACATTCTGGAGACTTTGGAATCGCTGAGCGACGAGCGGCAGCGACGCGTTTTGATGCGCTTCTTCAAGACCGGCGTCGGCGACTACGGCGAAGGCGACGAGTTTCTCGGACTTCGCGTGCCGCAGGTGCGTCTTGTCGTTCGCGAAGCACGCCTCAAAGTGTCGTTTGAGGAAATTGAGAAGTTGCTTGACTCGGCTTGGCACGAAGCACGACTCTGTGGCTTGCTCCTTTTGGTCGAAGAAATGAAAGCCGCACTGCCCTCGCCGAAAAGAGACGCCGAAGAAACAGCACGACGACGTGAAAAAATCGTCCGTTTCTATCTTGCACACACTCGCGCCGCCAACAACTGGGATTTGGTGGACCTGTCAGCCCCTAAAATCCTGGGACAGTGGCTTCTGACACCTGCGCCGGGCGGGCTGCGTCCGGAGAGAAGCGTGCTCGACAAACTGGCTGGGAGCGAAAATCTTTGGGAACAACGCATCGCCATCGTCTCAACTTGGAAAATCATTCGTGAAGGCGAATTCAACGACACGCTGAGACTGGCAGAAACTCTTCTGGAACATCCGCACGACCTGATGCACAAAGCCGTCGGCTGGATGCTTCGGGAAGTCGGAAAGAAATCTCTGCCCGTGCTCCGAGAGTTCTTGGAAAAACATTCCGCAAGGATGAATCGCACCTCGCTGCGCTATGCAATCGAACGCATGAGTGAAGCGGAGAGAAAACATTGGCTGGAAAAAGACAAACGCACAAAGAGAAATACACAGAAGGCTGAAGCCTAACTTCTTATAAACGCTTATCAAGAAATGAAGAAAATAGAATTAGAAGATTTCTTTCGTAACTCGGAAAGAACCGCCTACCAACTTTCGCCCGACGGCACTTTGATTTCCTACATGGCTCCCTACGAAAACCGAATGAACGTTTTCGTCAGGCGAGTCGGAGAAAAGGACGACGCCTCAGTGCGTCTCACCAGCGAAACGGAACGTAGCGTCAGTGGCTACATGTGGGCAGAAAACGACCGCATCCTTTTCATGAAAGACGTCGGAGGAGATGAAAACTTTCGTCTCTTCGGAATCCGTCCCGACGGAACAGACCTCCGTTCCTACACTGATTTTGAGGGAGTTCGCACCGTCTTGATTGATGACCTCGAAGAGCAACCCGGTTTTGTTCTCATCGGCCTGAATCGCCGCAACCCGGAGGTTTTTGACCCCTATCGCTTGAACACGGAGACCGGAGAATTGACGATGCTGGCGGAAAACCCGGGAAACATTCAAGGTTGGATGACTGACCATCAGGGACGCTTGCGCGTCGCCACCGCCATCGTTGATGGAGTGAATACGCAAATCCTCTATCGCGACAGCGAGGAAGAAGCGTTCCGCGAGGTCTTGACCACGAACTTCAAAGAGGTCGTCAGTTTCATGGAATTCACTCCCGACGACAAGGAAGTCTTTGCCGCGACGAACCTCCATCGAGACAAAATGGCACTCGTTCGAATGAATCCGGCAAACTGCGAAGAACTGGAGTTGCTCTATGAAGATGAAAACTATGACGTGGCAAGCATCTCCTATTCTCGAAAAAGGAAAAAACTCCTCGGCGTCTATTGCACGGGACACAAAGAGCCTGTCCGACACTTCTTTGACGAAGAGGAGCGAGCCTTCCGCGAGAAAATCAAAAATCATTTCCCTGACCGACGCTACGGCATCGCTGACACGGACAAAGAGGAAAAAACTTATCTCATTTATGCCGGCAGTGACAGAACACGCGGAGCCTACTACTACTATCGCGCTGATACTGACGAATTGACGCACATTGCTGACCTTGCGCCATGGATTCTCGAGGAGGACATGAACGAAATGTTCCCCGTTTCCTACACCACTCGCGACGGACTGAAAATTGAGGCATATCTTTCCCTGCCCCACCACTTGACGCCGGAGACTGCCCGCGCTCTTCCGGTCGTTGTGAATCCCCACGGCGGACCTTGGGCGCGAGACACTTGGGGCTTTTCTTCGGAGGTTCAATTCCTCTGCAACCGAGGCTACGCTGTCTTTCAAATGAACTTCCGTGGCTCGACCGGCTATGGGCGCCGCTTCCTGGAGGCTTCCTACAAGCAGTGGGGGCTTGCCATGCAGGACGACATCACAGACGGAGTGAACTTCTTGATTGAAAAGGGAATTGCCGACGCCAAACGAATCGCCATCTACGGTGGAAGTTATGGTGGCTATGCCGTACTAGCCGGGCTGACGCTGACGCCGGACCTTTACTGTTGCGGGGTGGATTACGTGGGTGTGTCCAACCTCTTCACTTTCCTTCAGACCATTCCGCCTTACTGGCGTCCGCTTTTGGAGATGATGCACGAACAAATCGGCGATCCCGAGAAGGACAAGGAGCAACTTGCTGCCACCTCACCGGCACTTCATGCCGACCAAATCAAAGTTCCGCTTTTCATCGCGCAAGGAGCGAACGACCCACGCGTGGCGAAAGCGGAAAGTGACCAAATGGTGGAGGCTTTGAGAAAACGAGGAGTGGAGGTGGAGTATATGGTCAAGGAAAACGAAGGGCACGGTTTCGCCAACCAGGAAAATCGTTTTGACTTCTATCGCGCCATGGAGGAGTTCTTGGCTAAAAATCTGGCGTGATTTCCTCTTTGTGGCTGATTCATACTCGCCCGATTCCCCGAAAAAATATTGTGCGCCAGTCATGGCGCACAATATTTTTTATTCTCAAGGCTTAAGTCTTTAAAATTTAGGGGCGAAGGCCCTCAGTTTGGTAAAACACCTTGACAATAAAAGATTCTGTTCTGGAAAATTCTGCCTCACTTTGCCTTTGTCGTCGGCTTGTTTCCCTTTGTCGTCGGCTTGTTTACCTTTGTCGTCGGCTTGTTTCCCTTTGTCATCGGTTTGTTTCCCTTTGTTTCCCGGGAAGCCTGTTTTGTTCTTGCGGCGCGTGATTTTTTCGTGCCTCAATAGACTTCCACGCAGTCGGCGAGGCGTTTTGCTTTTTCGCGCACGGCTTCCAAATCGTCGCCGAGGGGTGCGTTGCAAACGACCACGCCCATTCTTCGGTTCAAACGTGTGGTCGGTTTACCGAAGATTCGGATGTCGGCATCTTCCTCGCAGGTTTGTTCAATTCCTTTATAACGAGGCACTTCGTTGGAGGCGATGGGCGAGAGAATGACTGCGCTGGCACCGATTCTCAACTGTTTGATGCAAGGAATCGGCATTCCGAGTACGGCGCGCAGGTGGAGTTCAAACTCGTTGAAGTTTTGAGTTCCCGCCAGCGTGACCATGCCTGTGTCGTGGGGGCGGGGAGAAAGTTCGGAGAAATAGACACCATTTTCGTGGCTTAGGAAAAATTCAACGCCCCAAAGTCCCGCGCCGGTCAGTGCTTCGGTCACCGCAGCCGCCATGCGCTGAGCTTCAGCGAGATGCTCCTCGGAAATGTGTGCGGGCTGAAAACTTTCGCGATAGTCTCCGCCTTTTTGCACGTGACCAATCGGCGAACAGAAAAGCGTGGGTCCATTTTTCTGCGTCACGGTCAGGAGGGTGATTTCGCTGTCAAAGCGAATGAACTCCTCAATGATGACTTCCGCGATGTCGCCGCGGCTTCCTCCCATCGCATATTCCCAAGCGTGCGGAAGGTCTTCCGGACTTTTCACCAGACTTTGTCCTTTTCCCGAGGAAGACATGAGTGGTTTCACGACGCAGGGGAAGCCAATTTCGCGAGAATGTGCTTCCAACTCTTCAAAACTTTTGGCATAGAAATATTTTGCGGTTTTCAGTCCTAAGTCTTTGGCAGCCAGGTCTCTGATGGCTTTTCTGTTCATCGTGAAATTGACGGCTCTTGCGGAAGGAGTCACCTGAATCCCCTGTTTTTCGTAGTCATAGAGTCGTTCGGTTCTGATGGCTTCGATTTCAGGCACGATGATGTCCGGCTGATGTTTCTTCACGGCTTCATCAAGGGCTTCTCCGTCAAGCATGGAGAAGACTTCGCGTTCATCAGCGACCTGCATGGCAGGCGCGTTGTTGTAGGAGTCGCAAGCAATGACTTGTTGGCCTAAGCGTTGGGCGGCGATGGTGAATTCTTTTCCAAGTTCGCCGGAGCCGAGAAGCAAGATTTTTTTCATGATTCTTTGGTTGTGAGGAGGTTTTAGGGGGTGTGCGAATGGAGTTTCGATGCGGAGCATCGCACAACCCAGTGCAAAGTTACGGTTTTTTGAAGCATTTTTTTGCCTCTTCCGTTTCTTTTCTTGTTTTAGTAATCCTCAAAAAATAACCTGCATCATCTTTGAAAATCTTTTCGGTCCATATTTCTTCCCTCGTCAGTCACATAGCTACGACTATGCTCCTTCTTCGGGTGAAAATCTGACCTCGAAAATGTCATTCAAATCTGACGCAACTTATTATTGGGGTGTTCTATAAATTAGGGGATAAGGAACGTTCAAAAGAAAGTGCTTACGTTTTGGTTGCTTTTTGTTTCTTAGCGCGCCCTTTTGTAAGTTTCGTCAGTCACATAGCCCGCTATGCTCCTTCCTTAACTGACAAAAGTTCATCTCTAAGAAATCAAAAATCAACTCAACCTAATTTTTAGAACACCCCTATTTTCATATTACTTAGGGGCTTGTTCTATAAATTACGGAACAAGGAGTGTTCAGAAGAAAGAAAACCACAAACGAGATTCCGAAGCCGGGACGTGGCGGGCGGAATCTCGTTTGTGGTTTTGGGCGTTCAGTGTGAAGCGTTGTAAGGCGAGTGGAGATTTTTAGAGGAGAGGAGTTCAGCATCTTGCTTCCGGAGCCAGTGCCAACGCTCTCGCCAGTTTTCTCGCTTCAAACTCATTGTTTTCGGCGGGGGAGTAGAGCCGCGCGAAGATTTTCAAGAAGTTCAGACTTTCTTTGCGGGGTTGAAAGTTCTTGGGAGTAGAATGATTCATAGGCAACGTTGAAGTGATTACACTTATATAAACGTCGCTATGTGCGGTTTAGTGTATTGGCGTCCCAAATTTTCTTTTCGTCCCGCTGTTTTGTGTGACGAGCGTGCGCTTCACTCGAAATCGAGTGAAATCCGATGTTCTTTTGCCAGTCGGCGCATGTTGAGAATGGCGTAGCGCATTCTGCCGAGCGCGGTGTTGATGCTGACGCCCGTGATGTCGGATATCTCTTTGAAACTCAGTTCCTGATAGTATCTCATATAGACCACCTCTCTCTGATTGTCCGGCAAATGGTCCATGATTCGGCGCACGTCGTTGAGCACTTGCTCGTTGACGATTTCGCTCTCTCTGTGCGTGTCGAGCAGGATGGAGGTTTCTTGCCAGGCGTGTTCTGCGTCTTCTTCGTAGATGAGGTTTTCGTTTTTCTCAAAGCGGAACTGGTCAATCAGCATGTTGTGAGCGATGCGTGTGAGCCAGGCGTAGAAACGTCCCGTCTCTTTGTAGCGTCCCTGTCTCAAGGAAACGATGACCTTGACGAAAGTCTCTTGAAAGATGTCGTCAGCCACGTCGTTGTTACGAACAATATAGAGGATGTAGTTGTAGAGTTTCTCTTGATAACGTTGAAGCAATTCGTCAAAGGCTTCATTGTTTCCAGACATAAATAAAGCGACCAATTCTTCATCGGTGCGCAAATTCAATGTTTCCATTACTCTTGATTTGTGGTTAATGAAGGGAGTAATGTCTGTCGATAGGCGTCTGGTTTTGAGGGTTTAAGTTAGAAAATGAAGCAGTCGGCGGCTGCGTTCGGGTTGCTTTTGCCTTTTGTCATCAAGATGAGAATTGGAGAAAACTTCTCCTTGACGAGGCAAAAGTAGAAAAAACATTTCACTTGCAAAAATATTTCTCATTTTCTTTCGTTGTGTCCTCCCAAACACCTCATCAACTCATGCCCCGTTTTTCCTTTGCCGGGCTTCTTTTTCTCTTTTTCATCTCTTCAAGGTTTCAACTTGATTTTGTGTGCGTTGGCTCACGGAGGACGAAAGTTCCAAAAAGTTTGATTACTTTTGCAGCGCTTTTACGTTCAGAACGATGCTTCCGTACACCTCCTATGCCTCCTTCCTTTCCCGTCATTTTGTCGGGAAGGTTCAGAAGATTCCGCTGGATCTCGGTCTTTCTTGTCCGGTGCGAGACGGCAGCATCAGCAGAAGTGGCTGTGCCTATTGCAACCGAAGCAGTTTCGTCCCCCGTTTTTCTTCCGCCCATGCCTCTGTGGCGGAACGGCTGGAGGAAGGGAAACGCTTCTTCGCCCGACGAAACAAGGGCGCGAGCGTGACCTATGTGGCTTATTTTCAGAACGGAAGTAATACCCACGGAGCGGTTGGCGAGATTCTCCCGCGTTTTCGGGAAGCACTTCAGGTCCCCGGTGTGCAAGGCGTGGTCGTAGCCACGCGCCCCGACTGTCTTGGTGAAGAGTGGCTCGACGCACTGACTCGGCTGGCGGAGGAAACCTTCTTGCTTGTCGAACTTGGCGTGGAATCAGTTTACGACCAGGTTCTGGGCAGAGCGGGGCGTGGACACAACGTGGAGTCTGCAAGAAACAGCGTCGAGTGCTTGAAAAGGCTTGGCATTCCGGTCTGTGCTCACCTCATTTTTGGACTTCCCGGCGAGCCGGCTGACGCCTATGCCTTCACAGCTCGGACCATGAATGATTGGGGAGTGGATGTGGTCAAACTTCATCAACTTCAGATTCTCAAAGGCTCCGTTTTTGCTTCAGACTACGCTGAATTTCCCGAGCAGTTCCCGTTGCTGACTCCCGAGACCTACGCCGAAGGCGTCGTTCGTTTCCTTGAAAACCTCTCGCCCCAGATTGCCATTGAGCGTTTCGTTTCGCAGGCACCGCCGGGACAACTCCTCGCTCCCGTCTGGGGTATCAAAAACGATGAGTTCCTCCACCGTCTTGTCGCCCTGATGAACGACAGAAAGACCCGACAAGGAATTGCCGGTCAGACCACACCTCTAAGGGGGGTGTTCTAAAAAATAGGTTGAAAACGTAAGCACTTTCTTTTGAACATTCCTTATCCCGTAATTTATAGAACATCCCCTTAAATATTTAGCACTCGCAAAACGTTTGTCGAATCAATGAAAAAGACTCATTGCTTTCACATATTCTTGCCCCGCAAGCAGGGCAGTTTTCTCTCTCAGTGCGACGACCTTCTTCTTCAGTTTGAGAATTTGATGAAGGAGGACGCCAGCACGCTCAAAAGACTGCTTCAGGCTCGGTTCTATTTGTCTGACGCTTCCAACCAAAAGGCGGCGTTGGATTCCCATCGGCTCTTTGAACTGTTGAATCAGAGCGGAGTGGCGAGCATGGTGGAACAGCCGCCTCTCCATCCCGGTGTCAAAATCGCTCTTCTGCTCTGGTTGTTGCCCGAACCCGCCGAGAGTCGCGAAGTCCTCGCACAGCCCGAGGGACAAAGTGTGAAGATTGAAGCAGAGGGCTTGACCTATCTTGTTCAAAGCGTGCGCCCGACCGCTGCATCCAGTGAGGACGCCTCTGCGCAACTGCAAATGAAGCAGGCGTTTCGCGCAGCCATTGACACGCTCGAGGCTTCGGGCATGAATCTCAGAGACCACTGCCATCGCACTTGGATTTATGTGCGCGATGTGGACCGAAACTATGCCGGCGTTGTGACGGCTCGCAACGAAGTTTTCGCGCAGCAAGGCTTGACCCCTGCCACCCACTTCATTGCTTCCACCGGCATCGGCGGTGCCACTGAAAATTCCGGCACCCTTGTCGCCGCAGATTTCTTTTCGGTGAAAGGGCTGAAGCGAGAGCAGGTGAAATATATGCATGCGCTTGACTTCCTGAACCCCACGCATGAGTATGGTGTTGCATTCGAGCGCGGCACGTGTCTTGAGCTTCCCTCCGGCAGTCTTTTCCTTGTTTCCGGCACTGCGAGCATTGACAAGGTCGGTCAGTGTGTGCATCGCGGCGATGTGGTCACCCAGACCGGACGTCTTTTCCTCAACATTGAGAAACTTCTGGATTCCACGGGTGCCACGCTGAAGGATGTGAAGTATTTGATTGTCTATCTTCGCGACGTCGCTGACTATCCTCAAGTGCAGCAATATCTTCGTCTTCGCTTCCCCGGTCTTCCATTCCTTGTCACCGAAGCGCGCGTCTGCCGTCCCGAGTGGCTGATTGAAGTGGAATGTATGGCTTTCCGGGCGCATGACTGAGTTCTGAAAGCCAGACTGTCCGGAATCCTTTTGGAAAAGATCAACCGAGTTTTGACGTTTCTCGCTCTTCTCACGCGGTGTCAGCCCACGGATTAGGCTGTTCGTTCGGGAGAAGTTTTTCCACACCTAAGGCGCTTTTTCGGTTTTAACACTTCTTGCTTTTGGCGACGAAAAGTATTATATTTGTACAGAGATATGGGAGGAGCCTCGGCTCCCCCCTTTTTTCGTCACTTTCCCTTTAAAATAGGGGATTTAGAAGCGCATCCGGTTAAAATTTGCCTTCCTCTAATTTTTCTTTGCCTTCCCCTAATTAAAATTTGAGGAAGGCAAAGCAAAACTGCGCGCCGAGTAGGCAAAATTGGGAGGCGGAAAGTGTTCCCGGAAGTTAAAAATGTTAATGTCCAATCGCTGAAAAATGGCTCAAAATTGTTGCCTTTTCATGAGCGCGGAGGGGACGGTGGTGGCGGCTGGCTTGGAAGAAAATGTGTTTGCGGCGACGATTCTGTGGATGCCTCGGATGGGAATGACCGGTCGTTTGCAACCGAGGCTCAGTCTTCAGAGTGGCGTTCACACGACAAACTCTACACGCTGACCGGTTTTTGGGAAGAGGAGGAAGTCTTTGGATGGGAGAGAAAAGTCTATAGATGGGAAGGTTCAATCATCACTCAGATTTCATCGTTGGGTTTGTGCAGTGAATAGGTCCGGTCGTATTTCAAACCCTGCATTTTCCCCTTTTTACTCCCGGGCGGGCGGTGAATTTTTTCCCGCCGCCATGTAGGATTTGTGTATTGTTTATGTAGGCTTTGTGTAGGGTTTGAAACGTAAATCCTACACACCGTAATGCGCGGATAATCAGCGGAATGTATGGTTAAATGTAGGGTTTTGTGTAGAGTTTACATGTTTTTTTGTTCCCTTGTATATATGTATAGTGTAGAGTCTGAAAACAGCTTAGGTTGAACCATAACCCCTCTTTGGGGAGAGCGCAGTTGGGTTGGGGTGGGGCGAGTGAGATTTATGTTTTCTAAACTTTGATTCCGGGCAGGCGGAGACAGTCATCAAGTTTGGTGGAGACAGACGTTAGGTCAGGCGGTGGCAGTCATCAAGTTTTGCGGATGCACGCGTTAGGTCATGCGGAGACAGACATCAAGTTTTGCGGATGCACGCGTTAGGTCAGGCGGAGGCAGTCATCAAGTTTTGCGGAGGCAAGCGTTAAGTTTGACGGAGCAGGACTATGGTTTTCTGCATCATTCGTAGGTTTGATTCAGTTTTCCTTTTTGATTGTTGTCTCTTCTTTGGGCGTTGTTCCCTCTTGTGTTTTCGTTTCGTCCTCTTGTATTTTTGTTACATCCCCTTGTATTCTTGTTTCGTCCCCTTGTGTTTTTGTGTTTGCGAACCTCCTATGGTTTAGTTTTGTCGTGTTCATAGTTGAAATCTGTCTTCTCCCTATTTTTTTGTTTGTTTTTTTGGCAATAAGTTAAAGTTCGGTACGTTGAATGATACAAAGCGTAAGTAAAACCTTTCTTGCGTTTGACTGGCGTCTTTGGAGCGAGTCTTAATAATACTTAATTTTTGGAAAGAACTCCTTGTTCTGCTATTCTGTCCAATTAAAAAACGATTAAATTTGCAAGCAGTACTTATCATGTAGTGCCCTTAAACGAAAATTCTTTTCACAATTCGTTGAATACAAATTGAATAAAATATCTAATACTTTTATGCGTATGAAAAACCGTTTTTGCAGAATGGGAAAGACGTTGCTTGGAGCAATGTGCTTGCTTTCGACATGCGGCGTAACGTACTCATGCTCCGATGATTTTGATTTGGACGAGACCAGTCCGTCTTTCTTGGGACAGAGTATTTATGACGAACTGAAGAAAGACCCCAAATTTTCAACTGTAATTGGGTTGATTGATGATGTAGAAAACGGCGTGTATAAGGAAGTCTTGGCGAGAACAGGTAGTAACACTTTGTTCGTAGCGGATGACGATGCTTATGCTCGCTTTTTTGCATCCGGTGTGTGGCTCAAGCCCGATGGCAGCAAGTACACATCTTATAAGGAGCTTTCTCAAAGTCAGAAGAAACTCCTTTTGAAGGGTTCCATGCTCAACAATGCCTACGTGCTTGAAATGATGACGACGATTCAAGGTCCTATCAAGAACCTTTGTCTTCGTCAGCTCTCTTCACTGACGGCTGTGGACACCGTTCCCTATTTTCCGAAAGCAACCCTTCCCGAAAACTTGAACCGAGGACAGCTTGCAGAAGACGGTACCATCACTAATGCCGACAAACGCTTCTGGGATCGCTACCGCAATTCTACTACCCGCCAGGGAATCTACATGGCGCTCGACAACACGCAGCCCATGATGACTCACTTCCTTGACGGACAACTTCGCGAAAAGAAAATCACCGCTGAAGACGTTTCCTTCATCCTCGGCTTTGACGGAACTTCCAAAGAGTGGAAAACTTCAGACAACATCGACCGCAGCTTTGTCTATGGCAGCGAGATAATCAAACCCGACGTGACCTGTATGAACGGTTACTATCACGTGCTTGATTCCGTGCTCGTCACGCCTCCCAACATGGCTGAAGTCATTCGCACCAACGGCGACACAAAACTTTTCAGCGCCATGCTCGAACGTTTCAGTATGCCGATGTATGATGCTTCCCTCTCCCTCAACTTCCGCGAACCGAACACAGGACTCCCCGTGGACTCCGTGTTCCAGAAGATTTATATCTCTCAGCGTTCTCAGAGAGGACAAGTGAGCAGCGACCCCGATGGAGAAGCTCTCGGTGACTATCCTTCCTTGAACTATGACCCGGGATGGAACAGTTACACCGTCTCCAACTCCACTAAGGAGCAAGACATGGCTACCATGTTCGTTCCCTGTGACGACGCCATGAAGGAATACTTCCTCCGCGGCGGTGGCGCCATGCTCATTCAGCGCTACAATCCTAACTCCCCGAACGACGAGGCGCACCTGCTTGACAACCTGTATCAGATTCCTTTGAACATCATCCAGCCTTTGATTAACAACTTGATGAAAGAATCTTTCAACGAATCTGTGCCGAGCAAGTATGCCACAATCATGAACGACGCGCAAGACCCGATGTTCTCCTCCAGCATCGGCATCAGCAGCCCCGAAGACTTTAAAGCTGCCGTCAAGAAAGTGCTCTTGGCAAACAACGGTATCGTCTATGTGATGAAAAACGTAATCGGCCCTGCAGCTTACTCCTCCGTGATGGCTCCGGTGCTCTTCAATGAAGGCGCACAAGTGGTCAACACCGTGCTCCACGCAGACGACAAGTTCACATCCACCAATACGGGTAGCGCTCCGCTGCGTAAGTTCTACAGCACCTACTTCCTCTCCATGCAATCCAGCTTCTCCTTCTTCGTTCCTCTTGATGCAGGTTTGAAAGACTACGGTTACGTGGAAACCATGTCCTATGCGACTCAGAACTCCTTGAACTATCGCTTCTGGACTTTTGAACCAGCCCAAATCACCAACACGAACGGCAAATGTCTCGCCGTGAAGTCAAAAGGCTATTTCTGGACTCCCAGCCAGCCCATGGTTCCTTCTAAAGACAATCAGGCAGGCAACGCTTATCAAAGCGATGCCAACGGAGACGTCTCCACAAGCTACGGTCTCACCAAGGCAACCATGCTGACCGAGTTGATTGACCAACACATCATCGTGCACGACAACGATGACCTCGCCGGTGTGCAAGGCTCCAGAAACTATTACGTTTCCCGAAGCGGTGCCCCCGTTCACATCGTCTCTCGTCCCGCATCCGGTCCCGTCGGCATGAAGTTGGAAGGCGGTATGCAAATCGAACTCAACTCCGATGCAACCCCCAACAATGACTTTGTGGCTGAAGTGAAGTCTTACAACGACATGAAAGCCACCGCCGAAACTTATGGTAACGGTAAGACTTACTTCATCGACCGTCCCATCCAGCCCGCGCTGAACACCTCTTACGGTGTGATGGAAGCACACCCCGAGTTCACAGCATTCTTCGAACTCTGCCAGGAAGCTTCCAACTATGAAACCCTCTACGAAAAACTCTTCCGCCCCGCTTCCATGAAGGATGCCGACTGGACCAACGAGGCAAAGAAATACATTATCTTCTCTTCACGTACGGATCGTCCGACGCACAACGCTCAAAGACTCGTTCGTTTCTTCAACAACTATCGTTACTCCATTTATATTCCGAACAACGATGCTATTGAACGCGCAAAACAGAACGGTCTGAAGACTTTGGCAGAAATTCAAGAATATGTGGATCAACACACCGACGAACACGGTGAAGTGGTTGGTGACGCGAAGGCAATCGCTCAGGCTCAAGTCACTCTCTACATGAACTTCTTGAAATATCACTTCTGTGACCAGTCTCTCTTCGTTGACAACTGCACCGTAGGTGACAAAGACGA
This sequence comes from Prevotellamassilia timonensis, assembly GCF_021531665.1. Lineage (GTDB taxonomy): Bacteria > Bacteroidota > Bacteroidia > Bacteroidales > Bacteroidaceae > Alloprevotella. The sequence continues at coordinate 122,699 of NZ_JADYUH010000002.1, forward strand.
CCTCAACAGCACCGGCAACTACTGCCTCTCCGCTTGTATTGACGAGGAAGCAGGAAGTTATATTCCTGTGAACGTCTTCCAAAGTCCCGGTCAGATTTATGTTCGCGACAACACGAAGCAACTTCACAAGGTTGAAGAACCTTATAACTTGATTGCGCGCGACTATGAACTTCCTGATGTCGCCACCAAATCTTATTCCTATAACTCACAATCGTACGTAGTGCTTCATTCTTTGGGCAACGACTACATGCTCTTTGACTCTTCTTTGAGAAGCGGTCTCCGCAGCGCCTATAGCAGCCCCGCCAAAGCACGTGCATTCGTGAACAAGTTCCGAATCAAGAAATAAATCTATTGCTATGAATAAATTTAAGTTCCTTTTAACGCTTGCGCTGTGCTTTTGCTGCTCGCTCTCTTATGCACAAAAGCGCATCTCCGGTCGCGTGTGGAGTAAAGTCGACGGACCGATTGTGATGGCGTACGTAGTTGAGCAGGATAAAAATAACCGTAACATTACCGCTGCACAGACTGACGCCAACGGTAACTTCTCAATGGTTATCAAGAACCCTGCCAATAAACTGCGAGTTTCTTATATTGGTTATCAAACCAAGATTATCCCCATTGGCGCTCAAACTCGCTTCAATGTCGAGTTGATTGACAAGAATACCTTTAAGGACGCAGAGGTGACGGTGACGAGAAAGACACGCTCCAACGGTCTCGTCATTCCTGAAAGAGAAATCTCCACCGCTCAGCAGACGCTTGACATGGACCAAATGGAAGGTCTCTCCTTTGAAACTGCAGCCGATGCACTTCAAGGACAAATCGCAGGTCTGGACATCGTTGCCAACTCCGGTAACCTCGGTTCCGGTTCCAGCATGCGCCTTCGTGGTGTGGCTTCCATCAACGGTAGCCAAGAACCTTTGATCGTGGTCAACGGAAACATCCTCGAAGACTACAGCAGCGATGACCTCGACTTGGAAAACATGGAGAACGAAGAACAGTTCGCCACACTCCTCCAGGTTGCACCCGAAGACATCCAAAGCATCAAAGTCCTGAAAGATGCCGCCGCTACTGCCATCTGGGGTTCCCGCGGTTCTAACGGTGTGATTGAAATCACCACTCGTCGTGGTGCACGCGGTAAAACTTCTGTAAACTTCAGTTACCGCTTCTCAGGCGCCTGGCAGCCCGAAGGCATGAAGATGCTCAACGGTGACGGCTACACCATGATGCTCAAGGAAGCCTATCACAACCCGCGCATCCTTTCCGAAGAAGAATCAAGCATCGTTGAAATCATGTATCTTGACGACTACAAAGCTTACTTCGGAAACTACAACAAAAACACTGACTGGGTAAAGGAAGTCACTCAGTTCGGACAAACCCACAACTACGGTCTCTCCGTTTCCGGTGGTGGTGAAAAAGCGCAGTTCCGCATCTCCGGTACGTATGACCACGAAACCGGTACCATCATCAAACAGTCTCTCGACCGTTTGACCACCCGCTTGGCTTTGGACTACTACGTGTCTGACCGCATCAAGTTCTCCTCTGACTTCGCTTTGACTTACACGAAGAACAACAAGAACTATTATTCAGACATCCTCGGTCGTGCCTACAACGCCATGCCGAACATGGCAGTCACCCGTCAAGAGTATGACTACCAGAACGGAATGTACTACGATACCGGCGAATACTACATCATGCCTCCCGCAGCAGGTTCCAGAGGTAAGATTGATCCCAACAGCGGTCTTTCTTCCTACTTCCTCAGCGACATGGTGAACAACGGTAACCCCGTCGCCATTGCAAATGAATCTTGGAACCATCAGTCTTCCTACACGATTCAGCCCGGTTTCCAGTTGGAATATAAGTTCTTGGGCAAGAACAGCGACGAGACTTCTTTGAACTATCGTGGTGAAGTCTATATGAATGCCTACACCAACACCGAAGAAGCCTTCTTCCCCGGTTCCCTGACCTCTCTCCAGTGGAACAATGGAACCTACAAGACTTCCAGCTATGAAACCAAGAACCTTTCGTTCAACACTCGTCATCAATTGACCTTCCATCCGCACATTGCCAATGAGAACCATGACGTGCAAGTGCTCGCCCGCTTTGATATGGGTACCAGCAGCAGCACGAACCAGTATCTCGGTTCCTCCGGTATCACCGGTGGCATCACTGACCCCACCGTTCCCGGTTACCTCGAGAACACTTGGACCGGCACCGGAAAAGGTCACACCATGAGTGGAACGATGTCTATCCACTACGCATTTAGTTCTAAGTACATCTTTGACTTCACACTCCGTGCCGACGGTAGCACCCGCTTCGGTTCCGGTAAGAAATGGGGCTTCTTCCCCGGTATCTCCGGTCGTTGGAACATCAGTGATGAAAAATTCTTCAAGCCCCTCAAGAAGGTTGTCAGCATGTTGTCGTTCGCACCCGGTTGGGGTATAAACGGTAACGCTCCCGGCAGCGAAGGTTTGATGTACAATAAATATAATACGAACGGAACCAAGTACGCTGGTCAGCAGGTTATGATTCCGACCAACCTCAAACTGACAGAGATTCGTTGGGAAAAACTCAAGTCCTGGAACATCGGTGTGAACTTGAACCTCTTTGAAGACTTGCTCCAGTTCAACTTGAACGTTTATAACCGTAAAACTTCTGACTTGTTGAACTCCGGCGTCCGCATTCCTTCCACCACAGGTTTCTCCACGTTGGCTTGGGCTAACGTCGGCGACATGGAGAACAAGGGTTGGGAACTCTATGCTAACACCCGTCCTATCTTGAAGTTCGGTAAGTTCCACATGGTTCTTCGTGGTAACGTCGCACAGAACATCAACACCATTACTAATATGGATGCTTCCGTGCTCGCAGCCAACAACGAAGACTACACCTATGCCAACGGTGCCATCATGAAGCGCGTGCAGATTGGTAATGCCCTCGGTGGTATCTACGGTTTCCGTTATTTGGGCGTTTACGCTTTTGACTACGACCACAACGGTTACTTCCTTAACGAAGACAAGAACACTTACTGGGATGCTGAAGGTAATCCCAATGCCGCAGGTCTTTATAACCGTCCTGACGATCCTCTTTATGGACAGTACTATGACCCCGCCAAGGCAAAACTTGCTCCTATCGTCTTCGACGCACAGGGTAATGTAGTGTATGACAAGAACGGTAACCCGCTGCCTATGTACTTCAACTACGGCGGTAAGAACTACCAGTTCCAAGGTGGTGATGCCATCTACGATGATATCAACCATGACGGTAACATCGACGAACTTGATATTGTTTATCTCGGTTCCTCCAATCCTAAGATTAATGGTGGTTTCGGTGTGGACTTCGTTTACGGTCAGTGGCAGTTGAAGACCAGTTTCAACTTCCGCATTGGTAACAAGATTATCAACATGGCTCGTCTGAACGCAGAAAGCATGGTAAGCAACAAGAACCAGAGTGCAGCCGTTTCTCACCGCTGGAGAAAGAACGGTCAGGTCACTCAGATTCCGAGAGCCATGAGCTCCAACGTGACGGCAACCTATAACTCTTTGATTAGTGACCGCTACGTGGAACCCGGTGACTTCCTCCGCTTCCAGTACTTCCAGCTTTCTTACAGCGTGAAAGCAGAGAAACTGAAGAAGATTGGTCTTCGCTCACTTCGCTTCTATGCGTCCGGCAACAACCTCATCTTCTGGTCTAAGTATTCCGGAACAGATCCTGAAAAGTCTCAGTCAGGCATGAATCCCTGCGTGGACTATTCTCAGACACCCCGCTCTCGTTCATTTACGTTTGGTATCAACTTAGGTTTCTAACAAGCACACATACTTCAGGAAACTTTTCCTAATATGTTTTCTTGTACATCCAAAACAATACTCATCATGAAAAGTAAGAAATTATATACAAAACTTCTTCTTGTTGGAAGCATGCTTCTGACTTCTGGCGGTTTGTCTTCTTGCGAGGATTTCTTGACGATTCTTCCGACAGACCAGTTGCCTGAAGAGAACTTCTGGCAGGAGAAAGGTGACTTGGAGAATGTGCGCGCCGGTGCGTACCAACAGTTGGCTGCTGGCGGACAAACGGAAAGAATCCTCCTTTGGGGAGAACTCCGTTCTGACAATCTCACGCTGAACAGCGTTTCCAACACCAACATCATGTATCTCCAAACCGGAGTCCTGCAACCCAGTGTCAACATGTTTGACTGGTCGGGATTCTACACCGGCATCAACTATTGTAATCTCGTCCTTGAACAAGGCGACAAGATGACGGTTCCTGGCAATGAAGTCGATCCGAGCTTCACCCGTCGTGATTGGCAGACCACTCGTGCTGAAGTGCTCGCCTTGCGTGCTCTCTACTATTTCTATCTGGTTCGCGCCTATCGTGATGTTCCTTTTGTGACAGCCTCTGTGCGTACCGATGCTCAAGCACGCCATGACATGCCCGAGGCTCAACCCGGTGTGGCTATTCTCGGCGAGTTGATTGACTCACTCGAAGCCAATGTGAAGTATGCAGCCAGCAACCTGGGTAGTGACTATCTGAACAAGTCTCGTTTCACAAAACAAGGTGTCTATGCTTTGTTGGCTGACATGTATCTGTGGCGCGGTTGTCTCTTGACAAACTTTATGAACAAACCCAACCACGGAAAGGTCAACATGACCGATGTGCTCGCCGGTTCACCATCTGTGAATCCCGGTACCGGTGAAGGCGAAGGCAGCGGTGAAGGCAGTGGCGAAGGCAGTGGCGAAGGTAGCGGCGAAGATAACGGTAATGGCGAATCCGGTGCTGCATCTTCTCGCGCTGACGAGGGAACTGCTTCCAATGGTTCTTACGTGACGAAGGATAATGTGCCCATTGACCAGGCTTATTGCAATGAGTTGGCAAAGTATTGCTTCGCCAAGGCTTCAGAACATGCAAGTACTGTGATTAAATTGATTGACGACGAGTATCGCAAAGAACTCAGCGAGAAGAACAATGTTACTGAAGAAGAAAAGAATCAACCTTATCCTTTGTACTTCGTTTCAGACGAACGTGCTCCATTCAGGGATGAACCTTACAACAATATCTTCGGTGACCAGCTGTCTCGTGAAAGCATCCTGGAATTGAACTACGATGGTACAACCACGTTGAACAGCACGGTAAACAATTACATCAGTCGCTATGCCGATGGTGCTTGGAAACTGCAGACCATGGCAATGAACAATGCCATCATTGCTTCTGCCACCACGGTCAATCCTACGGTTGGATTCGGTAAGACCGATATGCGTCTGTGGGAAACCTGCAACTACAAGTCCTCTGATGTTTCCAAACCGCTCACCAAATTCGTGGCTAAGAACATCACCTTCACTGATATCACCGACTTGACAGGTGAGGAAAACAGCACCAACTACACTTCTCAGCGCACTTCCGATGCAAACGATGCACACTGGCCTGTATATCGTCTGTCTGACGTCATGTTGATTAAAGCAGAAGCCATCGCTCGCACTTCTCAGGTTTCTTCTGAGGATCTGCAGGAAGGTTTCAGACTTGTGAACCAGATTTTCAAACGTTGCAACCCCGCTTTGGTTCCGACCTCCAACACAGATGAGTCCATTGACGATGAGTTGCGTTGCGACCGTGTGAATGATGACTACGGCGTGTCCGGTGGTGCTTTCACAAAAACTCAGTCTGAACTTTTGACTCTGCTCTATCGCGAGCGTCAGCGTGAATTCATCGGCGAAGGCAAACGCTGGTTTGACATCGTGCGTCAGGTGGAATACACCAACGACCCGAAGACCGTCTTGACTACGTTTATCACGCTGAAGACAGAGGTGGTGAATCGCCTTTATGACATCTACGCCATGTATGTTCCCATCTACAGCGAAGAGTTGAAGGTCAACACCAGTCTTAAACAAAACCCCGTTTGGGAACGTTACAGCAAAAAATAATGCCATACTATGAAAAAGAATCAGTTTAAATTTAACTTAGGAGTTTCCATCTTTGGTTTGGCATTCATGCTGATGTCATCCCTTCTCCTCTCCGGTTGTAAGGAGGACATCAGCACAGAGGCTTATGCCACAAAGACTGAGCCTACTCTTATTGACAAGATTGATGAGAAGTCAGATGAACTCTCTTCCATCAGAAAACTCTTGGATGAGGTTAAACTTGGCAACAAGTCCAATTCCTCCTCTATGACCAGTGTGCTCTCCGCTCGCGGTAACTACACTGTCTTTGCACCCAACGATGAGGCAGTGAAGCAATGTGTCATTGAACTCACCGGTGACGAAACTGGTAACATAGAATCTCTTTCTTACGAGCAGAAACAGCTCATCGTTTTGAACTGTATCATTGACAATGGTGACGCCAGTGCTTATGAAAGTGTCGAATTCCCGACTTCCAATCAGACTTTCGCTCTTTCCAATCTCAACAATCGCCGTCTGAAATGTATGCAGGATGCAGAGACTCATGATTACTTCATCAACGGTGATGCCACAAGCGGCTCTCGTGTGGTTGAAACTGACTATGAGTGCACGAATGGTATGTTGCACGTAGTGAGCAAGGTGATTCTTCCTTCCACAAAGTCTGTTTCTGAACTTATTTCCATTGCTGACAACATGCATATTTTTGGCAAGTTGCTCAGTGAAACCGGTCTTTACGATGAACTCGCACTCCATCGCACGGAGGAAATCGCCTATGAAGAAGAGCATTCTTCTTATGCCGGTTCTAAAGTTTATGAAAGCACGACGAACAATAACTACGACTATCAGGCTACTCGTAACGTTGCCTTCACTGCTTTCGTTGAACCAGACGAAGTGTTCTATAACGATTGGGGCGTTGAACTTCCTAATGTGGCAGAAGATGGAACCATCACCAACTGGGATGCCATCAAGGCTGTCATCGTTCAGAAGTGTACCGCCATCTTCGGAAATCAGGCAGCTGACGACTTGAAGAATCCGAAAAATGCAGTTTATCAGTTTATGGCTTATCACTTGCTCAACTCTGGTTTGGCCATTGATGAACTCGTGAGACACTTTGACGAGTATGGTTATCTCTACGGTAACGATATGAAGAAACCGAACACATTCGGCTACTCTGTCAATGTTTGGGACTACTACACCACCATGGGCAGTCCTGCCGGTCTGATGAAGATTACTCAGCTTCCTACTGAAGAATACTACATCAATCGCATCAGCGTCTATGACAACGCCATCGTAGGAGGAACCTATGTGGAAGATCCCAGCACACCGGTGAACACCAAGTATCTCAACAAACCCGGTCAGAACGGTTTGAACATTCAGATTCAAATCGACAACGGTGTGAATGATAACAACGCAGCCAATGGTTTCTACTTCCCCATTGACCACATGCTCATCTATTCCGATGACACTCGCGCCGGACTCGCTTCAGAACGCATGCGCATGGACATTGTGACCATGTTGCCTGAAATTCAGTCCAACGACTTGCGCGGTGCCGGTCTCTTCTACTTCCCGAAGGGCTATTTCAGCAACATCAGCGGTGAAACCACCGGCACGACCATCCTCTATCTCCAGAATGGTTATGCTTCTGCTTCCGGTGCTTGGAAAGACTACAAGGGTGATGAAATCCTTGTGACCGGACGCTATGACTTCGTTCTCAAACTGCCCCCCGTTCCGCAGGACGGTACCTACGAAATCCGCATGGGTGCTTCTTTGAACACTTTGCGTGGTATGTTCCAAATCTACTTTGGTGACAGTCCTACCAACACTCAGCCTGTCGGTCTTCCGATTGACCAGCGTGAAAGCGTTTCCATGATTCCCGGTCAGCCTTGGGTGGCAGATGAAGACTTGAACAATGACCCCGAGTTGATGCGTGAAGCCGACCGTAACTTGAAGAACGTGGGTTACATGAAAGCTCCGCAATACATGATGGTGAACGGTACCGAGACCATGGAGACGTGCCGCAATGCTTCTCCCGGCACTCCCGCTTTGCGTCGTATCATCACCACAGCAAACATGAAAAAGGACAAGTCCTATTATCTGCGCTTCAAGTTGGCAATTGAAAATGCCAAGACGCAGTTCATGCTTGACTATTTTGAGATTGTTCCTATTAGTATTGTCAATGGAACTACTCCTGAAGACATCTGGTAATTTAATCTGATACTATCCTCTTATGAAACGTATTTCTATATTAAAAGGAGTAGTTGGCAGTCTTGGTATTTCCATGCTCTTCGGCATGGCATCCTGTACTGACGACCATTTCGACATCCGGGTTTCTGACCCCGCTGCCACAGGCACTATCTGGCAGCGCATTGAAGCAGAGCCGGAACTTTCCGATTTTGCCGAGATTCTGAAGAACATCAAAGTGTATCGCAAGGAAGGAGACAAGTCTGCTTCCATCACCTACGCTGAACTTCTGAACTCTTCTCAGAGTTTCACAGTTTGGGCTCCTCTGAACGGAACCTTTGACAAGGAGTCTTACATGAGAAGAATCGCTGAGATTCAAGAGACTCAGGACCCCGAAGAGGCAGCCAAGTTGGAATATAACTTAGGCGTGCAGTTCCCCCAGAACCACATCGCTCGTTTCAACTTCGAATCCTCCGCAGATCAGCAGGACATCCGCATGATGAACAGCAAACTCAGTGCTTACGACGCTTCCGCCGGAGAATTCAACGGCGTGAAGTTGTCCTCTGAGTTCGCAGCGCTGCCTTCCTCTAACGGAACCATCCACTGTCTGCAAGGCGAGTCTCCCTTTGCCTACAACATCTACGACTACATTCAGGCTAACCCCACGCTCTTCAGTACTCTCTACAAGAAACTGAACGAAGCAGAGGTGAAGACCTTCAGTCCCGGTATGAGTGTGGAAGGTGGTCTCGACAATGACGGTAACATGGTCTATTTGGATTCTGTTTACTATACGACCAACGAACTCATTGACTATTCCGGCGCTCAGGTCAAGAATGAAGACAGCATGTATGTGGCTGTCATCCCCACCGATGCAGCCTGGAACCAAGGCTTTGAGAAGTTGAGCAAATATTACAACTACGGTTCTTCCTACTCTTACAACTACACAGGTTCCAACGGTAAGTTCTTCAACATGAAGCGTTCGTTGAATGAGCCCGCCTTGAACTATCCGACTGTTCGTGACTCCATCGTGGACTACACGGTGACCCGTCGTCTCCTTCTGAACATGTATTTTGCCCCCTATCGTTTTGCTCCCGGTTTGAACCGCAGCGATTTTGATGGATTGGTGGCAAAAGCCATGGCTGCAGATACCTTGACTTCTACGAACGGCACGCAGTTCATCAACCTTCAGGCTTTCTCTCCGCACCCTCTCTTTGGAACAGTTGAACCTCAGAAGGCTTCCAACGGTATTATCTTCCCGATTACGGAGTACAATATGGATCCGTCCTACTCTTATCAGACTCGTCAAGAGTTGGATCTCTCCAGCGACTACTACGTTTCTCCCAGCACCTCTCTGCAGAACGGCACGAAGGGTTCGGTCGTTTATCTCGTCAAGGGAACAAACTGGGATGAGTCCATCGACCTCTCCGATTTGGAATACAAACGCTATCGTTTCTTCCAAGCCAAAGCCAGTGGTGCCATGAATGCCTACATCCCTCTTCGCAATTTGTTGAGCGGCAAGTATAAAATCAGCATTCAAATCCTTCCCAACCGAGTTTCCTACGACCAGAAGTGGTACACCACCGACAAAGAAACCGGTGAGCAGACAGAAAAAGTCGAGCAGAACATCAAATTTGATGCAAGTTTGATTGACGACGAAGGAAAAACCATTGGAAAGAAGGTCACTAAGATTGAAGTGAGTGACGAAGAGGTGCAGACCATTGTGCTCTTCGAATCCATTGAGATTCCCAAGTGCTATGCCAACCTTCCCTACGGTTTGGACAGCTTCCCCCACTTGGTGCTTGCCATTCCTTCCTTGACTTCCTATCGTCCCGTCAAAAATGTCGATTACGGTTTGAGTGTGGCTAAAGTAATTATTGAGCCTGTTCACGAGTAACGCATCATGTAACCTTAAAATTGAGAAGTAATGAACAACAATAAGAAAATTCGCTTGATGCAGGGAGCACTTCGTGCAGGTGTATGCCTCTTTATGCTTTCCGGATCTTGTGTCTTGTACGCTCAAGATGCTGTGACGGAGGAACCGGCTGCCAAGACAGCTCCGGCAAAGAAAGCTGCTGCTCCCAAATATGAAATGAAAGAGGTTTCCGGCTTTGTCTATGACGGTGCCACCAAGAAACCTTTGGCAGGTGTGAAAGTCCAAGCTTTGAACAACAAAATGTACTCTGCTTTGACTGACGACAATGGTAAATATACGATTCGTGTTCCGAAGTTCGTAGATGTGCTCTTTGTCGCACTCCAAGACTATAATCCCACTCAGCTGGCTATCAAGAGCAACGACGACCAAAACGTCTATCTCGTTTCCGGCATGAATTCCGACTTCTTCTATGACGGAACTTCCATGACCAACAGTCAGTCCATGGTGGTTCGTGACCCCAGCGGTCTGACCATCGAAGAAGAAATCGAGAAAGGATTGGGTGGGGCAGTCCGCACGCTCAACCGTGGCGGAATGCCGGCACAGGGTGCTGCCATGTTCATGAATGGTTTGAACTCCCTGAACTCAAATGCCATGCCGCTGGTCGTCATCGATGGTGTCATCATGGACATGCAGTATGACCGCACCACGCTTCACCAAGGCTTCCTGAACAATGTCTTCAACATCATCGACCCCGAAGACATTGAAAGCGTTGAAGTCCTCAAGAACGGTACCGCTCTCTACGGTGCAAAAGGTGCCAACGGCGTCATGCTCATCAACACCCGTCGCGGCAAGAGCATGGTGACTCGAATCAAGATTCGTGCCTACGGTGGCTTTGAACAGTCCCCCGAAACCATGAAGGTCATGGATGGTGAGCAGTATCGCAACTACATCTCTGAACTGATTGGTACGATTCCTGACCGCAGCTACCTCGGAAGTTCCCAGATTGAGTTCTTGAACTCCGACCCCAACTACTACAAGTATGCCATCTATCACAACAACACTGACTGGCAGAAAGACTTGTATCACGATGTCTTCACTCAGAACTACAAGGTGAGCGTCGAGGGTGGTGACGATGTTGCCATGTATAACCTCTCTCTGGGTTACACTCAGGCTGATGCAACTGCCCACCAGAATGACTTCAACCGTTTGAACATTCGCTTCAACACGGACGTCATCCTCTTCAAGAACTTCACCTCAGGCATTGACCTTTCCTATGCTCGCAACGCTTATAACCTTCGTGACAACGGATGGGCTGAGAACTACGACAACAGCAACATTTCCTCTCCCAACGTGTTGGGTCTGATTCAGACTCCGTTCTTGAGCAAGTTTGCATTCGTGAAGGTGAACAACAACGGTAACATCACCTATCAGCCGACCAACAAAGTCTTCGCCGGTAAGTATGATGATGGCGACAATCCCTTCTCCTTTGCTCGTGGTTACGGCTACGATGCCCTTGCCAATCCCATGTGGATTCTTGGAAACGGTCAGGGTGACAACAAGAACTACCAGGAGCAGACACAGTTCAATTTGAACATTGCTCCCAAGTATCAGATAAATAAGTATCTGACCTTGAAAGACCGCTTCAGCTACATCCTCAACCGCAGCAACGAACGTTACTATCTGCCTTACAACGGTACTCCCTCCAAGGAGGTTGAAGGTTTAGGCTATGTTTCCAGCGTTGTCGGAACCCAGTTCTGCAAAGAAACCACCTTGTTCAATGACTTCAGCGTGGATTGGAATCGCATCTTCGGTGCTCACTCCGTTCACGTACTCGGCGGTTTCCGCTTCTCTTCCTACTCCTACAGCAACAGCTATGTGAAGGGTTACAACAACGAGCAGGACAAGATGCCCAACGTCTCCATGACTTTGGACTATCTGACCAACGGTGGTCGCAACGACAACTGGATTAACCTCGCTTACTATGCCAACGCAGAGTACAACTATCGCAACAAGTACTTCCTCTCTGCCACTGCCAGCATGGAAGCATCTTCTCGCTTCGGTAAGGATGCCGAAGACGGTTTGAAGATGTGCGGTGTGGCTTGGGGTCTCTTCCCCTCTGTACAGGCTGCTTGGGTGATGTCCTCTGAGAAGTGGTTCAAGGTGAATGGCATTGACTACTTGAAACTCAGTGCCGGCTTTGACATCTCCGGTAATGACAACATTGACTATTATGCGACCCGCACCTACTTCGAGAACATCAAGTTCATGGACAAGGCAACCGGTCTCATCCTGTCAAACATCCAGAACCCCAAACTCCAGTGGGAAACCACTCGCCGCTTCAACGTTGGTTTGCAGACCAGCATGTTGAAGAACCGCTTGAATGTTGGAATTGAATATTTCAACGCCAAGACTTCCAACCTCTTGACCCGCAAGTCCGTCAGCGACATCACCGGTCTTTCCTACATGTGGGCAAATGACGGTACGCTGAAGAACAACGGAGTGAACTTCAATGTCGATGGAATGATTGTTCAGCACAAAGACTGGCGCTGGCAAGTTGGATTCTCCATCGGTCACTACAAGAACGAAATCACCGAACTTCCTGCCACCGAACTCAACAACCTCAAGACGTGGAGTCTCGATGCAAACGGAAACAAAGACCAGGAACAGAGCATCCGTGGTTATGTGACGAACATCTACGGAGCCAACATCCTCACCGCTGTCGGTCATGCCGCAGGCGTCTTCTACGGCTACCAGACCTCCGGCGTCTTCGCCTCCGATCTTGAAGCCAGCCAAGCAGGCAAGTATGGCTACCTCCGCTATCCCACCGGCATCTCTCAGGAACCCTATCGCAACTTCAAAGCCGGTGACGTTTGCTTCGTGGACCAGAACGGTGACGGTTGGATTAATGAAGCCGACATGGTTGTCATTGGCGACCCCAACCCCGACATCTTCGGTAACATCTCCACCTCCCTCCAGTGGAAGCACCTGAAGTTGGACGTTGTCTTCAAGTATTCTTTGGGCAATGACGTCTATAACTATCAGCGCTCTCAGCTCGAGTCTCTCAACAACCATTGGAACCAGACCACCGCTGCCGTCAATCGTTGGCGCTATGAGGGTCAAATCACCGATATGCCTCGTGTCATGGACGTGAACAGCGAGCAGTGGGTGAACAACGAACGCTTCTCCGATCGTTGGATTGAGGACGGTTCCTATTTGAAACTCAAGAAGGTTCGTTTGACCTATCGCATTCCGATGAACGTCTCTTGGATGCAGGGTCTCGCCGTTTGGGGTGAAGCCAACAACATCTTCACCGTGTCAAAGTACACAGGCAACGATCCTGAGTTCTCCGCAGGCAACAGTGTGCTCTATCAGGGAATTGACGCCGGCTTCCTTCCCCAAAGCCGCAACTTCAATCTCGGTGTAACCATCAACTTGTAACAAAAAGGAGGGGAGAAACGAAACTCCATCTTTTCTCCCCATCCTTCTTACAATCTTAAACTTAAGACAATGAAACACAAATCGATTTTAAGTATCTTCATCTTCCTCTTGGGACTGAGTGTGACCACAACGTCCTGTGAAGATATGTTGACGCCTGATATGAACCGCTACAACGAAGGGTTTAGCGGTCGAGACACTGTCAATTTCTACTTTGGCATCATCGCTAATGTGCAGGACATGGTCGAGCAGAACCAACTCCTCAACGACTTGAGAAGCGACTTGGCTACCGTTTCAACCTATAGTAGCGACACCATCTCCGACATCATCAACTACAACCGTCAGCCTAACGGAGAGAACGGACTCTTGAATCGTGCGGCGTACTACAAAGTCATCAACCAGTGCAACTTCTACTTGAGCCGTGTCGATACGCTCGCTCAGAAGAACGACATGCAATACATGAAGAAGGAATTTGCGCAGGTTGTCAACATCCGTGCTTGGGTCTATATGCAGCTCGTTCAGACTTACGGTCGTGTTCCCTTCATCTCCAAGCCTGTCAACGACAGTAACACCGGCTGGGAAACCAATCCCGAAGCATGGGCAACTGCTGACAATCTCGTAGATCTTCTGAAAAAGGACCTCGAAGCGGCTAACCGCATCGAGCATGACACGAAATACGGCGGCTATCCTGCCTACGGTCAGCTTGACACCAAAACCGGTTTCACCGTCAATACTTCCTATCTCCTCTTCTACAGCGACCTCATCCTCGGTGACCTCTACCTCCTCCGCGGTCGTGGCGTGGCGGGTGAATCTTCTTCTGACTACGTGAAAGCTGCCTCCTACTACTACCACTTCCTCAAGGAACGTGCTCAGGACAAAGGTCATGTCGTGACCTCCACCCGTGCTTCCATCACCAAGCATGAAGAACAAGGCACAGACATCTACAGTTACACCGGCAATGCAGACAGTTGGATGAACCTCTTTGCCAACACCTCTTCTCTTCAGGCAAACGAGAACATCACGGTGATTCCCTCTTCTGCCAACGGTCAGTCCGGTCACAAGATTCTTTCCCAGGCTGCTCAGATCTACGGTTTCGACATGACCTCCACCATCAGCGGCGGACAAGTCAGTGTCGGTCTCTATGGAAACCTGCGCTCTCGCCAGGTGGAACCCTCCGAAGCCTATCTCCAACTCTCTGCTGCTCAGAACTACGCCCACGTAGATAAGTACTCTGACACCGGCAATGACCTCGAGTGGGAATACTACGAAGGAGCAGGCGATGCCCGCATCTATGCCACCGCCCCCACCTATCGTGTGACCAATGGAACCGGCAACGAACGCTTCATCATGAAGGACGCGCCGAAAGGAAAGTTCAAGTTCTACAAATCTGTCTATCGTCTTCGTCAGGTCTATCTTCGCTATGCTGAAGCCATCAACCGTGCCGGCTATCCTCGCCTCGCGTTTGCCGTGCTCCGCAATGGTTTGGCAAAGAAGAAATTCCCCAAAGGCTTGCTCGCTGAGGTGGACGTGAACTCTATCGACACCGAGAACAAAACTTTCAAGTATATCTACAGCCTTGATTCTTGCGAACAGAACAATGCCATCAACTACATCGGCGTTGACGAACTGCGCCGCATGGAGAAAGACCCGATGTATGCCACTTACCTTGACTTCGGTTATGCAGCCTCCACCGGTGACTACTGGACTAACAATGGTATCCATGAAGCCGGTTGTGGTCTCTCCACCGTAGAAGATAGCCTCTACTCCTACGACGAAGCCGTTGTGAACCGCGTGGCTGACGAACTCGTCAGAACAGAGGGACTCTCCGCAAGTGCCGCCGTGAAGCGTGCTCGCCAGATTGTCATCAAGGAAGGTGAAGGCGGCGAAGGCAGCGAAGGTGGCGAAGGTGGCGAAGGCGGTTCCGGAACCGTGATTCCTGACCTTTCCGACTACACCGACATCACTCCTGAACCCACTCTTCCTGATCCCATGGAAATCAACGCCGTGGAGACCATGATTGCTGACGAGTTGGCATTGGAAATGGCATTTGAAGGAACGCGTATGTTTGACCTCATCCGTCTCGCGCTCCACAAGAACAACGACTCCTTCCTCCCCGCTGACTATGGAACCAACTGGCTCGCCTGGAAGATTGCACGTCGCAACGAACCGCTCGCTCCCTACGCAGAACCCCGCGTGATGGACGGTGCGCTCTACAACAAACTGCTTAATCCCGAAAACTGGTACATCCGCAATCCGGAGTATTGATACTGTGAACCCAAATCGTAAGGAGGGACGCCGTTCGCCAAGAATGGTGTCCCTCCTTTCACTTTGGGCGCCGTTGCTGCGAATGACCGTACAAAACATATCATATTACAAGGGCAAGAAAAAACTATGCAAACTATACACAAACCCTACATTTAACTCTGCATCCCTCTGAATTCCCGCGCGTTACGAAATGTATAGTTTGCGGTGCAAACCCTACACAAACCCTACATTGAACTATACATTGAGACGTTTCAAACCCTACACAAACACTATTCACAAAACCCTACACTGCAACCCTACATTGCAACGGCACGCAGTTTTACTTAGGAGCGCTCCCAGGAAAAACTAGGAGCGCACCCAGTTAAAACTAGGAGCGCACCTAAGAAAAATTAGGAGCGCACCCGGTTAAAACTAGGAGCGCACCCGGTTAAAACTAGGAGCGCACCTAAGAAAAACTAGGAGCGCACCTGGTTAAACTTTGCCTTCCTCAAATTTTTCTTTCCCTTCCTCAAATTTTTCTTTCCCTTCCTCAACTTTTTCTTTCCCTTCCCCAAATTTTCCTTTCCCTTCCTCAAATTTTCCTTTCCCTTCCTCAAATTTTTCTTTGCCTTCCCCTAGTTTTTCTTAGCCTTCCCCTAGTTTTTCTTAGCCTTCCCCTAGTTTTTCTTTCCCTTCCCCTAGTTTTTCTTTCCCTTCCTCAAATTTCACTTAGGTGCGCTCCTAAGTAAAACTGCGCGATGTTGCAATGTAGGGTTTGTGTTGCCGTTCGTGTAGGGTTTGTGTTCCCGTACGTGTAGGGTTTGCGCTCTGTTTTGTGTAGGGTTTGCGTGCCGTTTTGTGTAGGGTTTTGAACGCTTCAATGTATAGTTAATGTATAGTTTGTGTATAGTTTGGAGCACAAACTATACACTTCGTAACGCGCGGAGAACCAAAGGAATAAAGTGCAAAATGTAGGGTTTGTGTATAGTTTGCAGAGTTTTTTTGTTTCCCCTTTTATTTACGTATAGTGCAGTGTCACGGAGGCTTCACCGACCCGTCATTCCAGTTCGCCTCCTCTTCACTCCCGTTCGCCTCCTCGTCACTCCCGTTCGCCGAGTGGTAAGTTTACTGTTCGTCGAGCCGTAAGTGAGGAATCGGCGGGCGGGGATGACAAATCGACGGGCGGGGATGACAAATCGATGGGCAAGAACGAAGCCTCGCCTTCTACGAACGAAGACGAAGAATGAGTGGCTTTGCTGCCATATTGTAAGGTGATAAAACACGCCTTTATCCATTACGTCGCGCCATCTTCAGACAAAAAAATGCAGTTTTGATGCTGTCAGACCGCTTTCAAGAGGAAAATAGTGGGCAGTTTGGGCGAGTTTCAATTATTTTTACGATATTTGCCAATAAAATAATGACAAATTCATGAACTTTAGTGCAAAACAAATAGCCACCTATCTTGGTGGAACCATTGAGGGAGACGAAAACGCGTCCGTCATGACCTTCGCAAAAATTGAGGAGGGCATTGAGGGCGCCATTTCTTTCCTTGCTAATCCTAAGTATGCCCACTATCTCTACGAGACGCGCTCAAGCATCGTTCTTGTGAACAATGACTTTGTGGCTGAACAACCCGTTTCAGCCACTCTGATTCGTGTCCCGAACGCCTATGAAGCCATCGCCAAACTTCTGACGCTCTATCAATCGACCGTGGCGAAACGTTCCGGCATTCATCCGACTGCCGTGGTTGCCGAAAGCGCCACCGTCGGCGAGGATGTCTATTTGGGTCCTCACGTCTATGTCGGCGAGGGCGCTTCTGTGGGCAAAGGTTCTCAACTCTACGCCGGCGTCGTCGTTGAGCAGAACGCCAGTGTCGGGGAGGACTGCGTGCTCTATCCCAATGTGTCGGTCTATCACGACTGCAAGGTCGGCAATCGCGTCATCCTGCATTCCGGCTGTGTCATTGGTTCCGACGGTTTTGGCTTCGCGCCTGCCGCCGAGGGCTATGAGAAGATTCCGCAGATTGGCAATGTCTGCATTGAGGATGACGTTGAAATCGGCGCAAACTCCTGCGTGGACCGTTCGACGATGGGCTCAACCTATGTTCGCCGCGGTGTGAAACTGGACAACCTCGTGCAAATCGCACACAACTGCGACATCGGTTCCCACACCGTCATGTCCGCACAGGTCGGAGTGGCAGGTTCCGCGAAGATCGGGCAGTGGTGCATGTTTGGCGGTCAGGTCGGTATCGTCGGTCACTCCGTCCTTGGCGACAAAGTCCTCTGCGGCGCACAAGCCGGCATCGCGGGCAGCATTCCCAAGGGTAACGTCACAATTCAAGGCTCACCCGCCATTGATGCCAAGAATTTCATGCGCTCCAGCGTCATCTTCAAAAAACTTCCGGAGATGTATTCTGAACTGAGTCGCCTGAAGAAAGAACTCGAAGAACTGAAAAAAGGTTGATGCGGCACGGAAGTCGCGGAAGATGTCTTCTCGCCGACACTCATACAAATATAAGTAGCGAGAGCCTCTGCGCTGACACCACATATAATAAGGTATAAGTAGCGAGAGCCTTCGCCCCGCCCCGCCTCCCCCTATAGGCGTAAGCCTCCCCAAAAGAGAAGTAAAGAAAGTTGTTCAAACCACCGTTCTGGGTGGTTGAAACGCACAGCAAAAGAGAATATGTTCAAACAGCAAACTTTGGCAGGAAGTTTTTCCCTCTACGGAAAAGGACTTCACACAGGTCTCAGTCTGACCGTCACCTTCAATCCTGCCCCCGAAAATCACGGTTATAAAATTCAGCGCATTGACCTGCCCGGCGAACCCATCATTGAGGCGATTGCCGAGAACGTGGTTGACACCTCCCGCGGCACTGTCGTTGCTAAAGGCGAAGCACGTTGCAGCACGATTGAGCATGCCATGGCTGCGCTCTATGCACTCGGAATCGACAACTGCCTGATTCAAGTCAACGGACCGGAGTTCCCCATTCTTGACGGAAGCTCCATTCAGTATGTCGAAAACATCAAGCGCATCGGAACGGTGGTGCAGAACGCGCCCAAAGACTTCTATGTCATCAAGAAGAAAATTGAGTTCCGCGACGAAGAAACCGGTTCTTCCATCATCATTCTTCCGGACGACCAGTTCTCCATCACGGCGATGATTTCCTTTGACTCGCAGTTCATCAACAGTCAGTTCGCAACACTTGACAGCATGGAGAACTTCCCGACCGAAATTGCGTCGGCACGCACCTTTGTCTTTGTTCGCGAAATCGAACCGCTGCTGAAAGCAGGCTTGATCAAAGGCGGCGACTTGGACAATGCCATTGTTATCTACGAAAAGCAAATTTCGCAGGACGCTTTAGACAAACTCGCGGACCATTTGAACGTCGAACACCGTGACGCGAAGAAACTCGGCTATCTCAACGTGCGTCCTCTCGTCTGGCAGAACGAACCGGCACGCCACAAACTCCTCGACATCATCGGAGACATGGCGCTCATCGGACGACCCATCAAAGGAAGAATCATCGCCACTCGCCCCGGACACACCATCAACAACAAATTCGCACGCCAAATGCGTCGCGAAATTCGCAAACACGAAATTCAAGCGCCGAACTACGACCCCAATCAGACGCCCCTCATGGATGTCAATCGCATTCGCGAACTGCTTCCGCACCGCTATCCCATGCAACTCGTCGATAAGGTCGTTGAAATGGGTGCCAACTACATTGTGGCAGTCAAAAACGTCACCTCCAACGAAGCCTTCTTCCAAGGACACTTCCCGCAGGAACCTGTCATGCCCGGCGTTTTGCAAGTTGAAGCGGCAGCTCAGGCAGGCGGACTCCTCGTCTTGAACTCCGTGGAAGAGCCTGAGAAGTGGAGCACCTACTTCCTCCGTTTGAACGAGGTGAAGTTCAGACAAAAAGTCGTGCCCGGCGACACTTTGATTTTCCGCGTCGAGCTCGTGGCGCCCATTCGTCACGGCATCTCCACGATGCACGGCTTCGTCTTCGTCGGCGAGACCGTCGTCATGGAATGTGAATTTACCGCACAAATCGTCAAAAACAAGTGAGAAACTCATCATGATTAGTCCCTTAGCTTTTGTTCATCCCGAAGCCGTCATCGGTGAAGGATGTGAGATCGGTCCTTTCTGCTACATCGATAAAAACGTAGAAATCGGCGACCACAACACGCTCATGAACAGCGTAACCTTGCTTTCCGGCACACGCATGGGAAGTCACAACACCGTTTTCCCGGGCGCAGTCATCGGAGCCATACCGCAAGACCTGAAGTTCAAGGGAGAGGAAACCACCGCCGAAATCGGCGACCACAACACCATTCGAGAAAACGTCACCATCAATAGAGGTACTGCGGCAAAAGGCAAAACCGTTGTCGGCAGCCACAATCTTCTCATGGAGGGAATGCACGTCGCACACGACGTTCTCCTCGGAAACGGATGTATCATTGGTAACTCCACGAAAATTGCCGGAGAGGTGGTCATCGATGACTTTGCTATTCTCAGCGCCAACGTCTTGGTTCATCAGTTCTGCCACATTGGTAGTTACGTCATGGTTGGCGGCGGCACCCGCACAAGCCAGGACATTCCGCCCTTCAGCATTGCTGCTCGCGAGCCCGTTGCCTACTGCGGACTGAACAACATCGGTCTGCGTCGTCGTGGCTTCAAACCCGAAGTCGTCGAAGCCATCCATAACGCCTATCGAATCCTCTATCAGAACGGAAAACTTCTTCAGGAGCGCATCGAAGAAATCAGAAACACTGTGCCCGCCATCCCGGAGGTGCAGTATTTGCTCGACTTCGTCACCGCTTCTTCCCGAGGCATCATTCCCACGAGATAAAAAACGCACACTGCTTCACACAAACCCGAACTTATGATTTTAAGAATAAAGTTTATTTCCGATGAAGTGGACGGTTTCGTTCGCGAAGTCAAGATTGACAGCGACGCGACCTTTCTTGACCTCAACGCCATCATCCTTGCTTCCTGCAAATTTCCCGACGACCAAATGACCTCCTTCTATGTTTGCAACGAGGAGTGGGAGAGGGGAGAGCAAATCACCCGCGAGGACATGGGCACCGGAGACTCTGACGAAGACATCTTTGTCATGGCGCAGACCAAACTTTCGGAGTTCATTGAAGATGAAGACCAAAAGTTGGAATTTGTCTTTGACCCGTTCTCCGACCGTTGCTTCTATCTTGACGTGGTGGAAGTGATTCCCGGCGTCAGTCTGACAAAGCCTGAGGTGACCCGCTCAAAGGGCGAAGCTCCCCGCCAAATCAACGACCTTGACATGGACTTGAGCGCACTGAACGCTGCGACCAAAGGCGCAGTTGGCGCAAGTGTCGATGACGACGACCTTGGCTTTGAAGGCGGATTCAACGATGACGAAATCGATTTGGAAGGTTTCGAAATCAGTGACGGAGAACCCTATTGATAAATTAGACAGCCCTCAGCACTTATATATGGGGTGTTCTAAAAATTAGGTTGAGTTGATTTTTGATTTCTTAGAGATGAACTTTTGTCAGTTGAGGAAGGAGCATAGCGGGCTATGCGACTGACGAAACTTACAAAAGGGCGCGCTAAGAAACCGACCAAAACGTAAGCACTTTCTTTTGAACATTCCTTATCCCGTAATTTATAGAACACCCCATATAAGAGTCGGCTTGAAAAGGCTGAACAATGAGCGGCTGAGAACACGCCCTTGGCGTGAGCCACTTGTGAAAAAGCCCGGAAGGCTGTACGCCCGCGATGTTTTCTGCTGAGCTACAACCTTTCGGGTTTCTCGTACGGGCAGGCTGCGGCTCTCCTTGGAGAGTCACTTTCAGCGTTCAGAGGTGTCATATAAATTAGGGTGTTTTTGTTTTGGAAGATGAACTTTGACCCTTGATGAAGGAGCATAGCGGGCTATGTGACTGACGAGGCTTGCCAAAGGGCGCGCTGAGAAGCAGATTACTCATAAAGACTCTGTGACCAAAACGAAAGCATTTTCTTTTGAACGCTCATTCTTCCATAATTAGTGGAAAATCCCTTCAAACACCAGATTTTTTTTCGCGAATTCATTTCCCTCTCGTGTCTTCCCCCAAAACCCTTTTTGTTCTCATCGGACCCACCGCGGTCGGTAAAACCGCTTGCGCACTGCAAGTGGCGCGTCACTACGCCTGTCCCATTCTCAACGCCGACTCCCGTCAGATCTATCGCGACATTCCCATTGGCACCGCGGCGCCCACCGAAGAAGAACGCGCACTCGTTCCACACCACTTCGTCGGCATTCTCGGTTTGGAGGACTACTACAGCGCTGCGCGCTACGAAGAAGAAGCCATTGCGCTGCTTGAGCGCGTCTTCCGCGACCATGACTTCTGCGTGCTCAGTGGCGGTTCGATGATGTACATTGACGCCGTCTGTCACGGCATTGATGACATTCCCACGGTGGATGAAGATACACGCAGTTTGCTGCGCCGGCGTTTTGAGACCGAAGGCCTTGCCCCCTTGTTGGAAGAACTGAGGTTGCTTGACCCGCAATACTATGCCGAGTGCGACCTGCGCAACGGTAAGCGCGTGGTTCACGCTTTGGAAATCTGCTACATGACGGGGAAGCCCTTCTCAGCGTTTCGAACCGGGCAGCGTCGCAACCGCCCTTTCCGCGTTGTAAAAATTTGTTTGCAACGCGAGCGCGCCGAGCTTTTTGAGCGTATTGGCAGGCGCGTTGATGCCATGATTGAGTCTGGCATGCTTGAGGAGGCGCGCCGCGTCATGCCTTTCCGAGATTGCAATTCCCTTAACACCGTTGGCTACAAAGAACTCTTCCGCCATCTCGATGGCGACTGGACCTTGGATTTCGCTCTTGAAAAGATAAAGCGCAACACCCGAGTCTATGCCAAGAAGCAAATGACCTGGTTCAAAAAAGACCCTGAGGTCATCCATCTTTCCCCCGAAGAAGTAGCCGACTTCCTTTTCAAACACTATCCTTGTGAAAGGAACGAGTAGGATTTTGCGGACTCGTTTCGAGACCGTATCTTTGTGGCGTCTTTTTGAGCCGTTGCTTGTCCTCAAGGTGCGCTTGAAAGACAATTTTCAACTCCGTTTCTTTCGCATTTGGAGTGCATCAAAATCTTTTGTTTATGGAAAACAAAACGAAAAAGTCCGTGCCATTGCGCGTTTTCCGGTTTTTACGCGGCGCTTGTTCCAGGTCTTGGAACTGGTATAAAAATCAATTTGTCGGCCGTCCCTGGTGGCGAAAGCTGATGGCCGGTTTTTTGTCATTCATCGCTTTTTGGGTGTTCTACGCTTTCGCCGTCATCTTCAACCTTTTTTGGCTTTTCGGGAAGTCTCCTTCCATTCAAGACATCATTCATCCCAAAACAGCGGCAGCTTCTGAGATCTACAGTGCTGACGGGAAAGTGTTGGGCAAATTCTTCAACGAGAATCGCTCGCCGGTACCCTACGACTCCATCTCGCCCGTATTCTTCCAAGCCTTGATTTCTACAGAAGACGAACGCTTCTACCAGCACCACGGCATTGACGTGCAGGGCATCTTTGCCGCTGTCAAGGACGCGGCGCACGGCAAGGCGCGCGGTGCCTCCACCATCACGCAACAGTTGGTGAAGAACATGTTCCGCGTTCGCACACAGTACTCCACCGGACTTCTTGGAAAGATTCCCGGTGTCAGCATTCTCATCATGAAGAGCAAGGAGATGATTATTGCTACCGAGCTTGAGATGCTTTGTGAGAAGGAAGAAATTCTGGAGATGTATGCCAACACCGTCGATTTTGGGTCTAACGCTTTCGGCATCAAAACTGCCGCGAAGACCTACTTCAACACGACCCCGTCCGATTTGAAACCCGAGGAGGCAGCTGTTCTTGTCGGACTCTTGAAGGCGACGTCCGCCTATAATCCCAAAATCAATCCCAAGAACTCCCTCAAGCGGCGAAATGTCGTCTTGAACAACATGTATGAGCATCGCAATCTGTTGGCGGAACATTTCTCTCAAGTCTGCATCCGCGACAAAGCGACGTTGGAAAAACTCCTTGACAAGCCCATCCGCCTGAACTTCAACGTGGAAAGCGCCTACGATGGCGAGGCTCTCTACTTCCGCGATGCCGTTCGCGATGAAATTCGTGAGAAATGTCCTGACTTGGATGTCTATTCCGATGGCTTGAAAATCATTACCTCGCTTGACTCCCGCATGCAGGACTATGCTGAAAATGCGGTTCGTGAGCAGATGAAAATCATCCAGAGAAACTTTGACCGCCACTGGAAAGGCGTCGGGGATCCCTGGCGAGACGAACATGGCAACCTCATCCCCGGTTTCATTGAAGAAATCGCCCGAAAGAGTGATGCCTACAAAATGTGGACTGCACGCTTCCCAAACAATCCCGATTCTGTTGAGTTCTACATGAATCGCAAACACAGCGTCACGCTCTTTGACTATAACGGTCCGCGAAAAGAGTTCATGTCCACTTACGACAGCATTCGCTACATGGTTCGCTTCATGCACACAGGCTTCGTCGCCATGGAGCCCGAGACCGGAGAAGTGAAAGCCTACGTTGGCGACATTGACTTCAAGTCTTGGAAATATGACAAAGTGCGTGCCATGCGTCAGCCGGGGTCCACGTTCAAGTTGTTTGTCTATGCCACGGCGATGAAGCAGGGGCTCACTCCGTCAGACCGTCGGAAAGACGAATATATTCGCATGGAAGTCTTCGACAAGAAGAAGAACGAAACGACGATTTGGCAGCCGCACAACTCGGATGGTCGTTTCAGCAACGCTGAGATTCCGCTTCGCTCCGCTTTTGCCCGAAGCATTAACACGATTGCCGTGAAGCTCGGACAAGAAGTCGGCA
Source organism: Prevotellamassilia timonensis (assembly GCF_021531665.1). GTDB lineage: Bacteria > Bacteroidota > Bacteroidia > Bacteroidales > Bacteroidaceae > Alloprevotella. Next base: position 147,167 of record NZ_JADYUH010000002.1, read on the forward strand.
TTGAGAACGTGGTTCAAACCGCCCACGACATGGGCATTCAGTCGCCTTTGGAAGAAACTCCCTCGCTTCCGCTCGGCTCCAGCGATGTCAATTTGCTTGAGTTGGTCAACGCCTATGCCTGCGTGGCGAATGGCGGTGTTCATGTTGAGCCTGTTTTGGTCACGAAGATTCTTGATGCGGAAGGCAATGTGGTCTATGAAGCCAAGCCAGTTGAGAAGCGTGCTCTTCCCCAAACCGCCGCGTTCTATATGCAGAAACTGCTTGAAGCGGGAGTGTATGACGCAGGCGGCACGTCTCAGACGCTTGGGGCAGGAATGTATCTCGGTCCCTATGCCCGCGCTCTTGACATGGGCGGCAAGACCGGCACCTCAAACAACCATTCCGATGCCTGGTTCGTCGGTGTCACCCCCTCGCTGGTGGGGGGTGCCTGGGTTGGCGGAGAGTATCGCAGCATTCACTTCCGCACCGGCGCATTGGGACAGGGAAGTCGTACGGCGCTTCCCATCGTCGCTCGTTTCATGCGAAGCGTCATGGACAATCAAGACTTGAGAAAGAAATATCTTCACAAATACGGCATGCCGCCCGAAGACATCGACATCAGTTCCTACACTGAGACCTACAATCCGCCGGCTGAGGAGACCGACTCGCTCGCCGGTGACTCCACCGAGGTCGATTTGGAAGGAGAGGACTTGATGGACAGTCATGAAGCAGGCTCTGAGGCGGGCGGTGCGAGCGGCGAGTCCGTTCCTGCAGCCAAAGAGTCTCCCGTCAAATCCGAGAATCTGTTCGAGTGAGTATTTCTGAACATAAAGCATCCGGTGCACACTGCCAACCGTTTCTTCGTGGAAACTTGCGGTGTGCACCGGATGTCATTGTGAGGGTGTTGTTAGTTCCTGGAGAAATAGCAAGTTACTTCTTTCTTGTTTTTTGCAACTTTACGCCAAGTTTGTCGGAGTAAAATTGCTACTTTTCGCCAGGGAGCGGATTCTGTGCAGGAAACCTGGAAGTTTGAGTCGTGCGAAAGTGTTTTTTCGTGGCGACGATGTGAGGGTGAAGGAAAACGGGGCGAGGAATTGAGAAAACGGAGGCTGCAAACGATGATTCCCACGTTTGCAGCCTCCGCTCTTGGTCTCCGCTTCGTTCAGCGAGCCGTGATGTGGAAGCACGATTGGTGTACTTCATATTTCACATAGCATGTCCCCATCATTCTTTGGTCTTCCAAGACTTCTGCGAGAATAGATTTGAACGCAGTGACCCACCGAATTTCATCGCTGCCGTCTTCGTTGATTTGCAGGAAGCGATTGTATGAAATGTCAAAAGTCGTTCCGTATTGATGGCAGCTGTTTTCTGACGCGTTTCTATTCACGTTTCTCAGTTTCTTGACGTCTTCCTTTGTTCTCAAAACTGAGGTGACGAGCAGTTTGTGCGGTTCGAAACCCTTGGTGACCAGGGAGTCGTTGAAGGCTCTTCCGATTTCCTCGAGAAGGAGGGCGGCGCGCGGCACGAGGTAGGGGATGGAATGGCTCAGCTTTTGTACAGAGTAGTAAGGATTATCTGCGATGAAGACCAGCGCGTCTTTTCTTTGGTTCGCTTCGTTCCTGTCTGCGATTTGCGGAACTCCGATGCGTTGTGCGGTGGTCAGTTGCACATCGTTGAGGTCCGGGAAGGACGTTTCAAAACGGTGCACGCTTGTCACGCGGTTTTTCACGGGATTGCCGTCTGCTTTCAGGAGTCGGAGTGGTGTGCGGGGACGGAGAAAAAGGCTGTCCACCGTTTGACTTTGCAAAGTGATGCTGTCGGTGGGTGTGCTGACCGTGGGTGCGGGTTCTTCCACCGTGAGCAGTTCGGGAACAGAGAGAGTTGGATTTGCGCATTTCACGATGGCGAGCGTAGCGACGATGACTGAAAATGCGCCGAGAAAATGTATGGGGTTTGTCTTCTTTTTCTTCTTCATGGGACTCTGGGGGTCAATTCCTCTGCAAAATTACAAAAAACTTCTCAACCATCTGCCCCTCTGCGCCCACTCTCCTTTCTTGACTTTTTTCTCGACGTTTTTTGGTTTTTCCAAAGAAATGGTAAGCAGAACCACAAAGCAGGTTGCCGTGCTCTGAACTTTTACGTTTATTTTTGCATCATCAAATCGCCGTGACTCTTGCACTCAAGCCGCCGCCCGCATTTTTATAGGGCTATAATATGATGTCCTGGTTGCGTCCCTCGTATTCTTTTTCCGTGCAGTCACATTTTGAGAAGAACCTGAAACAAAGTCAGAAAACCTTAAACCCAAAGCAAAGAAAACATGTTGTTAGAACACATCCAATCTCCTGCCGATGTCAAGAAACTCTCGCTCGCCGAGATGAACACTCTCGCTGAAGACATCCGCACCCTGCTCATTGAGAAACTCAGCCGCCACGGCGGACACTGCGGACCAAACCTCGGAATGGTTGAAGCGACCATTGCGCTTCACTATGTCTTCGACTCTCCCCGCGACAAGATAGTTTTCGACGTCTCCCACCAGAGTTATCCCCACAAAATGCTCACCGGTCGCGTGGCAGCGTTCCTTTCGGAGTCACATTATGATGACGTCTCCGGCTACTCCGAACCCTCGGAGAGCGAACACGACTTTTTTGTCATCGGTCACACCTCCACGTCCGTCAGTCTTGCCGGCGGTTTGGCAAAGGGGCGTGACCTTCGCGGTGAAACCGGAAATGTGATAGCCGTGATTGGTGACGGCTCGCTGAGTGGCGGTGAGGCGTTGGAAGGTCTCGACTGGGCGGCGGAGTTGAACTCCAACTTCATCATCGTTGTGAACGACAATCAAATGTCCATTGCCGAGAACCACGGCGGACTCTACGAAAACCTCGCCGAACTTCGCCGCAGCCACGGCTGCTGTGAGAACAATCTTTTTCGCGCCATGGGGCTTGACTATGTCTATGTGGACAAAGGGAACGACCTCTCCTCCCTGATAGAAGCTTTTCGCAAAGTGAAGGACACGAACCACCCCGTGGTCGTTCACATCAACACCTTGAAGGGCAAGGGATATGCGCCGGCTGAGGAGGACAAAGAAACTTGGCACTGGACCATGCCCTTTGAGATTTCCACCGGCGCGTTGAAGCAGAAAAACATCGGGGAAGACTATAATTCCCTCACTGCCGCCCACCTCTTGCAGCGCATGAAAGACGACAAAACCGTTTGCGCCATCACCGCCGGCACTCCCGGAATTTGGGGGTGGACGCCCTCTCGTCGGCAGGAGGCAGGCAAGCAGTTTGTCGATGTCGGCATAGCCGAGGAACACGCCGTGGCTTTGGCGTCGGGCATGGCGAAGGCAGGCGGAAAACCCGTCTTTGGCGTGTGCAGTTCCTTCCTTCAGCGTGCCTACGACCAGGTTTCTCAGGATTTGTGCATCAACGACAATCCCGCCACCCTTCTTGTGCTGTGGGGGTCGCTGACTTCCATGACCGACGTGACGCATCTTTGCCATTTTGACATCCCCTTGCTCTCCGGCATTCCGAATCTCGTGTTCCTTGCACCGACCAATCGGGAAGAATATCTCGCCATGCTTGACTGGAGCCTCGCCTACGACCGTCACCCCGTAGCCATTCGTGTCCCCGTCGGTGAGCCTCGTTCCGCCACTCGTCCCGTTCCAACGGATTTCTCCGAGTTGAACAAATCAGAGCTTGTCAGCCGTGGCAAGGACGTGGCGATTTTGGGGTTAGGCAATTTCTTTGCTTTGGGCGAGCAGGTGAGCAGTGCGTTGAAAGACAGAGGCATTGAAGCCACGCTCATCAATCCGCGTTTCATCTCCGGACTTGACGAGTCCCTGCTTGACAGCCTTGTCTCCGACCACCGTCTTGTGGTCACTTTGGAGGACGGCGCTTTGGAGGGCGGCTATGGCGAGAAAGTCGCCCGCCATTTTGGTCCGACCTCGGTCAAGACCCTCTGCTTCGGTGCCCGGAAAGAATTTGTGGACCGCTATGCTCCTGCCGACTTCTTCGCTGCCAACCATTTGACCGTTCCTCAGATTGTGGAAGACATTTTGCAGTCACTCGGCGGTTTTTGAAGCACATTTTGCGCCATCTGACAAAAAGTTGAGGCTCTCAAGCCTTGGAAAGCGGGTTTTTCCCGCTTTTCTTTTTCCTCTTTTCTTCCCTTACACTAATTTTGCAAAAAAATTGAGCGGCATGCCCCGCCCGCATCCATTTCTCAGACCGTCAAACGAAGAATGATAGAAAAGCACTTTGTCATCGAGCTCTCCGATCCCGTCCTCTTCTACGGCGTGAACAACGCCAACATCAAATTGCTGCGTGCGCTCTTCCCTAAGTTGCGAATCATGGCGCGCGACACAGTCATCAAAGTCATCGGCAGCGAGGAAGAGATGAGCGAGTTCGAAGAGATGTTCCCCGCGCTCGACCGACACTGCGCCCAATTCAATCGTCTGAACGAAGAAGACGTCGTTCACATCGTTCGCAAAACTTCCACACGCCAAGAAAACGCAGAAGACATTATTCTCTACAGCGCAGGCGGTAAACCCATCACGCCCCGCAGCGCCAATCAACGCCGACTGGTGGAGGCATACTCATCCGCAGACCTCCTTTTCGCCGTCGGTCCCGCCGGTTCGGGAAAAACCTACACAGCCATTGCGCTCGCCGTCCGCGCCTTGAAAAACAAGGAAATCAAACGAATCATTCTCTGCCGCCCTGCCGTTGAAGCCGGTGAGAAACTCGGATTTTTGCCAGGCGACATGAAGGACAAGATTGACCCCTATCTTCAACCGCTCTATGACGCCCTCCAAGAAATGATTCCAGCGACGAAACTGCAAGACTACATGGAGTCTGACGTCATTCAAATCGCACCGCTGGCTTTCATGCGCGGAAGAACGCTCAACGAGGCGGTTGTCATCCTTGACGAGGCGCAGAACACCACCACCGCTCAAATCAAAATGTTTCTCACCCGAATGGGACGAAACACCAAAATGATTGTCACGGGAGATTGCACGCAAATTGACCTCCCCCTTTCGCAAAAAAGTGGTCTTGTCGAGGCGTGCCGCATCCTCAAGGACGTTCCCGACATCGCGTTCATCTTCATGAACGAAAAAGACATCATTCGTCACCGCCTTGTCACGCGCATCGTCAAAGCTTACGAACAAGATACTGCCCGCCAACGCGATGCCCACGATGTGACGACCGACGCCGCCCCGAAGCGCAGAGGAAAATCCGAGAAAATTTCCGAACAAAAGCCCGAAGCTTCCGAAGCCGAGGTCTGAAACGAGAAGCACCACTGAATCAGCAATCCCATCATTTTCATAAACCCATCATTCAACTCAAGACTATGTCAGCTTTAACACAAACCGACTTCCATTTTCCCGGTCAGCAGAGTGTCTATCACGGTAAGGTTCGCGACGTCTATCATCTTGGCGACCGTCTCGTCATGGTGGCGACCGACCGCATCTCCGCCTTTGACGTGATTCTTCCCGAGGGCATCCCCTTCAAGGGTCAGGTGCTCAATCAAATTGCTTCAAAATTTCTTGATGCTACCGCGGACATCTGTCCGAACTGGAAGCAGTCTTCGCCCGACCCCATGGTCACTGTCGGTTTGCTCTGCGAAGGTTTCCCCGTGGAAATGATTGTCCGCGGCTATCTCTGCGGCAGCGCTTGGAGAGCCTATCAAAAGGGCGTTCGTCAGATCTGCGGAGTGACGCTTCCCGAGGGAATGAAAGAGAATCAGGCGTTCCCCGAACCCATCATCACGCCGACCACCAAGGCTGAAATCGGAGCACACGACGAAGACATCTCAAAAGAAGAAATCCTCCAAAGAGGGCTCGCGACTCCCGAGGAATACGCACTTTTGGAAAAATACGCTCTCGCGCTCTTCCGCCGCGGCACAGAAATCGCAGCGAAAAGAGGACTCATTCTGGTCGATACAAAATATGAGTTCGGCAAACGAAACGGCGAGATTTATCTGATGGACGAAATCCACACACCCGACTCCTCCCGCTATTTCTATGCAGAAGGCTACGAAGAACGACTCAAGAACGGCGAGCCCCAAAAGCAGCTCTCAAAGGAATTTGTCCGCGAGTGGTTGCTCGCCAACGGCTTCCAGGTGCACGGTGCCGCCGACCAGCCCATCCCCGAGATGACTCCGGAAGTCGTGAAGAGCATCTCCGACCGCTACATTGAACTCTACGAACACATCACGGGCGAGACCTTTGTCCCCGCTCCTTCCGAGGATGTCGAGGGTCGCATCGAGCGAAATGTCTGCGCCGCGCTGTGAGAAAAACGTACAAAAAAGTGCACGTTTTTCGCCGAAGTGGATTTTACATCTTAAACTTTCGGAACACTTTCCGCCCGGCTTTTTCGCCTCTGAAACGCGTAGTTTGAACAGGAAACTGTTCAAAACTTAGTGCAAGCCACTGGAAAACCCTAATTCTTTAGATTTTACACCCCCAAAAAGGAGAAGCCGAGGCTTCTCCTTTTCTCTACACATATATATAATCCCCTGTCGCCATTTCCAAAAGTGTAAAATCGAACACCAGCCTTCACGGAGCACTTTTATGTCCCAAAATAGGGGGAAAACGTCACAGTGAAGCAATGGCGAAGACTCCATTTTCGTTCGTGCTTGTTCCAGTTTTTGTAAATCGGCGCATGGAAGGTTCGGTGTCGCGCAAAGTAAACTCGGTGTAGCCCATGGAAGTTTCGGTTCGGCACTTGCGTGAACTTGGCCTTTCTTCAGTGTAGTCTGTTGTTGGCGAAGAGAAAACCTGCAGTATCGTAAGAATAAGCAAACTTCCACAAAAACGGGTAAAATTACCCTTTTTTGTGGATGCAAAGGTGGTCTTATTTTGGGGTTTCTCCGAGCTGAAAGAAAAAACTTCCGCAAAAACGGGTAAAATTACCCTTTTTTGTGGAAATTCTTTTTCTCGTGCAGTCATCGTAAAGCGCCGCGTTTATGTTGAAGCATTGCGTGCTGCTGCATTGCTTCTCGTTCTCAGAGGTCGAGGCTTGCTGGGTTCAGCAGAAAATCATAGAGACTGAGGATGAGGATTCCGTCTTCGTTGTACCAAGGTCGGAAATCGTTTCTGACAATGATGATTTTTTTGAACGCGTCTTGGATGTTTCTGAGTGAGGCGCTCTCTTGTTGCATCTTCCTTTGGTCGGGAATCTCCAAGGCGGATTGAATGTAAAATCGTCTTGAATCTTTGTTCGCCACAAAGTCCACCTCAAACTGTTTTTTGAGCAGTGAATCTCCCTGCCTTTCTCGAACTTCCACTATGCCGACGTTCACGTTGAAGCCTCTGGATTTGAGTTCATTGAAAATGATGTTTTCCATGATGTGGCTTTCCTCTTGTTGGCGGAAGTTCAAGATGGCATTGCGTAGCCCTATGTCCGAAAAATAGTATTTTGACAACGCTCCCACATGTTTCTTCCCCTTGACATCATATCTTGTGACCTTTTCAATGAGAAAAGCATCTTCCAGATAGTTCAAGAAGGTGTGAATCGTGGAAGAGTGCAAGCTTTCTTTTGTGACTGACTGGAATGTGTTAGACAACTTAGTGGGATTACACGGGCTTCCGATGTTTGAAGCCATGATTTTGACGATGTCCTCAAATTGCGACTCTTTGTTGATTTTGTGCCTCTCCTTCAAATCTTTTATATAGACGGAGCGATAGAGGTTTTGCAGATAGCGGACTTTCGCCTCCTCTTCGTTCTGCAGCACCACCTGTGGCAAACCGCCAAAAAGAACATAGTCTTTCCAGTTTTTGTGGAGGTCGTTGCCGGAAAAAGAAGAAAACTCTGCAAAAGAGAGCGAGTAGAGATGGATTTCATCTCCTCTCCCTCGGAACTCTGTGGCGACATCGCTGGATAGGAATTTGGAATTGCTTCCGGTCACGTAGATGTCCACATTCTCCATTCTCAGCAGTGTATTCAAAGCTCCGGTGAAATTTCTGACCATTTGAACTTCGTCCAGCAGAATGTAGTTCATGCGATCGGGAATCAGGTTCTTCTCCACTGTTTCAACGAGTTCAACCGGGTTTAGGAGATGTTCATTTCTCACATCGTCCATCGCAATTCGCTGTATGCAGTGTGGGGCAACTCCGTCTCGGAGAAGAGCATCATAAAACAATTTGAAGAGCAGATAGGATTTTCCACTTCTTCTCAAGCCTGTGACGATTTTTATCATGCCGTTGTGGCGCGAGCGTCTGAGTTTGTTGAGATAATTGTCTCTTTTGATTTCCATGGTTCTTCGCTTTTTTGTGCAAACTTCCACAAAAACGGGTAAAATTACCCTTTTTTGTGGATGCAAAGGTGCTCTTATTTTTTTGTTTCTCCGAGCCGAAAGAAAAAAACTTCCACAAAAACGGGTAAAATTACCCTTTTTTGTGGAAATTGCTTCTTTTCTTCCTTCTGTGCGGCGGTTTGAAACGCCTTTTCTGCGGGGACGGTATGTCAAAATGCGCATTTTGGATACACCCTCAAAGGTGCGTCAGAATGGCTAAGATGCAAGGCGCTGAGGATGAGGACGCAGGGAGTGTACTGAAGTACATGACCAAGCCCGAATCCGATAGCAACGCAGCAGATTGGCTATTATGACACACCGCCTTTCATTTTCAATTCGTGCTGGCGCGGGGGGGCTCAGTCCTGAGTCGCGCTGTGTTCGTTGCCTCAGATTTCAAAGTCGGTGCAGGCACGGGCTGCGACGTGTTGCATGAGTTCCACGGCGACGGCTTTGTGGGCGGGGTGTGCGCCGTAGGTTTTGACATCCTCCAGACTGTCGAAGGATGATTCGAGGCAGATGTCCCATTTCTCCGAAGGATTGATGTTCAGCCCGACTTTGATGGCTCGGATGGTGGGAATGATGGCGGGGAGCGCCTCGATGCCCGCTTTGAATTGGCGAGCCGCTTCGTTTCTGGTTTCAGCCGGCACGTCGGCTTTGAATTGGAACATGACGATGTGTTTGACCATGGCTTTTGTGTTTGATTTTTTGGAGATTGGTGGTTTCAGTTCTTTTCGAGGATGAAGTTTTTGATGAGTTCAATCACTCTTTTGTCGATTTCGCCTTTGCGGAGGTAGTCTTGCGGCACGGCTTTTCGTGGTAGCGATCGCATGAGGTGGTCGAGTTCCGGCAAAAGGCAGACTTTCACTTCGGGACGCATGAAGAACGCTGCTTGCCAGAGACTGAAGTCTTTGAAGGTCACTTGATAGTCGTTCCCGCCAAAGAGGAACATCATGCGAGCGTTCTTCAGCGTTTGTGCTTCCTCGATTTGATTGTAGTTGGCGGCTTGCACCTCATAGTCCCTAGGGACGCTTCGTTTCATCTGCGCCAGGAGGATGGCGGATTGCTTTTTGGCGATTTCCGGTGTAGCGCCTTGCACTTGTGTGACATATTCCAGTTGTTCTAGTGCGCTTTCCCAGAGGTTTCGTGCCGGGGCGGCGAGCGCGACAAAACCTTTCACGCCTCCTTGTGCTTTTTTCGTGATGCGCGGCGCCAGCATGCCGCCGAGGCTGTGTCCGATGACGTAAATCTCATCGGCTTTTACGTGTTTCTGGGTGGCAAGCCACTTCACGGCGGCGAGTGCATCGTCGGTCACTTCGGAGTCAAAGTCCATCGTTCCGCCGCTCACCTCTTGCGAGCGTGCACCATAGACTTTCGTGCGCTTGTCGTAGCGTAGTGAGGCGATGCCTTCTTTTGCCAACAGCCAAGCCAGGTCGCGGAAGGGTTTGTTCGGTCCGAGTGTCTCGTCGCGGTCGTTCGGTCCGCTTCCCGCCACGAGAACCACTGCCGGCACTTTGTCTTTGCACCGGGCGGGCAGGGTGAACGTTCCGGGCAGTTCAATCTGTCCGTTTTTCAACACCATTTCCTCCTCGACCACCTCTGCAGGAATGCTGTCTGAAACAGCCGGTGCGAGGAGGGGTAGCAGGGATAGAAGCAGAGAATGAAGAAGTGTCATGGGGAGGGAAGCGATTTGAGTAATACTTTTATGGAAACTTTGAAACAGTTGGGAATGAATGCGATGGCCATTTCGGTTTTTGTGGAAGCCTGTTCTCACGCCGCGCTCATTCGTTCCACGCGCCGCAGTGCGGACAGCGTCCTTTGTGGGGAATGGATTCGTGGCAGACACCGCAGAAGAGGTGTGACGGACCGTGGAGTATGTAGCGACGAATAGCAAAGAACCAGTAAACCACCAGCAAGACATAGCCGAAGATCAGTGGGACGGTCATGGTGAAAACCAGATAGAGCACCATGCAAACTCCGCCGAGTGTCGCGAGGTAGGTGAGGTTGTCGCCGAGGTCGGGGAGACGTCGGATTTCATCAATCACGGCAATCCCGACAATCAGCATCGTCCACACGGAGCAGATGAAGAGTGCAAGGATGAGCGGGATGTCAGGGTTGAATGGGTTTAGTGTGGGATGATAGTAAAACTCCACCCAAGTCTCGGGAACGAAGCGTTGCATGCTGCCGTAGATGGTTGCTGCGCCCGAAACGCAGAGGCAGAGCAGGGTGGGATAGAAGCTCGGGATGTCGCGGAAGTGAACAATACGGATGTGTCCGTGGCGAACGGTTTGAATCAATATGAAAAGGATACAGAGCCCTGCGGCGGTCAGCACAAAAAGCGTGCGGCTGTCGGAAAAATTGTGAATGAATTGGGAAATGGGGTCGTCGGGCACGGCGTGGCTCACGAGCATTTCTTCGCTGACCCAGCCTTGCGCAAGTTGGTCACGTGCAATCTTGACCCAAACCGAATCGCTGTTCTCGTGGCTGTTGTCAAACATCACCTGAGCGACCACCACTTTTTGACCGGCTTTCAAGACGATGGAGTCGGTCGGGAGCATCACATAGTCTTCCCTCCCTTGCTGCGGCGGAAGGAGTGAAATGGACAAAGAATCCGTCAGTTCAAAATTGAAGCCAATCCAGTAGTGGTGGCGGGCATAGAAGTCCAACGAATCCACCTGTCCCTCCGCCGTGGGTGACCATCGGTCCGAAGGGCGCGGCGTGGAATAGTAGCAACTCGACAGCCACCAAATCGGAAGCAGGAGAAGAAAAAGACTAAGGAGGGGCGTGCGAAACTTCATGGGCGAGGGAGTCGGATGGGGAGGTGAGAAGATGAGGCAAAATTAGGGATTTGTCGCCGTTTCGCCTTTATCTTGAGTCTGAATTTGAGACTCATTGTGGCGCCAGCACCTGCATTTCACAACTTTTGCAAAGGAAACGAAGCGGAAAGCGGCGACCATCGGGAAGAGAAAGGCTGAGCGGTTCTTTCGCTTCGCGTGCCTTTTCACCGTCGCGAAGCAGACAGAGCCCCAACTCGCGACGAATGCAGTGGCGGCAGGTCATCAGCACCAATGGGTCCTTCTCCGGTCGTTGCAGTTCCAAAGCCGGTTCCACCGATGAGGCACCGTGGGCGAGGTGAAACTCGCGGGAGAAGGCGTTGGAAATGTTGGCGGAGAAGGGGAGAGCGGCTGGCATTCGCTGTTTCAGAAGTTCGTGGTTGGGTGAACCTGCGGGTTCTGCCCGATGACTTCGTGCCGTTGCTTCCTCAAGGCTGCGAATCGCCTCGCGGCGCCACGAGGTCAGGACAGAGGCGGGAATGAAATGCGTGCCGTCCGGAAGGAGACGGATGGTGCGAGCTTCGTAAATCGTGTCGCCCAGACGGGAGAGCGTTCGTCGCACGGCTTCCGACTGCGAGGTGCGCGCTTCCTGGTGCGAGTGAGTGAAGGAGCACGTCACGCTTCTGCCCAATTCGTCCGCGAGGCTGAGCGAGAAGCCGTCGCTCGTGGCTTGCAACGTCATGTCCAGTGCCAAACGACGCTCCGCCGTCGGGCGGGCAAGCGTCAGTTCCATGGCGTGGTCAAGACTTCTGTGGAGCATCGTCCCGGGTTGCAGGGAAGGCATCGACGCCGGAAACAACGTCGTTCCGTTTTCCACGCGGTTCAGACGAAAACCTCGGAAAGTGCCGTCGGGAGCCAGGAAGCATAGCCCGTCGCCCGCTTGCAAAGGCGGCGTATTGGGCAGGGGCGACACTGTGAGGCTGCGTGCAGCCACGTTTTTGACCTTTGCCACCGCAGGACCGATGGCTTTCGGCGTGTGGAAACTCGCGATGGAGCGGTGAGGGCTGCCGTGGAGAAAATAGTCTGTGAAGCCACGGTTGAAACTTCGCGCTACGTCCGGTGTGAAGTCGCAGGTCACCCTGCCCGCCGAGGCGCGGCAGAAGTCTTGTGAACGACGTGAGAGAATCTCGTCGATGCGTTGCCGATAGAAAGCCGTCACGTTTTTCACATAGTTCACGTCCTTCAAGCGTCCCTCAATCTTGAAAGAGGTGACGCCTGCATCCATCATCTCCTCCAGCGAGTTGGAACGATTCATGTCGCGCAGCGAAAGCAGATGTTTGTTTTGCGCCAACAACCGCCCGTTTCCATCGGTCAAATCAAAAGCCAGCCGACAAAACTGGGCACAACAGCCGCGGTTCGCCGAGCGTTGGAAACAATGCTGAGAGGCATAGCAGCGACCGCTGTAGCTGACACACAAAGCGCCATGAACAAACGCTTCGAGCGGCACGCTCACCGTTTTCGAAATCTCGCCAATCTCCTTCAACGAAAGTTCTCTCGCCACCACCAGACGGGTGAAACCGGCAGCCTCCAACAAAGCCGCCTTCTCCGGCGTGGTGATGTCGGTTTGCGTGGAGGCATGAAGCGCAATTGGGGGAAGCGACATGGTCAGATAGGCGAAGTCCTGCACGATGAGCGCATCGGCGCCTGCTTCATAAATATCCTTGACCAGCGCCTCGGCACGCTTCAACTCGTCGTCGAAGAGAATTGTGTTGAGGGTGACATAGACCTTCGCGCCGAAGGGGTGGGCGAAGCGACAGAGACGTTCAATGTCAGCCACGCTGTTGCCGGCTGCGGCGCGTGCCCCGAAGCCCGGTCCGCCGATATAGACGGCGTCGACACCGTGGCGCACGGCTTCGATGCCGATGTCAGCAGTGCGTGCGGGAGAGAGAAGTTCAATGGGAGTCATGGATATCTAAGCGTGAAGTTCAAGAATCGGCTTTGGGACTGAGTTTCAGAGCCAGCCGTTTTGCCTCGGCGCGCGCCGGTTTTCCGGTGTCGGTGAAAGGAAGACGCGGGACGGCGACAAAGCGGCGCGGGACGGCGTGAGGGGGCAGCAGATGGCGACAAAGCGTGTCCAAAGTGGCTGTTTCCATGCCCTCGCGCGGCTCAAAGAGCAATGTCACCGCTTCGCCGAGACGTTCGTCGGGAAGGGAGGTGATGAAAAAACGAACCGGCAGAGAAGCGAGTCGGGTTTCCAGTTCCTCGATGCGAAGTTTCAGCCCGCCCGAACAAATGACGTTGTCGCGGCGACCGAGGATGCGAAAACTTCCGTCGCCCGATATTTCCGCCAAGTCGTTGGTCGTGAGCGCGCCGTCGGTGATGCCCGGGGCGTCGATGATCAGCGTTCCTTCCGAAGAAAGAGAGAGACGAACGCCGGGGAGAGGACGATAGGTCTCCAAAGCCTGTGGACCGTTGAGACGGCGGAGGGCGATGTGCGAAAGAGTCTCCGTCATGCCGTAGCTGCTCCACACCTCATTAGGGAAGTCGCGCAGTTCCTCCTCCAAAGTGGGCGAAATGGAACCGCCGCCGATGAGAAGACGGCGAATGCGACGAAGCAGGCGGCGGTCATGGGGCGAGCGAAGACTCTCAAAGACTTGCATCGGTGTCATGGCTGCGAAGAAGGGAGCGTCGTGGAGTGTCGCAAGCGGACGAGACGAGGGGCAAACCGCACGAAGCGAAAGCGAACCCACGAGCGAACGAACCACCATCATTTGTCCCGCAATGAATTTCAGCGGCAGGCAGAGCAGGGCGGTCGAACCGTTCGGAATTCGGAGGAAACGAAGCGTAGCCTCCGCGCTGCGAACCATCCGTTTTTTTTCGACGCTGAGGCGTTGCGGCTGTCCGGTGCTTCCCGAAGTCTGCACGCTCAAGGAGGGTTCTGCATTCAAAAACGTGTGGCGGAAGTGGGCTGCTTCGCGGTTGAATTCTCTTTGGTCAGGAGTTCCGCACCACATGCGCTCTCCCTCCAAAGAAAGCGGTGCGCCGCTGAAGTTGGTGACGAAAAGACTGCCCGTGCCCAGTCCCTGGGGAAAGGAAAGGGCGGGGTGGTCAGGATGGAAATGTTCGTGAAGCGCTGCAGTCCACTGGGCAATCGCGTTGAGCCCGATGTTGGACTCCAAGGCGCTGGTCACCCAATAGCCCACCTCTCTCTCGCGTGCCAGCGAAATCCACTCTTCCGCGCCGGTGAAGCCGCCGTGTAGCGTCGGCTTGAGGACGAGAAACTGAGGGCGCACGGTGTCAAGCAGGGCTTTTTTCTCTTCCGGCAGATGAACTCCGATGAGTTCTTCGTCAAGCGCGATGGGAATCGGAGTTTTTTGGCAGAGTTCCGCCAAGGCTTTCCATTGCCCTTGACGAATGGGCTGTTCGATGCTGTGAATCCGAAACGGTTCAAGTTGGTGCAAACGCTGCAAAGCCTCCGTCACGGAGAAGCCCCCGTTGGCGTCCAGCCTCAATTCCACGTCCGAGGCGCTGAAGCGTGCTCGCAGCGTGCGAATGAGTGAGAGTTCACTGTCAAAATCCAATGCCCCGATTTTCAGCTTCACACAGTGAAATCCTTGTTCCAGCTTTTCTTCCATTCTTTGCAGCATCTCTTCCTGCGACCCCATCCAAACAAGTCCGTTGATGGGAATGCTGTTCTCTCCGGAGGTGAAAGTGGACGGGAAAAGGTGCAGATGGTCTCCGCGCAGTGAGGCTGCCGCGGAGAAAAACGCTGTCTCCAATCCCATCTTCATGGAAGGGCAATCACGAAGTGCGGACAAGTCTGCGGACTGTCCGCTTCGTTCCAGGTCTTGGCAGACGGAGCGAAGGCGCTGTTCGTAGGTTTCATCATAGTCCGCACTGAGGTCGTGGAGCGGAGCACACTCGCCCAACCCCGTGAAGTGGAGGGTGGGGGAGGCGGAGGAAAGAACCACGCGCCAGAGCCGTCGGGTGAGATAGACCCCTCGGGAGGTGCCTGCCGGCTTTTTGAAAGTCAGCGTGGTGGGCACGACGCGGAGGCGGAACGGCGGCAGGGTGGGGAGAACGGTGAAGGGAGCGTCCATGGCGTGGGAAAAGAGTCATCAGAAATTGCGTGAGAATTTCGGCTTACGTTTCTCCAAGAAAGCGCGGCCACCTTCTTGGGCTTCGTCCAACATGTAGTAGAGCATCGTTGCGTCGCCTGCAAGTTGCTGAATGCCAGCCTGTCCGTCCAGTTCCGCGTTGAGACCCGCTTTAATCATTCGGAGGGCGAGGGGAGAGAGTTCCATCATTCTTTCTGCCCATTCCACCGCCTCGTCTTCCAGACGGTCAAAGGGCACGACTTTGTTCACCATTCCCATGCGCTCCGCCTCCGCTGCATCATACTGCCGACAGAGGAACCAAATCTCGCGCGCTTTTTTCTGCCCCACGATGCGAGCCAGATAGGACGCGCCGAAACCAGCATCAAAGGAACCCACTTTCGGTCCCGTCTGACCGAAGATGGCATTCTCGGAAGCGATGGTCAGGTCGCAGACAAGGTGAAGCACGTGACCGCCACCGATGGCGTAGCCGTTCACCATGGCAATGACCGGCTTCGGCAGCGTTCGTATTTGTTTCTGCACTTCCAAAACGTTCAGTTTGGGCACGCCGGCGTCGTCCACGTAGCCGCCGCGACCTTTGACGTGCATGTCGCCTCCGGCGCAAAACGCCTTGTCCCCGGCGCCGGTCAGCAAAACCACGCCCACCTCGCGGTGAGTCGCGCAGTAGCGGAAGGCATCGGACATTTCAGAGACGGTGAGCGGAGTGAAGGCGTTGCGAAAGCGCGGGCGATTGATGGTGATGCGTGCAATGCCGTTGTAAAGGTCAAAGCAGATTTCTTCGTAGTCTTTTATTTTTGTCCAAGTTCTCATGAGAAATAAGGATGGTTTTTGAATGATTGTCTATAAATAAAGAGGTATGGTTTCGGAGAGGTCAGCGGCTGGTATATATATAATAAGGTGTGGTTTCCTATGTCTCGGCGTAAGCCTTGACTTCCAGCAGACGGGCGACGGGGCTTTCCGCCAGCCACTGTTTGAACACGGATTCCTTGCAGTTCGGGGGCAACAACTCCTGGTGGCTCACGCCGAAACTTTGGGCGATTCCACGGGCGGAGAAACCTTTGCTGCGAGCAGCCACAAAGGCATCGCGGGCAGGGGAGTCAGCCAGTCCGGGGAGTCCGTTGAAGATGCTGCCGCCGGCATCGTTGAAGAGGAGAATGCGAAGGTTCGATGGGAGATGCGTGTTCCAA
This sequence comes from Prevotellamassilia timonensis, assembly GCF_021531665.1. Taxonomy (GTDB): domain Bacteria; phylum Bacteroidota; class Bacteroidia; order Bacteroidales; family Bacteroidaceae; genus Alloprevotella. The sequence continues at coordinate 163,511 of NZ_JADYUH010000002.1, forward strand.
AGAGCGTTGGCATCGTAGAAGAAACTCAAATCGCCGATGACCACCACGTGAAGTCCGTCGCCTTTCATGGCGCAGCCCACGGCTGTCGAAAGGCTGCCCTCAATTCCGTTCACGCCGCGGTTGCAAAAGATGGGGAAACTGCCGGCTTCAAAAACTCGCGAGGCAGCACGGACGGCAGAACTGTTTGCCAGATGAAGCGTGAAATCGGTTCGTGAAGAAAGGGCATCGCGCAGGGAAAGAAGCACGCGCTCTAAGGGAGTTCTTTCCGCGTCTGATTGGGCAAGTGCACTTTGGCGTTTGTCCAGCTCCCGTGACGCGCTCAGCACCTTCGGGTTTTGAGCGGGCAACAGGCGGTTGAGCTGTGAGAGCACCGGAAGGGCAGGAGATTCAATGAAGGTGTCAAGGTGGCAGAACGTGTCGGTGTTTTCGGGTTCCAAACCGATGCGAATCACACGGCAATCCGTCTCACGCAGCAATCTCTTGAAACGCTTGTGCACGAAGTTCCCGCCCACCTGAATGACCAAATCGGGAATCAGTTCCTTCTCGTCAGTTCCCAAACCGTCAAAGACGTTCATTCGGAAACTCGGGCGAGCCCCGGAGAGAATCTCGGGAAGGACGAGCAAGCGGTGCTCGCGCTCCAGCGTGTCCACCTCAGCCGTCAAATCTCCCTGCTCATATTGCCCCATGCACAATGCGGGAAGCCGTGCTTGACGAATGGCGTCCAACAGTTCGTGAGGAAGAGGAATGGAAGAATAGGTTCTCAGACGACGGAACGTTCTTTCTCGTGGCAATTCGTCCACGGTGAACTGAAAAAGCGGCTCGTCAATGGGCACGTTGAGGTGAGCCGGACCTCCCCCGTGTTGGCTCAGTTGACAGAACGCCTCGTTGATGGCGCGGTTGTTCTGAAGGCGCGTCTTTTCATCGTAGGGCGTTCCGGCGGGCAGACACAGCAGCTGCTGCGTCGGACAGTAGGAGTGGAACGCTCCGTTCTGCACCAGCGTTTGCCCGTCGGTTTGTCCGATTTGCCACACCGGGCGGTCTGCAGAAATGACCAGCAGAGGAATGTGGCGGAAATAAGCCTCCGCCACAGCCGGCAGACAAGCCAGCACGGCAGAGCCCGAGGTGACGCAAACCGCAGTGAGGGCTGCGTCGCCATTGGCAAGTGCCAGTCCCAACGCCACGAATCCCGCGCTGCGCTCATCGGTCACGGGATGGAGTCGCACACGCTGTGGATGGTTCTCTGCCAAAAGGTGGAGGTTGTGAACAATGATGCCGTTGCGCGAGCCGGGGCAAACGACCACGTCGCATGAACCCCGGGTGAGGAGCAAGGAGGTCAACTGATTGACTTGTGGAGTGTTTGAGTAGGGCAAGGGAGTCAGGATTATGGGGTGTTCTATAAATTACGGGATAAGGAACGTTCAAAAGAAAGTGCTTACGTTTTCAACCTAATTTTTAGTAATCCTTAAAAAATAACCTGCATCATCTTTGAAAATCTTTTCGTTCCATATTTCCTCCCTCATCAGTCACATAGCTACGGCTATGCTCCTTCTTCGGGTGAAAATCTGCCCTCGAAAATGTCATTCAAATCTGACGCAACTTATTATTTTCATATTACTTAGAACACCCCTTATGTGTGAGTCAAGGTTTTGAAAAAAGGCTTCGCATGGTTGCCATCTTGCGTCGGGTCTCTTCCCATTCCGTTTCAACGGTGCTTTCCGGCATGATGCCGCCGCCGGCATAGAGAGACGCTCTGTCGCCGATGAGTTCCATGCAACGCAGTGAGACATAAAGCCTCGTTTCACCGTGAAGAAAAAGCGGACCGCTGAAGCCGGCATAGAAACTCCTTGCATCCGGCTCGGCAAGACGGATGGTGGCTAAGGCGTTGTCACGCGGCAGTCCGCAAACCGCCGGTGTCGGGTGAAGGAGCGACAGCGTCCGGGTCACAGATTCGGGAGAAGGAAGAGAAAAGCGGAAGTCCGTGGCGAGGTGTTGCAAGTGGCGGTAGCCTTGGCTGTGCACAGGAGATGTTTCAATTTTCTCCGCCGTTTGTGAGAGGCAGGAGCGGATGAAGTCAGAAACCACGGCTTGTTCATCCAGGTTCTTGTGGTCCCAAGAGGTGAGGTCTGTCCCTTGGTTGGTTCGCGTCCCAGCCAACGCCACGGAATGCCACTGTTCATTCACCTTTTCCAGCAAAGGCTCCGGCGAAGCCACGAGCCACGTGCCTGTTTGCGGCGTGTCCCACAGTGCGACAAAGACGGAAGGATTTTCTTGGCAGGCTTTCACAAAGAGATGCAGCGGGGAATGCGCCTTCTTCGGCGCAAAACAGAATTCGTGGCGACGAGCCAGCACGATTTTCCGTGTCTCGCCTGATTGCAGACTTTGGCTGACGAGGTGAAAGGCGTGCTCGTAGGCTCGTTTCTCCTCCTCACTGTCTTCGGGCAGGAAAAACGAGGAGAGCGCGTTCGCCTCTTTCACTTCGATTCGGTTGATTTCGTCCGGTTCCAACCAAACCAGCGGGGTCTCGCGAGAGGGTTGAAAAGGGCAAATGACATAGCCTCCTGTCAAGGGCAACTGAGAGGGAACTTCAAAGGTGCGCGGCGTCAGATTTTGTTTCAGCCGAGTGATGAAGCGTGCGTGGGGTGGACGAAAGAAAACGTAACTCGCCATGGTCACTTCTCTTTGGTTTTCGCTTCCTCCCAAATGGCATCCATCTCTGCCAGGGTCATGTCCGTGAGTTGTCTGCCTTTCTTCAAAGTTTTGCTTTCCAGGTAGTTGAAGCGGTTGATGAACTTTCGGTTGGTTCTTTCAAGGGCGTTGTCGGGATTGATGTGATAGAGGCGGGCAGCGTTGATGAGGCTGAACATGACGTCTCCAAATTCTGCCTCCGCCTTGTCTGCGTCCATGTGTTCGACCTCTGCTTCAAACTCGCTGATTTCTTCTTTCACCTTTTCCCAAACCTGACTGCGCTCTTCCCAGTCAAAACCCACATGGCGCGCTTTGTCCTGAATGCGATAGGCTTTGATGAGTGAGGGCAGGGCAGCCGGCACGCCGGAAAGCACGGTTTTGTTTCCGTCCTTTTCTTTTTGTTTGAGTTGCTCCCATTGGTCACTGACTTGTGCGGAAGTGGTCACCTCTGATTTCTCGCCGTTGGAAGGCGGGAAAACATGGGGATGACGGAAAATCAGTTTCTCGCAGAGGCGATTACAAACGTCCGCAATGTCAAACGCTTCCTTCTCGGAGCCGATTTTGGCATAGAAACAAATGTGCAGCAAAACGTCGCCCAGTTCTTTGCAAATTTCGTGGTCGTTCTGTTGGATGAGAGCGTCGCAGAGTTCATAGACTTCTTCAATGGTGTTGGGACGCAGGCTTTCGTTGGTTTGCTTCCGGTCCCAGGGACACTTGACGCGTAGTTCGTCCAGCACGTCCAGCAAACGACCGAAAGCCTTCATTTGTTCTTCACGAGTGTTCATATATGTCTAAGATATTTCAAATTCGCAAAAGAAGCAGGAAGGATTTTTGTGGTGAAAGAAAGGGAAACAAAGCCCCGTTTTTCGTCCTTTGCCGCCTTCTTTGCAAGGATTCTGTAAAAACGTAAAGCAAAATTAGTCAATTCTTCCATATTTCCCCTATTTTTGCCTTATGGAAAAGTTTGAAGTCCACATTCTTGGTTGTGGAAGCGCGCTTCCAACGCTGCGCCACAATCCCAGCGCACAGGTGATTAACCTGCGCGAGAAACTTTTCATGATTGATTGTGGAGAAGGCACGCAACTTTCGATGAGAAGGAATCATTTGAAGTTCAGCAAACTTTCTCACATCTTTCTGTCTCATCTGCACGGCGACCACGTTTTGGGATTGGTGCCACTGATTTCCACGCTTTCGCTCCTGGGCAGAACCCAACCACTGCACATCTACGCTCACGCCCCTTTCGAGGAACTGATGAAACCCTGGATTGACTTCTTCTGTCATTCCGTTCCCTTCTCCGTCGAGTTCCACACGCTACCGAAAGACAACGCTTTGCACCTGATTTTTGAAGATCGCTCGGTGGAAGTCCACACCATCCCGCTTTCACACCGCATGGCTTCTTGCGGCTTCCTCTTTCGAGAGAAAGCACCGCTTCCTCACATCCGACGCGACATGATAGACTTCCTCCACATTCCTGTCTATGAAATCAATCGCATCAAACAAGGCGAAGGATGGACCACGGAAGAGGGAGAGTTCTATCCGCACGAAAGACTGACCTATCCGGCGGAGAGGGGTAGAAGTTATGCCTACTGTTCCGACACGTCCTTCTGCCCTTTGAACGCGCCGCTCCTCAGTGGCGTGGACGTGCTCTATCACGAAGCCACTTTCAGCAAGGCGGATGGACCGCGCGCCGCCCAGACCTGTCACAGCACTGCTGAGCAGGCTGCCACCCTCGCCAAGAACGCAGCAGTGGGCAGACTCGTCATCGGACATTACTCCTCACGCTATGAAGACGAAACGCTCTTGCTGAACGAAGCGTCAGAAGTTTTCCCTCACACGGAACTCGCTTCGGAAGGAATGGTCATTCAACTTTGATTTTTATTGCTGTCCGTCAAGACTGTTTTGAAATTTCAAAAAGTGTAGGCGGACAGCAATAAATGTATATTCATGTTTGCCCTGCACTATACGTAAATAAAAGGGAAACAAAAAAACTATACAACTCTACACAAAACCCTACATTTTGCTCGTAACGATGCTGATATTTAGCGTGTTGCGAAATGTAGGGTTTGTGCTTTAAACCCTACACAAACCCTGCACAGAACTATACATTGAACTCTTCTCAGAACTATAAATTGATCTCTTCATAGAACGTTGCACAAACCCTCATGTTGAAGTTAGAAAAGCCCTTCCCTTTAGGGAGGGGTTGGGGTAGGCTCCGCGCTCCAAAAATCCAACAATTTTGAGCCATTTTTCAGCGATTCGACATTAACATTTTTAACTTTCGGGAACACTTT
>NZ_JADYUH010000030.1 GCF_021531665.1 Prevotellamassilia timonensis
CGCTCCTAGTTTTTCTTAGGTGCGCTCCTAGTTTTTCCTAGGTGCGCTCCTAGTTTTTCCTAGGTGCGCTCCTGGCAAGAAATGTTTCTCCATTAATGCCTACTAATTGTCTCATTAAATGTCTCATTAATTTCTGAACATTTCGCGCGTTCCGTGTTCCAAAAAATTAATGGCTTTTTAATGAATCAAATTCATGAACATTAATGTTTCAAAAAGGGTGCGCTAAGAAGAAAGAAATTGTGCTCAAAAAGATAGCGAAACAAACGAATAACGGGGGAAATACACCCGATTCTTTGCCTGTTTTGGCTTATATCGCGGATTTTATCGCTTGAGAATCGAATATTTTGGAAAAATTCAGAAATCGGTCGCCTGAGAAAATGCCCACCCTCAGTGGCTAAAGGGGTGTTCTATAAATTACGGGATAAGGAACATTCAAAAGAAAGTGCTTACGTTTTGGTTGCTTTTCGCTTCTTAGCGCGCCCTTTTGTAAGTTTCGTCAGTCACATAGCCCGCTATGCTCCTTCCTCAACTGACAAAAGTTCATCTCTAAGAAATCAAAAATCAACTCAACCTAATTTTTAGACCCCCCTAAAAAGTAAGAGGCTGCGCCGTAAATCTTGATAACGACACAGCCTCATAAAGGGTTATATAAGGAATGCGTCTTGGAGTTGCTTGACTTCCTCTTCGAGTTTCTGGGGGTTCTGCTTAGCCAGCTTCTTTAAGTTAAGCAACTTCCATTTCACGGATGGATAGTCTTTGAAATATTCGAACTCATAGCCTTTCCAGTCGGGATTGCCGGATTCGAAACTGAGCAGGAAACGCTTGTCGGATTCTGTCATCAGATGGCAAACATCTTCAACGAGGGTTTTCCTCGTCTCCTCAAACTCCTCATATGGGAAGGGGATATCGGTCATGCCTTCAAACTGATTGATCATCGCCTCTCTCTGATCGACAAAGCGTGGAGAAAAACTCTCATGGATAGGTCGGTCACTGCCAAGAAGGCAGAAGATAAGACCTTCACGGCACTCGGACAGAGGGACATCCATATACTTGACATCAAAGAGGTCACGGGGATGCTGGCGGGACAGGGCTGCAGCTATCTTGCCGCCATACAACTGGGTGATGGGGACAATCCGAGCTTCGCAATATAGTCCGAACTCGTCCTGCGCCCTATCACTTAAAGGCACAGTCAGGACATCACCACCAACGATGCCTCGCTTCGTCTGGTTCACCTCTACCTTTACTTGCTTGCCACGGTATTCACACAGCAACTTGCATGTGCTGTAATTGGGCACGATATGCATTCCCTTGAAGGCTTTCCTCGCCTTCTCGCTGATAGATTGGAGATGAAGGTTGATGTCATCAATACTTTGCCGTCTGTCTGACAAGGGGATATAGGTGAGGTCTATATCAACGGAATATCTGGGCAGGTCCTTCATAAACAGGTTAATGGCGGTTCCTCCGTGAATGGCAAACACGCCTTCTTCCACCACTATAGGGATAAGGCGGAGCAGCAGTTCCACCTTCTGGGAATATACCTGGGTGTTGATATTCTTTTTATTCATATTCTGCAAGTTCTGTGGGGATGGTCATGTTATATTTTCTTATATACTTTCCTTTGGGCACAATCATCTGACGGTAACTGCCCAGTTCTATGTTGTCAGTCTTCAAAGACTTGTACCATGGATGATTGGCTTTCTCTGCCATGTACAGGAACAAACGCTTCACCTTCTGTGAGGTGCAGCCTTCAAGGAGGTACTGCAACAGTCTCGGGCGGAGGGTTGTAAGGCTTTCCATGACGTAATAGATGTCAAGTAGGTTGGAAGAGGCATCAGAGAGATTGAGACATTCGAGGATGGCACGCTCTGGGGAGGAAACGAGCAAGGTGTCGGTGCCAATCACCATCGTCTCCACTCCTTTCAGGTCATCACCTAAGAAGGAAGTGGTGACAGCCTTTATGGTCATATCCCATTCTTCATTCATCATCCACTGGGGAAGTCGGTTGCTGCTATTGACATAGAGATATGCTTTGGGCTTGCCCATAGAAAGATAGTGGGAATAGCCACGCAATTCAAGGGCGGTATAGGCACCTATGACACATTGCTTGCCCAACTGGTTGTTGTAGGCTGCGATGGTCTGGAACAATGTAGGTGTTGTGCCTCGCACCTTATAAACACCTTTGGACAGACGTTGAAGCCACCCGCTCTTCGTATAAGCGTACTGGCTTTTCTCATCCAATCCTTGTAGGGAAAGCCAACTGCCAAACGCCACTTTCATATTGGGGTTGGATTCTAACAATCGCTGTATTTTCGTTGCCATATTCGTAATTATTCCGATTTTGATTACAAAATATATGCAAATATACTTGCTTTCCTAAAAAACTACAAGGGTTTCCTTCAAAGTATTATGGTTTTTTATCGCTCCTATTGCTGTCTGGTAAGACTTTTGCAAAGAAAATAAATTAGGGCTGACACTTCTCGCGAAGTATCAGCCCTTTTGGGGTCATTGCTGTCCGATAAATGTCTTTTGAACTTATGTCTAAACACCTCCGTGACGCCTCCGTGACACTGTCACCGAACTGTCACCGGACTGTCACCGACAGCGTTGGAATACTGTAGAAGGGCTTTTCCTGCGCAAGCATCCACGGAGTCAAACCATTAAGGGGTGTTCTATAAATTACGGGATAAGGAACATTCAAAAGAAAGTGCTTACGTTTTGGTTGCTTTTCGTTTCTTAGCGCGCCCTTTTGTAAGTTTCGTCAGTCACATAGCCCGCTATGCTCCTTCCTCAACTGACAAAAGTTCATCTCTAAGAAATCAAAAATCAACTCAACCTAATTTATAGAACACCCCTTAAGTGTGTTGTCTGTTCATCATTCGTTCACCCAGGGGAGAGTGGCGTAGTCGCGACTGTAGCGGAGCATCTGAGCGTCGTAGGCTTCGGTGTAGTCCAATTTGACGTCGATGATTTCGCCCTTGTCGTTTTTCACGGCTTGATAGACGGGGTTGATGAAGCCTTTGTAGGGCGCCACGTTGAGTCGGGCATAGCGTTCGAGAAGTTCCTTGTGGAGCACGGGGTCCACTTTGACGGCATAGGTTTCAACCAGTGAGCGTGCGGCTTCATAGTCACCTTCGCTCTTGATGCGTTGAATCTCGGCGAGGAGTTTACCGAAGAGCGTGCGCAGGGCTGCATAGTCGTTCACTTTGACGTAGGTTTTGTTCTTGCGTTTGACGAGTTCCACGACTTTGTCCTTTTTGCCTTGCTCATAGACCCAGCGGGCGATGAGAGCGCGGTTGCGCATGTGTGCTTCCTCAATCTGCTGTCCGGGTTTGATGCGCACAAGCTGCGTGAGCAAGCCGTTCAGCATGTAGGAATAGTATTGACTCTTGTAGGCTTCAGCGTTTGGTGTGAGTCCGAGCTCCACGAGCTTCGGGTCGGCAAGATAGTAGAGTCCGAAGAGGTCGGCGCGTGCTTCCTCGATGGTGGAACCGTAGGCTTTCAGTGTGTCGGGGTCGGTTCCGGGGAGGAGTTTCCCGCTGCCGTGTCCGAGACATTCGTGGAGGTCGGTGTGGAGGTCGTCGCAGAGGTCTCCGAACTGTTCCATGAGTTTGCGCGTCGGTTCGTCGATGACAAACTCTTTGTCAAATCCGGTGCCGCGTGCTGCTTTGCTGTAGGCTTCGGTGAGGTTTCCGATGGTGACGCTCTTGGAGCCAAAGTCTCTGCGAACCCAGTCGGAGTTGGGGAGGTTGATGCCGATGGCAGTGGAGGGATAGAGGTCTCCGGCGAGGATGGCAGCTGTGATGACTTTCGCGCTGACGCCCTTCACTTTTTCTTTTTTGAACTTGGAATCCACGGGTGAGTGGTCTTCGAACCACTGCGCGTTACTGCTGAGTTTTTCGGTGCGTTTGGTGGCTTCGATGTCTTTGAAGTTCACGATGGCTTCCCAAGACGCCTTCATGCCGAGCGGGTCACCGTAGCTTTCGGTGAAGTAGCAGGTGAAATCGACCAGGCTCTGCGTGTCGCGCAGCCAGTGAATCGTGTAGTCGTCAAACGTGCGAAGGTCTCCGGTGCGATAGACCTCAACGAGCAAATCGATGACGCGCTGCTGCTCGGGGGAATCGGCATAGTCGCGTGCTTTGAGGAGATTATCGACGATGCGTTCCAAGGCGGGCGAATACATGCCTCCCACTCTCCAAACCCTTTCGGTCAGTCTTCCGAACTCGTTCCGTTCCAGACGGCTGTTCATTCCCATCATGATGGGAGTCGGGTCGGCAGGTGCTTTGCGGGAAAGATAGAACTGCTCGGCTTCTTTTTGGGTGATGCCGGGGGCATAGTAGTTCGAAGCGGAGGTCAGCACGAGGTCGTCGCCGTCGCGCTGATTGACGCGCATCGCCATGACGGCTGGGTCAAAAATGACGGGGAAGAGTTCGTCGCAGAAACTCTGCAGCGTTTGTCCTTCGGCGAGGGGGAGTTGCGAGGCGTCCACCTGCTGCAGCGCCTCGCGGAGCTGCTCGGCAGTGAAGGTTGGCTGGAATTTCTCGCAGCCGTAGTGGTGGTGAATGCCGGAAGAGAACCACACGCGTTTGAGGTATTCGGTGACTCCGGCGAAGAAGGCGGAGTTGCGGTCTCCCTTGTAGGTCGTATAGACCGTTTCGAGCATCTTGCGGATGCGGAGATTGTAGCGTCCGTTTTGGTCGAACAGAATGTCGCGTCCGGCAAGGGAGGCTTCTTGGAGATAATAGACGAAGGTCTTTTGGCGCAGCGTCAGTTGGTCAAAGCCTTTGACGCAGTAGCGCAGCATTTGAATGTCAGCGAACTTCTCGTCGGTGTAGCGGAAGTCGTCTTGCGATTCGTTTGCCGGAGCGGCGAGCGCTCCCAGACAAAGAGAAGCGGTCATCATCATGGTGGAGATTCTTTTCTTCATATTATTATTAGGTATAAAATTGTCAAAAGGGTTTGCGCGGAGTCGCTTTGCTCCGGCAAGGTGGGGGCTAAAAGGGCTGAGAGGTTTGCGCTGTTTGAAGGTCGGGACGGTTGAAGAAGGTTTGCAACTCTTTGACTTCTTTGCCCTCTTTGCCCCTATTGCAACTTGACGATTCGATGCTTGCGGAAGGGGCGTCGCCATTGCCAGGCAGCCACGCATTGAAATTTGCGCTCCAGACGGAGCCAGAGGGCGAAGCGGCGGAAGCCTTCCTCCTCAAAGTTCTTGCGCGAAGCCTTGTTGAAGGTGTGAACCAGAGCCAGCGCACGATTGCGTCCGCGCTCTGCCGCAATTTCGCAGCGAAGGGTGATGAGCAGGTTGTGAATCTTGCGACCGCGGTGGGCGGGACACACAAAATCGTCCCAAAGATAGACCGCACCGGGAGGAAGCGGCTCAGCAGAGATTGCAAAGTGGATGAAACTCATGCCGCCGAAGCCCAACAGTTCCTCGCCGTCAAAGACTCCGACAAACTCGTTCCCTTGATGAAGTTCTGCCTCTGCCAACTGCAACATCAGATGGCTGTCGAGCAAGTCCGGATGCAGGGGGCGCAGGCGGCGGAAGTCGGCATAGCGCAGCGGTCGCAGACTCCATCCTTCGTCAGCAAGGCGGCAGTGGGCAGCCTCAAACGTGGAACGGTCTGACTCGCCAAGTTGCCGGTCGCACATCCACATCGCCTTCACGTTCCATCCGAAACGTTGCAGGACGGACACTGCGCCACAAACCATAAATCCCGCCGCGCCGTAGCGACGAAACGCAGAGCATAACTTACGGAAGGAATTCTGACTCATATCTATATCTGAGAAACCAAAAGGCGGTGGAAACATCCGCGAACAAAGTTCCTTGCGTCTTTGTCTCCACGTTTTCGGCGGTCAAAGATACGAAAAACACGCGGAATCACCTTTTCTTTCCGTTTTTCGTGTCTGACTCGGCAGTTTATAGCCGTAAAATCACTTTCCGCCTCGCAAAGTTCGTTTCTTCTCATTTCTTTCCCTACCTTTGTCATTCCCAACGGAGATGTTTTGACGTCTCCCACTTGTTTTTGAAAGTTCAAAGCACAATGAATCGACCCGATAAAGAAAGCCCGGTGGAAGACTGGGTGAGACACGTGAAACGCTCGCTGCGCGGCATGATGAATGGTCCTGTCAGTGCCAGCATGCGCAGCAAAGGACAGACCTACAAAGTGAACTTTGGCGTCGAACTGCCGAGACTGAGAGAGATGGCAGAGGAACTTCCCCACACCTTCTCGCTCGCCACCGCGCTCTGGACGGAATCCATTCGCGAGTGCCGCCTCCTGGCGGGGATGCTCATGCCGCCGGAGGAGTTCTCCGCAAACGATGCGGAATTGTGGATTGACAGCATGAAGGAGACGGAGGAGGCGGAATGCACCTCCATGTTTCTCCTCAGTCGCCTGAGAGACGCCTCGTTCAAAGTGTTTGAATGGATGGCGTCCAACGTGGAACTCCGACAACTGTGCGGTTTCCTCACGGTGGGACACCTGCTAAAAAAAGGATTCCGCTTCACAGACCGCGACGCACAAGAGTTCCTCGACCAAACAGAAAGCGGACTGCAAGACAGTGCCTACCGTGTGCGCCGTGCCGCACAGAATGCCCTGCTGCTCTATATGAACCAAGGAGAAACCGAGTCCGCCAACGGCGAAAGAATCCTTGAACGCCTGAAACTCTGATTTTTCGTTTCTTCCTCCCTGACTTTTCCACCTTTGCCCCCCCCTTGCCCCATGAAACTTCGCCTTTTCCTTCTGTCACTTCTTTCCTTGTTCTTCCTCTCCTCCTGTCGTCACACCGACATCAAAGAGTTGGTGAAGCAATTGGCTGAACAAGAGAGCGACACCACCGGCTACACCAAAACGACCAAACACCTCATGCCTTTCCACGCCGTCTTCGTGGACTGCTTCGCCGACGTGACCTACACGCAGACCGCCGACGAAAGTCGCATCGAAATCATGGCGCCGCCTCAGTCCCTTCAATACGTGGAGAGCGTCGTCAGAAACGGCAGGCTTGAGATTGGCATCAACCGCCGCCACACCCTGCCGAACGAAGCCGTGGTCGTGGTGAAGGTTTTTGCTCCCTCGGTCAGCGTCTTCAGTCTTAGCGGTGGTAAGTGTCTGAGAATGGGAAAAGTGAACTCCTCCGTGCCCATGCTCATCAATGTCTGTGGCATCGGTGCCGTCACCTCCCGTGAATTGAAAGCACCAAGCATCGACGTGGAAGTCGAAGGCGCGGGAAACATGGATTTGCAAGGCATTGACACGCAACAATTGGAAGCCTCCATCAACGGTGCCGGAAACATCATCCTCTCCGGAAAAGCGACATCACGCTCCGTGGAGGTGCAGGGCGTCGGACACATCGACACCACGAACCTGACTAAATAAGAAGAAACACACACATATTCCACACACAACCACTGAGCGTTTACCCATGAAGGCACTCCGTTTCAACCCCCTCATCAAACCCACCATCTGGGGCGGCGAACACATCCTTGAACTCAAGGGCATCACCGAAGGACCGAAACAGATCGGCGAAAGTTGGGAAATATCTGCCGTGCCGGGTGCGGAAACTCCCGTCGCGGAAGGACCTCTGAAGGGGAAAATCCTCCCGGAACTGATTGAGCAGTTCAAAGAAGAACTCCTCGGCAAACGCAACTTCACACACTACGGCACAAACTTCCCCCTCCTCGTCAAGTTCATTGATTCCGCCGGAGACCTCAGCATCCAAGTGCATCCCGACGAAACCATCGCACGACGCATGGGACACCCCTTCGGCAAGACGGAGATGTGGTATCTCGTGAACCCCGTTCCCGGTGCCAGCCTCTACGCCGGCTTCCGCACGAACTTCTCGGCGCGGAGTTATGTCCAGAGTTTGAAAGACGGCACGCTGACCAACCACCTCGCTCGCCATGAGTCGCACCCCGGCGACTGCTTCTTCATTCCTGCGGGTTGCATCCACAGCATCGGTGCGGGGAACTTCTTGATTGAGATTCAGCAGTCCAGCGACGACACCTTCCGCGTCTATGACTTTGACCGTACCGACGCGCAGGGCAACAAACGAGAACTGCACGTTGAACAAGCACGTGAGGCACTGAACTACCTCGCCGACCCCTACAGCCGTGTGAACTACACTGCCGCCGATGACACCGCCGTGGATCTTGTGGATTGCGCAAAGTTCACCTCCCGCCTCTATCGTTTGACGGCGGACTTTGAGGCAGACTATTCGCTCATTGACTCTTTCGTCATTTTTGTGGCGTATAAAGGAGAAGCGGAACTGACCTACGATGAAGGCATCGAGCGTCTCCGTGAAGGCGAAACCATCCTCTTCCCCGCCACCACGCAACACATCCGCATCCACCCCCTCACCCCGCGCTTCGAAATGTTGGAAACCTATGTCAAGGGGTGAGCGCGGAAGAAAGAACCGAAAGCGCACCAACTTATTTCCCGAAAAATACAAATTCACTACGCAAAGAGGGACTGATTTCCGATTGGAAGCCAGTCCCTCTTTGTCGATTAATTGGGGGGAGTTCAAGCGTTGCAAAATCCGAAGCGCTGCGTCGGCTCGCAAAAGCGGACACGGGAGCGCACCGAACTATTTCACATACTTCACTTTCTGCGTGTCTTCGTCGCGATAGATGCACTCCTTCAACTGCTTGGCAGTGGTGCGCACGGCGTCGCGGGTGAGTTCCGGTACATTGTAGCTCTTCGTCAAGCGGAGGTTCTGCTCGGGGTCTTCCTGTGGCAGGAGGAATGCCTTGTGACCGCGCCCGTCCTTGTCAAAATAGGCGATGTAGGGGCGAGTGTAGGAGCCGTCATCGCGACGGGAAGAGAAGACAATCCAACGACCGTTGCTGCTCCAAGTGTGATAGGAATCTACGTTCGGGCTGTTCGTCTCGGCAAGGGCAGTGATGGTGCCGGTGACAAGGTCTTTGACATAGAGGTCACTGCTCGTGTGCCAAATGTGGAACTGTCCAAAGTCGGCGAGGGTGAAGAGACAGTAGCGTCCGTCGGGACTGATGCGCGGCACGGCGCAGCTCTTGCCTTCTGCGGCGCAGTCCATCTCCACCACGGGCGCACCGAACTTACCGGTGGCAGGGTCGAAGGGGAGGCTCATGAGATTGTAGCGCACCTTGTTGTGGATCTTGCCGATGATATCCTGACGTTGCTCCGCGGTTTTTCCGACAAATTCGGGGACGTGGGCAGAGCAGTAGAAGACGCGGCGACCATCGGGCGCCCAGCAGGGGAAGGTCTCGAGGTCGGCTTCGGTCTTGAGGATGTTGCGCAGTTCGTTGCGGTCGGCGTCATAGAAGACGAGGTCGGAACCATAGTCCACCACTTCAATCTTCTGCGGGTCTTTCATGTGGAACACCTGCCCCGTTTGGTTGGAGGAGAACACCACCCAGTTGCGGTCGGGATGCCAGGTCGGATAGACGGTAGAAGAAAGGATGGAGTCGCTTTTCATGTTCAGTTTTCTCGGTTTTCCGTTCTCGACGACAACCGTGCCGCCGTGCTTGGCGCGGACGTGGAAGAGCATCCGCTCGGTGGAGTAGTTCTGATAGTTGTGACAGTTGATACAGTGGTTGTCATCCTGTGAATACTCTCGGTTGTTTTCGTAGATGGTCGTCACGCCGAAGCCTTCCAAGTCACGCTGATAGAGTCCGAGCTGGCGATAGAGTTCGTAGGACGGCTCGATGAGGCGATAGGAGAGATAGCGGTCGATGGGTTCTTGTGCCACGGTGATGTGGAAGGGTGTCAGCGTGTGCCAGTCTCCCTTGCGTTTCACGTAGAGCGTCACCTCCACCTGTGCGCCACGGGCTGCGGTGAGCAGGTCGCGCCACGCCAGGGAGTCGAGGCGGAACGTACCGTTTTCGTCGGCTTCGGCAATCAGTTCTTTGCCACCGCCGACGAGGTGTGCCATGGCTTCGTCAGCCTCGTTTTTCACCATGAAATCAAGCGGGGCGATGTTGGGCGGAGCGACGATGTCGCGATAGTCGGGATAGATGTCAGCCACCTCTTTGAGCGGAGTGGCTTGTTCGGGAAGTTGTGAATTTTGCTTGCTGCAAGATGTCGCCAGGAGAACGATGCAGGCAAGGAGTAGGGTGCGAAAGATGGTGAACATGGGAATCTGGTCTGTTCGTTTGTTTCTGTTCTATAGAATAAGGGTCGTGGGCAGAGGAACGTCTTGTGCTGTCAGCGTCAGTTCACTCCCGCCTTCTCCGTGTTGTCGCGTTTGATGACTTGGTCCGGGTCGTTGTTCTCGCAGTAATAATAGTAGAAATACGTGCCGAGCCAGCGTTCCTTCAGTTCGCGTCGCAGGGCGAGTCGGTCTTTGACGTAGGGTTTCGCATCGCTCAGGAACGCCTTCAGTTCGTTCTCCACGAAACTATTCACGGGCGGTAGTTCGGCAGCCAGTTCGGGGTGCGTCAATTTGAGGATGGCGATGACCTGCTGAAGGCAAGACGGGAGTGACATTCCTTTCGATGCCATGATTTGCAGGCGGGGCAGTGCGCTCTTCAAATCTTTGGAATAGAGGCAGGCAGCTGCGCTGGTCAGCAGGGTGGCGTCGCTGCCGGAGTTCAGTCCGAGGTTATAGCCCAGGAAAGCCGGTGAGCGGAAGTTCTGTTCGAACGCCGTGTCGCGGGGCAGCATGGAGATGACGCGTTGATAGGTTTCATCTTCTTGGATTTTCTCCCGCTGTCGCATCAGTTCTCGCATTCGCTCCGTGAAGTCTGATTCAAAGGGCACATCTTCAAGAAGTTTCACATATTTCTCACAGAGTTTTGTCTCGCCGTTCAGCAGCGCGCATTCCGCCATGCGTTTGAAATAGACGATGCGCGGTCCGTTCATGACGACGCGGTCCATCGCCTCGCGATAGGCAGGGTTCAGCAAGCCGGCGTAGAAGTTGCAGTCGGCGTTGAAGATGCCGTATTCTTCGTTACCGTCGATGGAGTCAAGTTTGAGTTTGGGATAGTCGTAGGCAATGTCGAACACTTCGTCGAGCAATTTGCCTTGCTGAAGCAGTCCGATGGCGTGGTAGGCGGCAACGGCTCGGGAGGGACGTTGGGCGGCGCGTGCCTCCTCAACCATGGTTTCCCAGTCGTGCTCCCACATCAGATTCTGGAGGCGGGCGGTGAGAATCACGTTCTCGTTCATTTTCCACGCTCCCATTGTCAGGGCAGCTACCAAAGCGGGGGCGAGCAGCGCACCGAAAGGCAGCGTGGGTTTCTCTTCGATTTTTGGCGCTGCGTTCACGCGGCGAACGACCCACGCCGTGGCGGCAAGGAGCAAGAGGACTGCCGTGATGAGCAGTGGGATGAGGGTGATGAATCCCGGTTCGTTTTTGTAGTAGAGATTCGTGCCTCGCCACAACATCCAGAGCATAAAGGCGGCTGGCACGATAAATCCCACTCCGGAGAGGGAAGCTTTGAGTCCGAGCATGCGGTCCGTCAGCCATGCCTGGAGGGTGAAGAGTGCTGCCAGCAGCAGCGCCATCAGCCACGGCCAGCGGGCAGGCAACAACGCCCAGCGACCGAGGATGCGCCAAGAGCCCCAAGATTCGCTCAAGACATAGTGCATGGTGTCGGGCGAGGTGGAAACATAACTTTCCTGTTCAGCGCGATAGAGCACGTCGCCATAGACTGCACCGAGGAAAAAGACAAGCGCGGCAAATCCCACACCGTAGGCAATGCGTCTTGCCGTGGTGGGAGAGAATTTCCATTTGCTCGTGGTTGTTTTGGCTTGGGCAGGGCGGTTGTCCGTTTGTTGGGAATTACGTGCTTTCCCCGCCGGACGATTCAGCGCCTTTCCGCCTTTCTTTGTTTTCTTGTCAGAAGTGGTCATGAGTGGATAAAGAATTCTTTTGCGCTGCGAAGTTAGTGAATTTTTCAAAAACGCCGGAACATTCTGGTGCCACTGACATCTTTCTACGCCACATCTACTCTTTTCTTCGCCAAGCTGATGACACCTGCTTGAAAATGCAGGAAAAAATCAGCTCAAACGAGTGTAAAACCGACCCCTGTCGCTCCTCCGCACAAGGCATCCGGATTTTTTTGCCACGCCGTGGCGAAAATTTGCCACGCCTTCCAGGAAAAACAACACCAACCATTGAACAACCATTGAACAACCATTGAACAAACCCTGTTCAAACAACCTCCGCGCCGACTCTTCATCTCTTCGTCTCTTTGACTCCCCGTCTCTCCGTCTCTTTGTCTCTTCGTCTCTTTGTCTCTTCGTCTCTTCGTCTCTTTGACTCTTTGTCTCTTTGACTTTTCGTCTCTTTGACTCCCAAAAAGACCCCTGTGTGCGGTGCATCAGCACCGCACGACACCACCAAGCCATCCAAACAAAGAAACTCGCCATCCGGCGTTCATTTTGAACTTTCACCGGAGGGCGAGCATGTTTCATTTGTGAATTTTCTTCCGTCACTTGATGCCTTCGGCGGCAGCGCCGTTGAGGCTGAGTGCGGTTTGGTCGTCATATTCCTTTTGGAGTTCAACGAGTTCCTTCATGAGTCGGCGGGTGATTTTCTCAGTGCCGGCTTGTCCGTAGAGGTTGTGGAGTTCGTTCGGGTCTTCGTTGAGGTTGAAGAGTTCCCAGGAGTCGATGTCGCGGTAGAAGTGGACGAGTTTCCAACCGTCGGCGGTGCGGATGCCATAGTGGCGCTTGACCGCATGTTCGGCGGGGAACTCATAGAAGTGATAGTAAACAGCCTTGCGCCAGTCCTTGGGGTGCTTGCCCTTCAGGAGCGGGAGCACGGAGCGTCCCTGAATGTCGGCGGGAATCTCTGCTCCGGCGAGGTCGAGGAAGGTCGGTGCGTAGTCGATGTTTTGTACCATTTCGCTAATCTCGCCGCGTGCTTTGAGTCCTTCCGGCAGACGCATGACGAGGGGGGTGGAGAGGGATTCCTCGTAGATGAATCGTTTGTCAAACCAGCCATGTTCACCCATGTAGAAGCCTTGGTCGGAGGTATAGACCACGAGGGTGTTCTCCAGCAGTCCGGCTTCGCGGAGGTGGTCCAGCGTGCGTCCGACGTTGTCGTCGAGCGACTTGAGCACCTTGGCGTAGTCACGCATGTAGCGCTGATATTTATAGTCCGTCAAAGCTTCACCCGTGAGGTTTTTGCGATAGAAGTCGCGGGACATGGGGTCGTAGAAGTCATCGTAGGTCTGGAGGTCTGCGCTGTCGAGGCGACTAATCATGCGAAGATAGTTCTCGGTGAGGCGGGTCTTCATGCCCGGGCGATACATCTTGGTGTCATAGACCAGGTCCATGTCGTGGTTGGAAGCGATGCGCATCTCCTGAGCTTGAGCGGCAGCGCGTCCGGCATAGTCATCGTTGAAGGTGGAGGGCTTGGTGAAGGTTTTGTCCTCATATTCGTTCAGATATTTCAACTCCGGCAGCCAGCAGCGATGGCACGCCTTGTGGTGGATGAAGAGTGCGAAGGGGCGGTTCTTGTCGCGCTTGTGGTCAAGCCAGTCGATGGCTTTGTCGGTGATGATGTTGGTGATGTAGCCGCTTTCTCGCACCGTGTCGTTCGCCATGGTGATGAAGTCGGGATTGTAGTAGTCTCCCTGTTCCGGCACGATGTTCCAGTAGTCAAAACCGGTGGGAAGGCTGACGAGGTGCCATTTTCCGACGATGGCAGTCTGATAGCCCGCTTTCTGGAGGAGTTTGGGCATGGTTTGCTGCGAGCCGTCGAAGATGCCGTGCTCGTTGTGGGTGAATCCGTTTTTGTGGGAGTGCTTGCCGGTGAGCATGCAGGCTCGGGAAGGTCCGGAGAGGGAGTTGGCGACGTAGGAGTTGACGAACTTGACTCCGTCGGCAGCGATGCGGTCAAGGTTGGGCGTGCTGACGTGGGTTTTGTCGTAGCAGCTCATCATTTGCGCGGTGTGGTCATCGGTCATGATATAGACGATGTTGTAGCGTTCTTGAGCAGCCACGAGCGCGGGGAGCAGCGCCGGAGCGAGAAGCAGAGATTTTCCGGCAGTGGAGAGGGGAGTGTTTCTCATTTCGTGAAGTTTTGGAGGCGTGAAAAACGAGACGGAGGAAGGAAAACTGAAAAGAGCGGGATGACTCCCGCTCTTTGGGTCGGAATGAGTGTTCCGTTGTTTTTCCGTGTTGGAATTTTACTTTTGCGTCATGTTATAGACGATGTCCATGATTTGTTTGCCGAGTGCGTCAGCTTCTTCCATGGTGTGAGCTTCGGAATAGACGCGGATGATGGGTTCGGTGTTACTCTTGCGGAGGTGCACCCACTTGTCAGCAAAGTCAATCTTGACGCCGTCGATGTCAGTGACGGTTTCGTTCTTATAGAGTTCCTTGACCTTCTGCAGGATGGAGAAGATGTCGGTGGTGGGATCGAGGTCGATGCGGTTCTTGGCGATGAAATATTTCGGGAGAGAATCGCGGAGCTCGGAAGCACGCATTCCGGTCTTAGCCAGATGAGTGAGGATGAGGGCGATGCCCACGAGTGCGTCGCGACCGGAGTGAGCGGCGGGATAGATGACACCACCGTTTCCTTCGCCACCGATGACGGCACCTGTTTCTTTCATCTTGGTCACCACGTTCACTTCGCCGACGGCTGCAGCAGTGTAGTTGCAACCATATTTCTCGGTGACGTCACGCAGACCGCGGGTGGAAGAGAGGTTGGACACCGTGGGACCGGGGGTGTGCTGGAGCACGTAGTCGGCGCAAGCCACGAGGGTGTTTTCTTCACCGAACATGGAGCCATCTTCGCAAACGAGGGCGAGGCGGTCCACATCGGGATCGACCACGATGCCGAGGTCGTGACGTCCCTTGCGCAGGAGGTTACGGATTTCGGAGAGGTGTTCTTTGAGCGGTTCGGGGTTGTGGGCGAAGTCTCCGGTGGGTTCCACGTTGAGACCGGTGACCTGAGTGACACCCAGTTGTCCGAGGAGTTTCGGCAGGATGATGCCGCCGACGGAGTTCACGGTGTCGATGGCGACGGTGAAGTGAGC
Source organism: Prevotellamassilia timonensis (assembly GCF_021531665.1). Taxonomy (GTDB): domain Bacteria; phylum Bacteroidota; class Bacteroidia; order Bacteroidales; family Bacteroidaceae; genus Alloprevotella. The sequence goes on from NZ_JADYUH010000030.1 coordinate 14,963, forward strand.
ACGACGGATGGCGTCGATGTCCACGAGTTCGAGGTCTTTGACGAGTTCGATGTGACGCTGGTCGTAGCTGAAGTTCTTGGTGTAGCATCCGAGGCTGTCCACGTCTGCAAATTCAAAGTCGCAGCTGTTGGCGAGGCGCACCACTTCAGAAGCCTCTACGGGCGGGAGGAATTCACCTTTTTCGTTGAGGAATTTGAGGGCGTTCCACTGGCGCGGGTTGTGGCTGGCAGTGATGATGATGCCGCCGCAGGCGCGTTCCATGGTGACGGCGAGCTCGGTGGTCGGAGTGGAAGCAAGGCCGATGTTCACCACGTCGAAGCCCATGCTCATGAGTGTGCCGCAGACCACGTGGCTGACCATTTCACCGCTGATGCGAGCATCGCGACCCACCACAATCTTGCGGCGGAAGGTGCGGTTGATGACTTTCTCACGAAGAGAGGCATAAGCAGAAACGGACTTGGCAATGTCCACGGGGTTGAGCGTGTCGCCTGTGCGACCGCCGATGGTGCCGCGGAAACCGGAAATGGATTTAATTAAGGTCATGGTATCTGGATGATTAAGTGATTCTCAGCGCAAAGATACGGAGTTTTTCAGCACAAATTTACAGAAATGTCATTTGCAGAAAGCAAAACCCGCGCTTTTTTTTGTTTTCTTTCGTCATTTCGCTCGTTTTTTGTGCCTTTCAGAACTGTTTTGGGGGCGAGAAGCAGTGAAAAGCGGTGTCGGAAGCCCATCCCAATCACCATTTTTGTCCTTTGTCCGTCAACCATTTCTGTGCCGCTTTGAGTCCTTTTGCTGCGGCTTTTTTCACATAGTTCAAACCCTCCTGAGGGTCCGGGTCAAGCGACTGCGTCCCATTGATGAGAATCAATCCGCAGTTGTACATGGCATTGGCATCTCCATTCTCTGCAGCCGGCATCAGCCACAACAACGCTTGGTCGGGGTCAGGAGCCACTCCATACCCTCCCATGGCATAGATGTTGCCGACGATGCCATTGGCAGAAGCCACGCCTATCTCGGAGGCTTTTTTCAGATAGGTGAGTGCTTTTAGATAGTTCGGTTGCGTGTGGTCGTCGCCGAGGTAATAGGTCAGTCCGAGCAGCACAGCAGCACGCTGGTCGTGCAAGACTCCTTTTTCGAGATATTCAATGGCTTTCTTGGCGTTAGGCTTGGCAGAGACGGCGGGAGCGTAGAGGTTTCCGGCGAGAATCCATGCGCTGTGTGCGCCCATTTCGGCGGCTTGGACATAACATTGTTCTGCTCCGGCGATGTCGCCGGCTTTTTCGAGTGCGCTACCTTTGTTGATGAGGGCTTTCGCTTCGGAGGATGTTTCTTGGGCTTTCGCGGAATGAAAGGCGAATGCAGCCAAGAAGAGCACGAGGGTTGCAAGTAAATTCTTCATAAGGTGTTTTGTTTGATTTTGGGTCTGTTTTGTCTGACTGAAAGGGGAATCTTCATATCCTCGATGTAGTCTTTGAAATCCGGCATACTCAACTTCACTTCGTTGAGGGTGGAGTTATAGATTTCGTTGGCTCTCTCATCGGTTGCCGCCATTTCTTTCACGATTTCAACGGCTTTTTGGGGATTATGTCCCGGCACTGTCTGGTCGCAAAGCAGGAGCATGAGATTATACCAAGTCATGCTTTTGCCCCCGGCATCGTAGGTTTCTTGATAGTTTTTGAGTGCCAAAGCCTTGTTCTTCGGCATGAACTTTCCGACGTCCAAGAGGTAGGCATAAACAGCCTTTGCCGGTAGGTCTCCTTTGTCCATTGCCCGTTTCAGGTAACGCACACCGAGGACAGGATTGCACTGCGGGGCGGTTTCGCTGAGGTGCAGCAGCGCATAGCGGCGCATGGCATAGACATTGCCGTCATCGGCGGCTCGTTTATAATATTGTATGGCTTTCAAAACGTCAAGGGGCATGTGACCGCCATGGTCATATTCGATGGCTATGGCAAAATCTATCTCCGGCGACGTCATCCGAGTTCGTGCCTGCAAGAGAAAATCCACGCCTTCTCGAACTTCCTCTTCGCTCCTCGTGAAATCGGTGAGCATGAATCCCAGAAGCGCTTTTGAAAGGGGAATGTTTCCTTTGGTGGCAGCGATGCGCATGTAGTGTATTGCCTTCGTGTTGTCTTGTGGCACTCCGTCCCCGGCTTCATACATCAAACCCAGATAGTGTGCCGACTCGGGGTGCCCGTTGTCTGCCGCCATCTGAAAGAACTTGGCTGCCACGGGTTTGTTCACCTTCCCGTTGAGGTTGCCCATGTAGTTCATGTGCCCGAGATTGTAGGTTGAGGGGTTGTAACCCGCTTGAGAAGCCTTGACATAATAATCAATCGCCATCTTCACGTTTTGCACGCATCCCACGGGTTGAATGAGCATGACCGCCACGTTGTGCATCGCCTCGGGATTACCGGCATCGGCGGACTGCTTGTAGAGTTTAAAAGCCTTTTCGTAGTCTTGATTCAGATAAGCCTGCTGTGCTTGATTGAACACCTCGTCCGAGGTCTGTGCTTGTGCGCAAACAAGCGTGAATAGAAGAAATAAAGCGATGGGTAATAGGCGTTTCATAACGTGATGTTTTGGTCATTAGATGGGGGTTGCTCTATAAGTTATGGAACAAGGAGTGTTCAAAAGAATGTGTTTACGTTTGGACCGGATTCTCAGTGCGCTCTTTGGTTGGTTCCGTCGTCACATAGCCCGCTATGCTCCTTCTTCCACTTAGAAAATGACATCTCTAAGGAATCAAGAATCAACTCAGCCTAATTTTTAGCACAACCCCTAAAGGCGTGCAAACAGATGCTGACGACGGGAGCATACTCTTCGTTGCAAAACTATGGATTTATTATTACTTTCCCAAGCAAGTCTGAAAATATTAACGTTGCTACATCTCGGGATTTAAGTCACTTTTTTTCACCGACTTGTCACTTTCCGCCCGTCGCGCGGTAACCAAGTTGACATTTCATTCTCCGTTTTCCTGCTTTCCAGCACTTTGCGATTTTATTTGCGGCACTGTGTACTACAAACTTATGTTGATTTTGATTCCACGGAAAGACTCCTTGATGCGACAGTCCCCTTCATCGCATCGCTTGATGGCTGAATATAAGAATATTATTCGTCCAGACTTTGGCAGCAAATACAATCATGAATTGCTGAACGGTCTGTTCTATCACCCCTATACCAAGATTGACCATGTTGTAGCCAATATGCAAGTATCTCGTCAGACCGCCTCGAAGTATCTGGATAGAATTGTGGCTCTAGGCCTTCTTAAGAAAGAAAAAATGGGCAAGGAGAACTATTATATCAACACCCGCCTGATGAATCTCTTCATCAAGTTTGGCCAGTACAAAGCAACAGAACCAGCAGAGGTGATAGAATCTGTTCATGTTAATGATATGCCAAAATGATAACACGTAAAGAAGTACGAGTTAAAAAAATCCGGATTCTTTAACATGTGAATAAAGACGAGTTAAGTTCTACCATAAAAGGAAACATAGCCCAAGTTTGACATTCCATACTCCGTTTTTCCTGCTTTCCAGCACTTTGCGATTTTCATTTGCGGCACTGTGTACTACAAACTTTTCTTGATTTTGATTCCACGGAAAGACTTCTTGATGCGGCAGTCCCCTTCATCGCGTTGCGACCTCAAGTTGAATCTATGTGGAGACGTGAAGTGCATACCGGGGCAAAGATACCACCTTCCGGCGAAGTTTTTGTGTACTACCATTCATTTTTCGCAGGATAGCGATATTGATATACAGATAGTTAGTTCTACAAACATCCCAAAGATAGTGAAAAATATTATGTCATCAAACTTGGGGTAAGTGACAAGTCCTAAGGAAACCGTGAAAAACGCACGCGCGTTTTTCTTGCGACTTGAGCAGTGCTTTTGAGCATACCGCCAAGGGGAACGCAAGAAAAACGCGCGAAGCGAGTAGAGATGTTTTTCGAAATAATTGTTTGCTCTGCAAGATATCACAGCAGCAGCCAAACGCCGATGGCGGCGATGAGCCAGCCTGCCAGGGCAATGACCACGCCGGCGGTTTCAAAGCCGCGGCGATAGAGGTCAAGACTGACGAAGAATGCCGCCAAGGGCAGAACCCACGCCAACTGCGTGAGCAAATAGAACAAGAGATAGAGCACTCCCGTGTGTCCCTGGCAAAGCGTAAGATTGCCGAAGAGGAAGAACGGGGAGGCAAGCAGTGGCAAGAGGTTCACGCCTGCCAAGGCGAGCATCCATTTGGGGAATTGGTCCATGAATCAGCGAGGTTTAACTCTTGGAAACGATGCCTCTCAGCACGCTTCGATTTGTTCAACGAGCCAGGCGCCCACTTCTTTCGTGCCATAGACTCCGCCTCCTTCCACTTGGATTTCCGGTGTGCGAACGTTTTCGTCGAGGGACTTGTCCACGATGCGGCGCACGAGTGCGGCTTCATCCATGAGGTTGAAATATTCGAAGAGCATGGCGACGGAAAGCACCTGTGCCAAGGGGTTGGCAATGTTTTTTCCTTTGGCTTGCGGCCAAGAACCGTGGATGGGTTCAAAGACGGGTGTGCTCTCGCCGGTGGAGGCGGAGGGAAGCAGACCCATGGAACCGGTGATGCAGGAGCCTTCGTCGGTGAGGATGTCGCCAAAGGTGTTTTCGGTGACCATGACGTCAAAGAAGCGGGGTTCCTGAATCATGCGCATCGCGGCGTTATCGACATACATGTAGTCTGTCGTGACTTCGGGATAGTTCGGCGCCATTTCCTGTGCGACCTTTCTCCAGAGGCGGGAGGAGGCGAGCACGTTGGCTTTATCGACCACGGTGAGGTGGCGGCGGCGACGCATGGCATATTCAAATGCCACTTTCAAGATGCGTTCCACCTCGGGGCGAGTGTAGGCGCAGGTGTCGAAGGCTTCGTCGTCGCCTTCCTTCTTTGCGCCGAAATACATGCCGCCGGTGAGTTCGCGGATGCAAACGAAGTCTGCGCCGCGCACGAGTTCCTCCTTCAGCGGAGATTTGTGTACGAGGCAGTCGAAAGTCTGCACGGGACGGATGTTGGCGAAGAGCCCGAGTTTCTTGCGCATGGCGAGCAGTCCTTGTTCCGGACGAACCTTGGCGGCGGGGTTGTTGTCATATTTCGGGTCGCCGACGGCAGAGAAGAGCACGGCGTCTGCCTGGCGACAGATTTCAAAAGTTTCTTCGGGGAAAGGGTCGCCGACGGCATCGATGGCGGCGGCACCGCAGAGGGCGGGGGTGAAGGTGACTTCGTGGTTAAACTTGCGGCAGACGGCTTCCATGACGTCCACGCCGACTTTGCTGATTTCAGGGCCGATGCCGTCGCCGGCGAGCACTGCAATGTGAAGTTTCATGATGATTTTTCCTTTTTGAAAGAAGCGGTCAGGCATGGGCGAGCCGCTCCTTTAGTAATATGAAAATAATAAGTTGCGTCAGATTTGAATTAGATTTTCGAGATCAGATTTTCAAAGATGATGCAGGTTATTTTTTGAGGATTACTTAGTATATTATAATGTATCAGTAAATCATGTTGAGCATTTTCATCGTCGCTTTGATGGCGGCGTCTGTCTGGTCGGCATCGAGACCGCGGGTGCGAATGGTCTTTCCTTCCCACTCCCAGGTGATGACGGCTTGTACGAAGGCGTCGGTGCGTCCGCCGGGCGGAATGGTGACGTAGTAGCCTGTGAGCATGGGGAACTTACGTCCGAGGCGGTGTTTGAAGATGTCTCGGATGCCACGCATGAAGGCGTCATACTGTCCGTCGCCGACGGCTTGTGCCTCATATTCCTTTCCTTCGAACTCAATTTTGAGCTGCGCGGTGGGTTTGAGTCCGTGGGCTGTGGTGACGAGATAGTTGATGAGTCGGACGCGGTCTTGCGGTGCGTCGTGTTTGAGCACGTCGGAGACGATGTAGGGGAGGTCGTCCTGCGTCACCATCTCTTTTTTGTCACCGAGTTCGATGATGCGGCTTGTCACCTTCTTCGTCTGCTCCGGTGTGAGTTCCAGTCCGAACGCCTCGAGGTTTTTCAGGATGTTCGCTTTGCCCGAGTTTTTGCCGAGGGCATATTCTCTGACGCGTCCGAAGCGCTCGGGCAGCAGGGCGTTGCAGTAGAGGTTCGACTTGTTGTCGCCATCGGCGTGAACGCCTGCCACCTGTGTGAAGACACTTTCTCCGACAATCGGTTTGTTGGCGGGAACCGCCACGCCACTGTAACTTTCCACGAGTCGGCTCACTTGGAAGAGCATGCTCTCTTTGATGCGCGTTTCCAGGTGGAAGTGGTCGTGGAGAATCGCCTGCACACTGGCGAGCGGCGCGTTGCCGGCGCGTTCGCCGAGTCCGTTGACGGCAGTGTGAATGCCTTTGCAACCACAGAGAACGGCTGCGGAGACGTTGGCAATGGCGAGGTCGTAGTCGTTGTGGGCGTGGAAGTCGAAGTGAAGATTCGGATAGCGCTTCCGCATGTGGTGAAGGTGGCGCACGGCAGAGAGGGGGTCAAGCACGCCAAGCGTGTCGGGGAGCATGAAACGGCGCACCGAAGTGCGGGTGCTGAGCGCATCGACGAGTTGGAAAACATAGTCTCGGTTGTCCTTCATGCCGTTGGACCAGTCTTCGAGATAGACATTGACGGCGATGCCGAGCGAGTCGGCGTAGGCAATCTCGTCGCAGATGTCTTTGATGTGCTCCTCCGGTGTTTTGTGGAGTTGGAGCATGCAGTGACGCTGCGAGCCTTTGCAGAGGAGGTTGATGACCTTGCCTCCGCAGGAGTGAATCCAGTCCAGAGAAACGTGATGGTCCACGAAACCCAACACCTCCACGCGTTCAAGGCAATCGTGGCGGGCTGCCCAGGCGCAGATGTCGGTCACAGCGCGCCGCTCTCCTTCGCTGACGCGTGCTGAAGCGACTTCGATGCGGTCCACGCAGACTTCCCGCAAAAGCATTTTTGCAATTTGCAGTTTCTCGTGGGGCACGAAAGAGACGCCGTTGGTTTGTTCCCCGTCACGCAGGGTGGTGTCCATGATTTCCATAGTCGTCACTTTTTCTCGTAAGCCTCAATCTTGTCTTTGCTTTCCACGAGGAAGTCGATGTCGTCGAGCGCGTTCATGAGGCAATATTTTTTGTAGCCGTTGATGTCAAACTGTTCGGTTTCCCCCGTGGCGAGGTTGGTGATGGTCTGTGCGGGCAGGTCGATGCGCACTTTCATCGCGGGGTCTGCCTTGATGCTGTCAAAGAGCGAGGAGAGGAATTTTTCGCTGACCACGACGGGCAGGACGAAGTTGTTCAGTTCGTTCTGTTTGTGGATGTCGGCGAAGAAGGAACTCACGACGACGCGGAAGCCATAGCCCGCAATTGCCCAGGCGGCGTGTTCGCGGCTTGAACCGCAGCCGAAGTTTTTGCCGGCGACGAGGACTTCTCCCGAATAGGTCGGGTCGTTCAAGACAAAATCCTTCGGTGAGCCGTCGGCGTTGAAGCGCCAGTCGCGGAAGAGGTTGTCGCCGAAGCCTTCCTTGTCGGTGGCTTTGAGGAAGCGGGCAGGGATGATTTGGTCGGTATCTATGTTTTCGAGAGGAAGGGGCACACAAGTGCTCTCGATGATGTCGAATTTTTGTTTCATGATTTCTTGGGATGCTATGTGTGAGGGAGGGTACGTGGAAGAAAGAATCGTCTCAGAGCAGTGTGCGGGGGTCCGTGATGACGCCGGTGACGGCGGTGGCAGCGGCGGTGAGCGGTGAGGCGAGGCAGGTTCGGGAGCCGGGTCCCTGACGTCCCTCAAAGTTGCGGTTAGAGGTGGAGACGGCAAGTTTTCCGGCAGGAATCTTGTCGTCGTTCATGGCGAGACAGGCGGAGCAACCCGGCTGACGAATTTCAAAGCCGGCTTCTTCCAGCACCTTGTCCAGTCCTTCTTCCTTGATTTGTGCCAGAACGCGCCAGGAGCCGGGGACGAGCCATGCCGTGATGCCGGGTGCTTTGTGGCGTCCCTGTGCGATGGAGGCAAAGGCGCGGAAGTCTTCGATGCGGCCGTTGGTGCAGGCGCCGAGGAAAACGTAGTCGGCAGGTTTTCCAATCATGGCGTCGCCCTCAGCGAATTTCATGTAGGTGAGAGCCTTCTCGTCGGAGGCGTTTTGTGGAGCGGGGATGCGCTGGGTGATGCCGATGCCCATGCCGGGGTTGGTGCCGTAGGTAATCATCGGTTCGATGTCCTCGGCTCGGAAGGTCAGTTCTTTGTCGAACACGGCATCGTCGCCGCTCTTGAGTTGGCTCCACTCTGCGACCGCCTTGTCCCATTCTTCTCCCTTCGGAGCGTGGTCTTTTCCTTTGAGATAGGCGAAGGTCGTTTCGTCGGGTGCGATGAAGCCGCCGCGTGCTCCCATTTCGATGGAGAGGTTACAGAGTGTCAGGCGTCCTTCCATGGAGAGGTTGCGGATGGTGCTGCCGGCATATTCCACAAAATATCCCGTGGCACCGCTCGTGGTGAGTTGACTCATGAGATAGAGGGCGATGTCTTTGGCGGTGACGCCTTCTCCGAGTTTGCCTTCCACGTTGATTCTCATGGATTTGGGCTTGGCTTGGAGGATGCACTGTGAAGCCATGACCATTTCCACTTCCGATGTGCCGATGCCGAACGCCACGGCACCCATTGCGCCGTGTGTGGAGGTGTGGGAGTCACCGCAGACGATGGTCATGCCGGGGAGGGAGAGTCCTTGTTCCGGACCGACGACGTGGATGATGCCGTTGTTCGGGTTCATCATTCCGAAGTGAGTGAGTCCGAAGTCTTCGCAGTTTTTGGCGAGAGTGTCCACCTGTTTACGAGAAACGGGGTCTTCGATGGTTTTGTCTTGGTCGTGGGTCGGTGTGTTGTGGTCGGGCATGCAGAAAATCTGCTGCGGGCGGAAACACTTGAGTCCGCGGCGACGCATTCCCTCGAATGCCTGCGGGCTGGTCACCTCGTGAGCATAGAGGCGGTCAATATAGAGTTGGTCGGGACCGTCTTCCACGTGTTGCACCACGTGCTTGTCCCAGATTTTGTCAAAAAGCGTGTTCATGAGATGGGGATTTAGAGTCTGTGTGCTATATATATAATAATGTGTCGTTATGATAGTGCATGCCTCGGCGTTCAGGCTTTGAACTTGTTGATGGCGTCGAGATAGGCTTCCACGCTGGCTGCGACGATGTCGGTGTTGGCACCGAAGCCGTAATAGACGGAGCCTTCATGTTCAACCTGCATGTGCACTTTTCCGACGTCGTTGGAGCCTTTGTTGATGGCTTGGATGGTGAATTCCTTCAGTGTCATCTCGCGTCGAATGATTTGTTTGAGTGCGCGGATGGCTGCATCGACCGGTCCGTTTCCTTCGGCGGCGGCTTGGAACTTTTCGCCGGCGATGTCGAGGGAGATGGCTGCGATGGGGCGCACGCCGAGACCGCTGGTGACTTGCAGGTAGTCCAACTTGATTTGGTGGGAGGCGGCGCGCTCTGCTCCGGCGAGCACGAGGATGTCGTCGTCGGTCACTTCTTTCTTCTTGTCGGCGAGTGCGAGGAAGGCGGAATAGATGTCGTTCAGTTTCTCTTCGCTGACTTCGATGCCCAGGACTTCCAGACGGTGCTTCAGTGCGGCGTGTCCGGAGCGTGCGGTGAGGATGATGGAGTTGTCATCGATGCCGACGTCCTTAGGGTTGATGATTTCGTAGGTTTCAGTGTTTTTCAACACGCCGTCTTGATGAATACCGCTGGAGTGAGCAAAGGCGTTTCGTCCGACGATGGCTTTGTTCGCTTGGACGGGCATGTTCATCAGCGAGCTGACCATACGGCTTGTGGCAGCAATCTTGCGCGTGTTGATGTTGGTTTGGATGTCGAGGTTGTGACACTTGAGAATCATGGCGATTTCTTCTTCCGAAGTGTTTCCGGCGCGTTCGCCGATTCCGTTGATGGTGACTTCAACCTGTCTGGCTCCGTTGAGCACGCCCGCCAGGGTGCAGGCGGTCGCCATGCCGAGGTCGTTGTGGCAGTGAGTGGAAAGGATGGCGCGCTCGCCGATTCCGTCCACGTGCTCCACGAGATATTTGATTTTTTCGCCGTATTCGTGCGGCAGACAGTAGCCCGTTGTGTCGGGGATGTTCACCACCGTCGCGCCTGCATTGACCACGGCTTGCACGACGCGTGCAAGATATTCGTTGTCCGTGCGTCCGGCATCTTCGGCGTAGAACTCCACATCATCGACGAAGCGGCGGGCATATTTCACGGCTGCCACGGCGCGTTCAATGATTTCTTCGCGGTTGGAGTTGAACTTATATTTGATGTGGCTGTCGCTGGTTCCGATTCCGGTGTGGATGCGTTTGCGCTTGGCGAAGCGAAGTGCTTCTGCGGCGCAGTCGATGTCTTTTTCCACGGCGCGGGTGAGGGCGCAGATGGTGGGCCAGGTGACGGCTTTGGAGATTTCGATGACGGAATTGAAGTCGCCGGGGCTGGAGATGGGGAAGCCGGCTTCAATGACATCGACGCCGAGGCTTTCCAACTGCTTGGCGACTTGAATCTTCTCAATCGTGTTGAGCTGGCATCCGGGCACTTGTTCGCCGTCGCGGAGGGTGGTGTCAAAAATGTAAAGTCTTTCGCTCATGGGAGGACTGTTTGGTTGAAGGGGTGTGCTAAAAAATAATCCTCAAATCCGGAAACGGAAGTGAGGAACAAAGCAGGCATCACACGTTTGTGTGGGCTAAAAAACAATGCCCGACATGCAGTCAGTTCACTTCCGCGTACCCTCAGTACGCAGGCTAATCAGGCTGCTAAGTCGAACAATTAGAATAGCTTTCATGTGTATAAAACGCTGATGTTGGGTGCAAATGTAAGAATATTTTTACAAAACGTCAAATCTCCCTCCAATTTTTCAGCATTATGATAGAAATGTTACGGGTAATCCCGAAAACGCAACGCCGGAAACTGCCTATGTGTGTCAAACAGCGCGTCTCTCTGCCTTTCGCCAAAAAGTTTCGCGTTGCTATATATAATAAGGTGTATGTTTCCCGTTTCGCAGATTTCCTCTGTCCCCTCATTCTCCCGCTTCGCCATTCGCTTTCTCGGCGAGGAGGCGGCGTGCCGTTTCGAGGATGGTGTCTGTGCCGCGGGCATAGTCCTCGGGCGTGATGTCCGTTTTCACGTCGGGCAGGATGCCGGATTCGGTGTGTTTCATTTCGCGGTCCAGCAGGGGGCAGGCAGAGAAGCGGAGGCTCCACCCGTTGGGCAGTTCGGAACTGAAGGGCATGCCGGAGCCGCCGCCCGTGCGGTCGCCGACGATGGTGACGTTCGGAAGTCCCTTGAGATACATCACAAAGGCGTTCGCGGCAGAAAAGGTGCGACGATTGGTGAGCACGGCAACGGGCTTCTGCCACCGCAGTCCCTCAAAGGGTTTGATTTCAATGACTTCGGGTGCCGAGAAGTCCTGGTGCCCGGCACCGGTCTTGTGGCAGATGTAGCCGCCGACCGTGGGCTCGTTGACGAACAGGGAGGCGAGACGCTGCGCCGCTGTCAGCAGACCGCCGCCGTTTTGACGCACATCGACAATCAAAGCGCGGCAGGGCGCGAGCGCCTGCATGATTTCGCTGAGGTTCCCCTCGCCAAAGAGAAGTTCAAAGGTGGCGCAGCGAACATATCCAATGCCGTCGTCCAGCACCCGATACTTCAACCCGGAGGCGTTGGCGTAGTCCTCAGTCCTTCCCAGGGTCTTACGCTCGAGCGAGTCGCTGTAGTTCATGGGATAGTCGTCAAACCAGGCGCCATAGCGGGCGACGTCGTGGGCGGCATAGAGATTTACGTGACCGTCGCGGAGTTCACAAATCATGTTTCCCAAAACCTCAAACAACTGCTTCTGCGTCATGGACTCCGAGACGCGCGGCGCATAGCGCTGACGAACTTCGTTCCAGTCAAGACCATATTCCTCCGCTTTGAGAGGGAAGAAACAGTAGCGAGCATCGAGTGTTTGCCAAAGGGACTCGAAGTTACCCGCCCTGGTGTCGGCGGGCACGTCTTCCGTGACGCAGGAGACGAGTGTCAGGCTTGCGACGAATGAGAGAAGAAGCGGAAGAAGTCGGAGGAAGCGTTTCACGTGAGGAGGTTTTAGAAGAAAATAGGGGACAATCTGACGGGCGACTTGGAGGTTCGTTGTGTCACTTGCGAAGCAACTTCAGTTGGCGGGTGTAGCCGATGAGAAAACAGTTGCGCCAGGCGTGGCGTTTCAGTCCGGCACTGTCAAACTGTCGGACGTCGCCCGCGTAGCCCAGAGTGATGCGTGCTCCGGCAAGGGGCAACTGCACGGTGGCAGCGAGGCGGCAGGTCGGTGCGTTACCGGGGTGGGTGAAGTGGAGGATGCCGGAGGTGTGTCCGAGGGAGAAAATCTCGTAGTAGGACTGCCCATACTCCGGCGAGAACTGAACTCCCAACATGGGTGCGTCGAGTGTGAGTCGGGCGAGGGCGTCACGTTTCTTCAGTTTGAAATGATATTCTGCCAGGACGGAGGCAAGGAGGGACGTGCCGAGTCGCCCCTGCGCCGGGTTGTTTGTTCCGCGAGTGTTATAGGTGAAACCGGTCGTCAGTTCCATCAGACCGCCCACCCCGAAGCGCCAGTGGGAGGACGGGTGGAAATTGTAGAGCCAACCGCCCGAGGCAGTGAGCTCCGAATCAAGTTCCTTGGCGTCGTCAGTGGGCGAATGAAGATAGGCGAAGTGGGCGGAATAGAAAGCGTGGGTCGTCACGTTTCCCTTTCCCCAGCGTGCAAGTCGCTCCGTGCGGTGAGTGACGGCAAAGTCGGGACCCACATATTCCAACGGGGAAAGATAGGTGTCAAGGACGTTCGCACCACCGATGCCCCAGGTCCACTGATGTTCACTGACGCCTTTCTCTTCAAAAGGGGCAGACTGAGCGAAGAGGGCGACTGAGAGAACCGGAGCGAAAAAAAGGAGAAAGGAATAAAAACGTCGGAACATCATTTGCGGGCTTTGTAGATGAGGAAAGCGACCACGAAGACGGCAAGCCCGAGAATGACGTAGCCTATCTCATGACTGTATTTTGCAGCCAAGTCGGCTACTTCACGGGTGGAGCTGACGGGGAAGCTCTTGAAGATGAACCAGCCGAGCAATGCCAGAACGGAGTTCCAGATTCCGGCGCCGAGGGTTGTGTAGAGGAGGAACTTTCCCATCGGCATTCCGGAGAGTCCGGCGGGAATACTGATGAGTTGGCGGACGGCGGGAATGAGACGACCGAAGAAGGTGGAGGCGGCGCCGTGGTCGCGGAAATAGGCTTCGGCGTGCTCAACCTTCGCGCGGTCAATCAAGCAGATGTGACCGAAACGACTGTCTGCGAAACGATAGACCAAGGGGCGACCGAGCCAACGCGCAAGCCAATAGTTGATGAGTGCGCCGAGGTCTGCTCCGGCGGTGGCAACCAACACCACAAGCAGGATGTTCAGTGTACTGTCGGGGGTCATGGCGAGAAACGCGGCAGGCGGAACCACCACCTCCGAGGGGAAAGGAATGAAAGAACTTTCCACTGCCATGAATACAAAAACCCACCAGTAGTTGAGGTTGGAGAGTACGAAGTTGATTAGGAATTGCATGATTTTCGTGTGGTATGAAAAGGTGTTTCAGAAACTTATGAAAATTTTCACGCGGCGAAGTTACGAAAAAAAGCGGGCTTCGTCCGACGTAATGCCCACAATGACGAGAAATGACGAGAAATGACGAGAAATGACGAGAAAAGACGAGGAAGGACGAAAGGAAGTCGCTGAAGGAAGTCGTGTAGAACACTTGCCGGCACGCAGCATCTACCATACATCAATCAATGACTTGCGGAAAAGTAAACAACTGCCGGCGCAAAAAGTCCCTGCCCTGCGGAGTTCATCAACATTTCCTTTTCTCATGAAAAAACGTCGTTTCATTCTTCTGCTGACCTGTCTCGGCTTGATTCTCACGAGTCACGCCCAGCAGCGTTGTGTCCAGAACCAGCTTCAGATTCTCCGTCGGCGTGCTCGGAGAACGGAAACTCACGAATCACGGGCACTCCGACTCACCCCTTCCCTCTACTTTGGCTCAAAGCACATTGAACTCCGCGAAATCGGCAGTGGCGAAACGAAAAGTGTGGTTCCGAATCATGCTACCTTGCCGTTCCCACGCACTTCAATTTTTTATGCATCAAACTTGGGTTAAAGTAGCGAGGATGTAAGTTAATCTTTTTCCGAACAACATCTCTATATCACTTTTATTTGTCTTTTTTCGTAACTGTGATTTCCCAATAGCCACCACGATCAGCACCGATGCGCTTAATGATACCTGCCTCACGAAGTTTGCGGATTTGTTTCTCGACACCTCGTGCTGACATATCTATTTCCATGGCTATTTCAGCAGCAGATATTGTCGGTTTGTTCTTGATTAAATTAAGGATTTTCTCCGAACTTTTCTCCGAACTATTTTGGGTTTTCTCCGAACTTTTCTCCGAACCTTTCTCTGAACTTTCGGGAGCCATCTCCGAACTTTTGTTGCATCCTTCATGAACAGGAATTGTCACCAAGAACGTCAGGCGATCATCGGTCGTCTCAAAGACAGCACGGGGAGAACCATTTTCAGCCAGTTTGGCCTGAATGGTCGGGACACCCGTTGAGCGGCCTTCTGTCAAGTCCAGTTCTTTCAGGAAGTCACCCAAACGGCGGTTGCGATAGCGACGGCTCTTAAGCATATCACCTCTTTTAATATCCTCTTTGGGAATACTGCGGTCGGGACCTGGACAGTTAAGGATTGATATTCCCGATGGCTCAATAGTTATCTCAATAGGTTCATGCTGCATGAAATCCCGATGATATACTGAATTCACAACTGCCTCTTCTATTGCGTCGTAGGGATAGTTCCAAAAGCGGTCTGCTTCTTGCCTTCCTGAAACTTTGCGTACATGTTCTTTGAGCACATTGCTCTTGATGTACCCCATTGTTTCTTTTATCATTTGTGAGACGCTACCCTTGAATGTCACTTCCGTGAAATTATTCGGATCTTTTAGCTTTCCATTCGGGAATGTCACTACGTCAATCTGAGTGTAGGGAAAGAACTTGCTCGGATTTTCGCAAAACATCATGGCTGCCACATTGCGAATCAAGTGGTTCTCTTTTGGTCCCGTGTATAGTTCCATTTGGTCAAGGATCTTTGGTAGAGGTGTTGTTGCCACTTGGTCAGCCAATCTGCTACCTACCTTAACGAGATAGTCGCGAAGTAGTACCAGCGAAATGTCCTCTAACTGAATATCGTCGTTGCCGCGCTCGTCAAATGGCACACGACTGGCCAACTCACGCAGTTCATCCAGCACTTCTCCCTTGGCAATGACGCTACTTGTACCACTACGAATGTAGAAATACTCTTTGCTGCCACTCTTTGCCGTCACATTCTCAGGCACAGAGTAAGGACGATTGATACCGGCAGGACACCATATCACCAGCACCTGCTTTCCGTCCACTTCTTCAACACTTGTCCTGGGCATATAGTATGGTGACAATTTATTGTTATAACCCACCATCTCCTGAAGAATGCCGTCAATTTTCTCAATGGGTACACCTTCCACAGGCCGAATAGCCATTCCCGCGTCATCACTATCTACGCCTACCAAAATATACCCTCCACCAAGGTCATCGAAATCATTGGCGAAAGCACATACGCTATGATATATGCTTGCCGGATTCCAACCCTTCTTAAACTCAATTCTATTGGATTCAATCTTCTGCTTGTTCAGCAGGTCTTCTATGTTTATTGCTAATGCCATTGTCTATATTGTTTCAATACTTAGTTAATTTCCTTTTTATAGATTCATTTATAATATGTTACGTCATATATGCAGCACCTATGACAGGAACTTATACACCTGTCAGACGACCATAAACAACGATTCTTAAAATAGATGGTAATAATAGCCTAAGAGACCGAAAACAAGCGTTTCAATTTGGTCAAGTAGTTAAGAATTAGTGGATTAGAAGCCATCACAAAAACCAATTTGCTAATGGAATTTCAGCCACTTGACCAGCTCACCCAGATCATCAATGATGCCCTTAATGGCACTGCAAAGTTACACAAGAGTTTCAAAACTTTTTTCGTCACTACTTCAATTCTTTTCCTAAGCACACGGCTCTTTCATTTAAGGGGTGTTCTATAAATTAGGTTGAGTTGATTTTTGATTTCTTAGAGATGAACTTTTGTCAGTTGAGGGGTGTTCTAAAAATTAGGTTGAGTTGATTTTTGATTTCTTAGAGATGAACTTTTGTCAGTTGAGGAAGG
>NZ_JADYUH010000031.1 GCF_021531665.1 Prevotellamassilia timonensis
TTATATTTGTACAGAGATATGGGAGGAGCCTCGGCTCCCCCCTTTTTTCGTCACTTTCCCTTTAAAATCGGGGATTTTAGGAGCGCACCTGGGAAAAATTTGCCTTCTTCTAATTTTAATTTCCCTTCTTCTAATTTCACTTAGGTGCGCTCCTAAGTAAAACTACGCGCCGAGTAGGCAAAATTAGGAGGAGGAAAGTGTTCCCGAAGGTTAAAAATGTTAATGCCTAATCGCCGAAAAAACGCTCAAAATTGTTGGATTTTGTTGAGGGGTGTTCTATAAAAATTCGGACTCACCCTTTTGTGGTTTAGCGGACAGCCATACTCAAAAATGAACTCTCCCCTAATTTGCAGTACATGCCTAAGAAGTTTGAAGCGGACTGTGGTTGAACAGCCCGCTTCATTTTGAGGTTGATGGATTGTCAAATCAATCCTGAGAGCGAAAAGTTGTTTTGATTTTCGCCTCAGCAAAGACTCAGAGTTTCTGCTTGACTTCAACTTCCTGGAAGGTTTCGATTAAGTCGCCTTCCTTGATGTCGTTGCAGTTGGTGAGGGAGATACCACACTCGAAGTTCGTGGTCACCTCCTTGACGTCGTCCTTGAAACGCTTCAAGGCGTTGATTTCTCCGGTGAAGATGACGATGCCGTCGCGGATGAGGCGCGCCTTGTCGGAGCGTTTCACCTTTCCGTCGATGACGTAGGCGCCGGCTACATAGCCCACCTTGGAGATGTGGTAAACCTGACGCACTTCGATGTTGGCAGTGACTTCTTCCTTGATGACGGGTTCAAGCATACCCTCCATGGCTTCCTTGACGTCCTCGATGGCGTCGTAGATGACGGAGTATTGGCGAATTTCAACACCGTCGCGTTCAGCCAGTTTGCGTGCCTGCTGTGAGGGGCGCACTTGGAATCCAACGATGATGGCTTCTGAGGCTGCAGCGAGTGTGACATCGTTTTCGCTGATTTGTCCGACGCCTTTGTAGATGACTTTGATGACAATGTTCTCCGTGGAGAGTTTGATGAAGGAGTCTGCGAGAGCTTCAACGGAACCGTCCACGTCAGCTTTGACGATGAGGTTGAGTTCGTGGTAAGAGCCCATTTTGAGACGCTTGCCAATCTTCTCAAGCGTGAGTACTTCGCGGGTTCGGAGGTCTTGCTCGCGCTGCAGTTGTTCACGCTTGTTGGCGATTTCTCGGGCTTCCTGTTCGGTGTCCATCACGTGGAACTGGTCGCCAGCCTGCGGTGCTCCGTTGAATCCGAGCAGCGTGGCAGCCATGGAAGGTCCGACTTCTTGAATGCGCTGTCCGCGTTCGTTGAAGAGCGCCTTGATGCGACCGTAGTTTGTTCCGGCGAGGACAACGTCACCTTGGTGGAGCGTACCGTTGGAAACGAGCAAAGTCGCCACGTAGCCGCGTCCCTTGTCGAGTGAAGACTCGATGATGGTTCCTGTGGCTTTTCGGTTGGGGTTGGCTTTGAGTTCGAGCATGTCTGCTTCGAGGAGCACTTTCTCGAGGAGTTCGTTCACTCCTGTGCCTTTCTTGGCAGAGATGTCTTGGCTCTGATATTTACCGCCCCACTCTTCAACGAGGAAGTTCATGGCAGCGAGTCCCTCCTTGATTTTGTCGGGATTGGCGTGGGGTTTATCGACTTTGTTGATGGCGAAGACGATGGGCACGTTGGCGGCAACGGCGTGGCTGATGGCTTCCTTCGTCTGCGGCATGATGTCATCGTCGGCAGCGATGATGATGATGGCAATGTCGGTCACTTGAGCACCGCGAGCACGCATGGCGGTGAAGGCTTCGTGACCCGGAGTGTCGAGGAAGGTGATGTGACGTCCGTTGTCGAGTGTGACGTTGTAGGCACCGATGTGCTGCGTGATGCCGCCTGCTTCACCGGCGATGACGTTGGATTTGCGGATGTGGTCAAGCAGCGAGGTCTTTCCGTGGTCCACGTGTCCCATGACGGTGACGATGGGGGCGCGAGGCTCGAGGTCTTCGGGGTTGTCCTCTTCTTCGGCGATGGCTTCCTGCACGTCAGCAGAAACATATTCTGTTTTGAAACCAAACTCCTCTGCCACAAGGTCGATGGTCTCGGCGTCCATTCGCTGGTTGATGCTGACCATGATGCCAATGCTCATGCAGGTGGAGATGACTTTGGTGACGGGCACGTCCATCATCTGAGCCAGTTCGTTGGCAGTCACAAATTCCGTCAGTTTGACGATTTTGCTTTCTGCTTTGGCTTCTCGGCGTTCTTCCTCCTGACGGGCTTGCACCATTTCGCGTTTTTCTTTGCGATATTTGGCTCCCTTGCCGCCTTTCTGTTTGTTGGTCAGACGTGCCAGGGTTTCTTTTACCTGCTTTGCTACGTCTTCTTCGGACACCTCGGCTTTGATGTCCACCTTCTTGCGGTTGTCTTTCTGTTTCTTTCCGCCTTGTCCGTTTTGTTGTCCGGACTGTCCACCTTTCTTGCCTCCGGAGTTACCATTGATGTTTCCGGGATTGTTCACGTCCACGCGTTCGTTGCTGATGCGGGCACGTTTTTTCTTTTGTCCCCCTTGTGCGCCGTTGGCAGCAGGTCCTTTTTCTTTGGCGCGCAGTTTGCGGAGTTCTTCTTTGCTTTTCTTCTTCGGACGTGTGGTGGAGTTGATGGAACTGAGGTCGATGGTGCCAAGCACTTTCGGACCGTCAATGTCGGCAGGTGCGTTGAGGCGGAAGATGCCGTCGGTTTCCGTGCCGATTTTTGCTGCTCTTTCTTCAACGGTGAGCGGTTGTTTCTTCGGTTTGGGGGCATTCTTCTCTTCCTGTTGTGGTTGCTCCTGCGGAGCGGGCTCAGCAGCGGGTGCTTCAGCCTTTGTTTCTTCCGCCGGAGTTTCCGGAGCCGGTGCCTCAGCCTGCGGAGTTTCCGGAACCTGGGTTTCCGTTTTCACTTCTTCCGTTTTCACTTCTTCCGCTTTCGGCTGTTCTTTCGGCTGTTCTTTGGGTTCTTCCTTTTTGCCGTTGAGTGCATCGAGGTCAATTTTTCCTTTCGGTGCGAGTCGCGGACGCAGCTCCTCGGGAATGGTTGTCTCCACCATTTCCGGTTCCGGTTTTGCGGGTTTCGGTGCAGCCGGTCGTTTGTCCTTCTGCCGGTTCTGCATCATCTCCTCGGCTTTGGTTTTGAGATCTTTGTCTGCGCCGAAGGCTTCTTTGAGCAGTTCATACTGCTCATCGTCCAACTTCTGGTTGAGGTCATCGTCCTGAATGGGATGACCTTTCTTTTTCAGAAAATCGGCGACGGTGGAAAATCCTACACCAAATTCCTTGATTGCTTTGTTTAATCTGATTTTCATGCGTGCTGGTATGTGGCTTCCCCTCTTCCCGCTTGTTTGTGACATTCCCTTGTGGAGTCGGTCCGGGCGGTTTAGCCGTGGTGCTGTGGTTTCTCTCGCTTAAGCGTGCGACCGGATTTCCGGCGACGTTGTTTTGTGTTTAGTATATATAATATGGTGTGTGACGGCAGGCGGGCAAATGGGAGAGGCATTGTCCGCCTCCGTCTCTTCAGTGTCAGGCTTCCGTCTCTTCGTCAGCCTCTGTTGCTTCCGGTTCTTCGTCAGCCTCTGTTGCTTCCGGTTCTTCGTCAGCCTCTGCTGCTTCAGTTTCTGCGGCGGGTTCTTCTTCGTTTTCGTGGACATTTGTCTCGTCTTCAAACTCTGCTTGAAGGATTCTCAGAACTTCGTCCACGGTGTCTTCTTCCAGGTCTGCTTTTTCAATGAGCATTTCGCGCGGTGCGTTCAGCACATCTTTTGCAGTCTGAAGTCCGATGTTTTTGATGGCGTCAATGACCCACTGGTCGATTTCGTCGGCAAACTCGTCGAGATAGATGTCTTCAATGGCTTCGTTCTCGTTGAGTTCGCGGAAGACGTCAATGGTGTATTCCGTCAGCATGGAAGCGAGTTTGATGTTCAGACCGCCTTTACCGATGGCGAGGCTGACTTCTTCGGGTCTCAGATAGACTTCAGCTTTCTTTTCTTCTTCGTTGAGATTGATGCTGGAGACTTGTGCCGGATTGAGTGCTCGCTGGATGAAGAGGCGGATGTTGCTGGTGAAGGGAATGACGTCAATGTTTTCGTTGTTGAGTTCTCGCACGATGTTGTGGATTCTGCTTCCCTTGATTCCGACGCATGCTCCGACGGGGTCAATTCGTTCGTCGTAACTTTCCACTGCGATTTTGGCTCTTTCTCCCGGGATGCGTGCAACGGCTCTCACTTTGATGAGTCCCTCGGCGATTTCGGGGATGTCTCTTTCGAGCATTCTCAGCAAGAAGGTGGGAGAGGTTCTGGAAAGAATGATTTTCGGTTTTCCGTTGATGTTGTCCACTCTTTCAATGACCGCCTGCACGGTGTCACCTTTGTGGAAGAAGTCGCGAGGGATTTGTTGGTTTTTGGGAAGATAGAGTTCGTTGCGCTCTTCGTCCATGAGCAGCGTCTCGCTCTTCCAGGTCTGATAGACCTCGGGTGCAATGAGTTCTCCGATGCGGTCTTTGTATTTGTTGTAGAGCGCATCGTGTTCGAGTTCGAGAACTTTGCTTGCCAAGGTTTGGCGGAGAGTGAGGATGGCGCGTCGTCCGAAGTCTGTGAAATTGATTTTCTCAGCGACCTCTTCTCCTTCTTCGTAGTCAGGGTCAATCTTCTGTGCTTCGCTGAGTGCGATTTCTTTGTTCGGGTCGGTCAGTTCTTCGTCGGCGACCACCACTCGGTTGCGATAGATTTCGCAGTCTCCCTTGTCGGGGTTCACGATGACGTCAAAGTTCTCGTCAGAGCCGAAGATTTTTGCAATGACGTTGCGGAAGCTTTCTTCGAGAACGCCCACAAGCGTGGTGTAGTCAATGTTTTTGTTCTCCTTAAATTCGGCAAAAGTCTCAATCAGGCTTGCCGTTTCGGTTTTTTTCTTAGCCATATTTTAATTGTATTGTTTTCTTCGGTAGGGTTTCTTGCGTTGCCTCGTCACGTGTGCAAAAGAAACGCAAGAAGGACAAGACCCCTTTGAACCTCATTTGAAGTCAATCAGGAGTTTTGTCCATTTCACTTCGCTGAAGGCGAGTGTCAAGTCGCGTTCCACCATTTTGGGACGTTTTTCGCCTTCAAGTTTCACTTTTTCGGTGATGGTGAGGATGAAGTTTTCGGGAGAGACCTCTTTGAGTTCGCCCTTCAGCTTCTGTCCTTCGTTGGTGAGTACTTCAACGGGTTCTCCGCAGTGGATTTCATACTGTCGCAGCACTTTGAAGGGTTGTCCGATGCCTGCGCTTCCCACTTCCAGTTCGAAGTCTTCCTCGTCTCGGTTCAGGTGTCCTTCAATGAAGCGGCTGAGTTCCACGCAGTCGTCAATCCACACTCCGTCCTCTTGGTCGATTTCCACCACAATGCGGTTGTCCGCGCTGATGGTCAAGTCGGTCAGGAAATAGTTCTTTCCTTCGAGCCATTGGCTCACCAGACTTTCAACAAGTTTCTTTTCAATCATTCAAAAAAAGTAGTAAAGAAAATAAGTAAGTGAGGAACTTCAAAAGCCCCTCACTTAGTTTGTTGCTGCAAAATTACGAACTTTTTCAAGATGGGAAGACTGCGCGCCACATTTTTTTTGAGTCAAGTGATAAAAAACAGCGTTTGATGTTCGGGCGGCAGTGAAAAGGAAGAACTGAATGCTTAGTCTTCGTTGCGGAAGAGCGGGTCCCAAGCCGGCAGGACTGTGGGTTTCTGTTCCATCAGTTTGAGCGTGGCGGCAGGAACGTATTTCTTATCGACCACGAGGCGGAACATGTATTCGTCAAACCACTCGTCGGTCATGATGAGGTGTCCGTTGTGTCCGCTGGATGCTCCCCAGGAGTTTTCGACCATCCATTTCTTCGGTTTGTCGTTTTCGTCGAGGTCCACCGCCATGAGTGTCATGGCGTGGCTGGATGCGGAGGCGAAGGTGCGGATACGGTCTGCCTTGTTCATCGGGAAGTTGGTGCCGAAGAGAGATTCGTAGTCATAGTTCTTGAGGGAGAGCACGCCGGTTTTGGAGTTCAGCATCTTGCCGACGTCGCAGGAGAAGTACATCATCGTGCTGTCTTTGATGCTTGCAATCGCCATTTGCTTGATTTCTTCAACGGGCAGGTTGAGGTAGGTCCACTGCACGCCGTCGTAGGAGTGGCGGTCGAGGTCAATGGTGTAGGTTTTGTGATAGGGCCTTGTCGGGTCGTTCATCAGCATGACGTAGGAGTTCTTCAAGTCTTTGCCGACATATTCTTCATAGAAACTCTTCGGCGTGTATTTCTTCGTACTGATGGGCTTTCCGGCTGCGTCTTTCAGCGTGTAGTCAAACTCTTGCGGCGGGCATCCGAGGCAGATTTCGAGGATGTGGTAGATGGTGCCGAGCATCTCTTCTTTGCGTTTTTGGAGGGCGGCGTTTTTCTCGCCTTTGGCAGCCGCTTCTCGCAGCGTGAGTCCGTATTCGCGGAGTTTCAAGGAGAGGATGGATGCCATGCGGGAGGTGTTGTTGGCGTTGTAGGATTCGGGCATGATTTCATCGGGCACGAGTCCGTATTTTCCCACCACGTCAATCACGCCGCAGAAGGTGCCGCCGTCGGAGAGCGGGTTTTTGAAGAGCCACTCGACGGTTTTGTCGTCCATGGGTTTGGAGGCGAGGTCAATGGTTGCCTGAAGGAATAGGTTGGCTTTTTCGAGTTGGTCGTAGAAGAAGCAGTAGCTCTGTGAGAACTGGAAGGAGCCGAGCCCATATTTCTCAATCATGGCAGCGCGCATGACGTTGAGTCCGGTGAAGAGCCAGCAGCGTCCTGAACTCTGTTGGTCGGTGATGCCTTTGGAGGGCACTTTGTGGGAGAAGTAGGTGTCGTTCGCCTCGGCGTTGCGCGGGTTCAGTGCGAGTTGGTTGATGGCTGTGCCGGCGAGAGCGTTGGTGAGTGCTACGTTGGCAGGATGCGCCTGACGGATGCGGTTCAGCATTTCAGATGAGATGCCTCCGCTTTGGGCGGTTGCGGTCAGCGCGAGTCCGCCCAGCAAGAAGGAAAAGAGAATTCTATTCATGTTTTTGAGTTTTGAAGGTTCAAGTGGCTTTGGCTTTAGTGTTGGCTTTTAGACCACGAATAAAACGGATTGGACGGATTTCCGCGGATTCCTCATTGAAGACTCCGCCGCAGGCGGGTCGCTGTTGCTTGAAGCGCGGCACGCGCTTCAAGCAGAGAGAAGGGCGGATGCCGAGGGCGAAAACGAGAGAAGGGCGGATGCAAGCACGCCGGGGAGCGCCAAGCGGCAAGGGGCGTGGCTCACGCCCCGACGAGCGTCAAACCGACCACCCGTCCCGACGAGCGTCATTCCTCCACGGGTTCCGTGCCGGTGAAGGGGTTATCGGCGCGGAAGAAGCGGTTGTAGGTCCATTGGAAGAGGAAGTAGAAGGCGACGGCAGTCAGCCAGCCTCCAAAGACGTCGATGAGATAGTGCGCCTGAATATAGACCGTCGCTGCACAGAGCAGGATGTAGAACGGCAGGGAGAGGAAGAAAAAGCATCGGCGGTTCGTCCACAGCAGCAACATCAGCACCGTGCTCACCCCGACGTGGGAGGAAGGGAAGGCTGCGGTGGGACGTTCGCCCGAAGCCTGCGTGCTTTCGACCAGTCCGCGGAAGAACCCTTCGGGTCCGGGCGAAGGTGCCAGATCAGAGTGCGTGCGGAAATAGTCCCCCAACGCCGGGAACACTCCCTCTTCGATGCGGTCAAAGCCGACGGCTTGGAAGTAGTATTGCGGACCGGCGACGGGCAGGAAGAGATAGATGAGATAGTAGAGGAAGAAGGACCCCAGTACGATGAAGGCGGTGCGTTCAAACGCTTTGCGGTTCGTCGCCCACGGTTCGAGGATGGTGAGGAAAATGAGCGGATAGTAGGAGAAGTAGCCAAGGTGGAAGAGTTCGCTCCACAGTTTTGAGGGCATCCACTGTGAGAAGACGATGGAGGGCTGACAACCGAAGAGCGTCAGTTCCTCCTGTGAGAAGACGTGGTCAAGGTTGGGAAAGAGTTGGCAGAACTCGTAGGTGTCCGGATACCAATAGCCCAGCAGGGTGAGTGGGAAGAGATAGCGGAGGAAGAGGGTGTAGCGTCCGGGCTTGGCGCGATAGATGAGATAGAGCAGGCACATGCCGCCGACAATGAAGGCTCGCCCTTCAAGCAGGGGGAGCGGGTTCTTCATTTCTGTCCAGAAGCACGCAATCAGTAGGGTGGTGAAGAGCGTGTAGGCGAGCGTGAGCCATTCCAGACAGATGGGTTTAGTCTTTTTGGGTGAGGTCATGGAAAGGTTTAGTCTTTTTGGGTGAGGTCATGGAAAGTTTTGTTTACTTGACTAAAAGGGGGGACGAGGTGTTTGATGGGGCAGTCCTCCCTTCACAACCAATGTTCTTTTTTGTACCATTCCACGGCTTCCCTCACTCCGCGTGTCAAGGGCCATTGGGGATGGTAGTTCAGTTCTTTGCGTGCGGTGGTGATGTCGCACTGCCAGTTTCGTTGCTTCATGATGCGACACTTGTCGGGGTTGAGCGTGGAAGTCTTCTTGGCGGCTCTGGCGATTTTGTCTGCCGCGAAACTGACGATGCGGAGCACCCAGAGCGGGGCGACGATGTGGACAACGCGCTTCACGCCCAGTTCCAATTGCAGCAGGTCGCTGAAGCTGCGGCTGGTGTAGTTCCGTCCATCGCTGAGATGATAGATGGCGCCGCGCTTGCCGCGGTTCAAGGCGAGGAAGGCTGCCTCCACGAGGTCGCGCACATAGATGAAGGTCAGAATCTGCGGCTTGAAGCCCACGGCGAAGTCCACGTGTTGTTTGATGCTTTTCGCCATGAGGAAGTAGTCTTTCTCGCGAGGACCATAGACGCCGGTTGGACGGAGCACGACATAGTTCAGTCCCGGCACTTCCGCCAGCATTCGCTCCGCCTTCAGCTTGGAGCGTCCGTAGGCAGTGTTGGGTAGTGGCGTGTCGGTGGGTCGGAGCGGTTCGCGGTCCAGTTCGTGGATGTCGCCGCAAACGCTGAGCGAACTGATGAAGACAAAACGCCCGTTGGGTTGTAGCGCCTGTGTCTCCAGGAGCGTCAGTGCGAGGCGAAGCGTTCCCTCGGCGTTGATGCGACAGAACTCCTCCTCGTCCTTAGCCCGTGTGGCACCGGCAGCGTGGATGACCGCACCGAAGGGAGCATGTTCTTCCAGGTGCTGCGTCAGTTGCTGCTTCAGTCGTTCGTCGTTGCCGAGGTCGAGTTCGATGAAGCGGATGCGCGGGTCGGAGAGATAGCGGCGCGAACTGGTGCGGCGCACGGCAGCCCACACTTCACGCCCCTCTTCCAAGGCACGTTCCACGAGGAAACTGCCAATGAAGCCGGAAGCACCCGTCACGAGCAGTGGCGAATCTGCATGATTATTCTTTTGTTCCATTTTTTGAAGATTAGGATTCCCGTTTGGAAGGTCAGAGTCCCCGCAGGTCGTCGTAGCAGGTCTGCAGGAAAGCCTTGGCGGCGTCACAGCGTCGGGGCGAGGGAGCCGGGGCTTCGCGGATGATGCTCGTGGGCTTCGTCAGCAGGTTCACAACGCTGATGCCCGTGGAGTCCTTGAAATATATCCCCTCGTTCCAAGTGTGCACGGCACACGGGTTTCGGTAGGTGGCACTCATGACGTCGCGGGAGAAGCGGAAGGCATCGTGCGGCAGGTCCATCTGTCCGAGTAGGGTGGCGGGCAGATCCGTCTGGTTGCAAATCTTGGAGACAACGCGGGGCGCGCTGACGGCGCCGCCAACCCAAATCATGGGAATGTGCGAGCGTCGTTCGTCGCTGTCGGGAATCCCCTCGGGATAGTTGATGCCGTGGTCGGGCAGGAAAATCACGAGCAGGTTTTTCCACGCTTCCGTTTTTTTCAGTTTTTCCACGAAGCGTCCGATGCAGTCGTCCAGATAGGCGAAGGCATTGGCTTTCTCGTCGTGGGGCAGGCGGGAGTAGGGCACCTTCCACGGCTCGTGGCTGGCGAGTGTGAGAAAACCGATGTGCCAGGGTTCCTGCTGCGGTCGTCGGATGATGCGTTGGAAGAGCGAATCGAAGGCAATGGCGTCGGTGACGCCCCAGTCGTGGGTGTGGCGTGCTTCGGGTGGGAACCCGGTGTCGCCGGTGGTGCGCCGATAGCCGGTTGAGAGGAGATAGCCGTTGGTGTTCGTGAAGTTGATGTCACCGCCGTAGAGGAACTCGGTGTCGTAGCCTGCTTCTCGCAGAGCCCCTGCGATGGAGGGCAGTTTGGACGCTTTGGCAGCGAGTTTCATGACGCTCAGATTGGGAAAGGAGGGGTAGCCGCTGAAGGTGCAGACCGTACCGCGATCGGTGCGGTAGGAGTTGGCGTAGCACTCGGTGAAAACGATGCCTTCGTGAGCAAGGCGGTTCAGATTGGGCGTCACGTTCGGGTCGCTCTTTGGGTCCACGGCATGTACGAACTGACCGCCGCAGCCTTCCATCAGCACGATGAGGACGTTGGGGCGCGTGGTGTGGAGCAGACGTTCCGTGTTTTCAGAGCGGGTGTTATAGTCCAACGCGGCAAACAGCGCAGCACAGGTGTCGGCGGGGAAGAAGTCCATTCGCTGCTCCGCCGCCTTGGCTTTCTTCAGCGAGGAGAGCAGGCTGAAGGCAGGATTGACGGCGGCGTGGTTGAGGAAGAGACGGTCGCTGAAATAGACCATGCCGACGTTGGCGGTGCTCTTTCCAACGCCGCCGCGGATGCCGAGGAAAATGAGACCGCCGACCAGCAACCACACACCGGAGAGGGCGAGGCGGTGGCGCACCGGCTTCAAACGACGGTTCAAAGCCCAGAGCAGCAGACGCGCGGCAAGAAAAACTGTGACTGAAACGGCGAGCACGACGCCACAGAGATACCAACCCGTCACGCTTTGCAGCGCACCGGTGGGGCTGTCGAGATAGCTCCACGCCGTGCTGTCAAGTTTCGTTCCCCAGAAACCATAGAGGCAGGCATCAGCCACCACGACGCAGCCAAAGACGAGGGCAACGAGGAGGGCATATACCTTATATATATAGCGCACGTGTGTTTTAGGCAGCCAGATGGCGATGCCGAGCAGCAGCCAGAGTGGGGCAGAGGCGTAGCCGGCAGTGGCGAGGTCCAACGCGAGTCCGTGCCACATCACCTGCAGCAGGTCTGCCGTGCTGACGCCTTCCCGGACGCTCGCCGACTGAGCCCACACGAAACAAGGCTTCGCCACGACGAAGAGCAGGGTCGTGGCGAGGTAGAAAAAGGAGAGAATGGTCAGTGGCGCACTCGTTCGTGGTGTCGCGGACTTCTTCCTTCCTTTTGCCGTTCGTGGGAGAATGTCTTTGAAAGGAGTTTTCCAACGCATGGTGGTTCGAAATTAATGGGGCGTTCTCTCGAAAATTGCGCAGGTCAGAGTTGCTGCATGTCGTTGAGGCGTTTGTAGTAGCCGCCTTGTGCCAAGAGTTCCTCGTGGGAGCCGCGCTCCACGATGCGTCCCTCATAGAGCACGCAGATTTCATCGGCGTGGCGGATGGTGGAGAGACGGTGGGCAATGGCAATGGTGGTGCGTGTCTTCATCAGTCGCTCCAAGGCTTCCTGCACGAGACGTTCGCTTTCGGTGTCGAGCGCAGAGGTGGCTTCATCGAGAATCAAGATGGCAGGGTTCTTGAGGATGGCGCGTGCGATGCTGATGCGCTGACGCTGTCCGCCGGAGAGTCGGCAGCCTCGGTCGCCGACCTTGGTGTCGTAGCCGTGTTCGCTTTCCATGATGAAGTCGTGGGCGTTGGCAATTTTGGCGGCTTCGATGACCTGTTCCATGGTGGCGTGTTCGACGCCGAAAGTGATGTTGTTGTAGAAAGAGTCGTTGAAGAGAATCGCCTCCTGGTTCACGTTTCCGATGAGGGAGCGTAGTTCCGAAATCTCCAAGTCCTTCACGCTCACTCCGTCGATGTAGATCTCCCCGCCGGTCACGTCGTGATAGCGCGGCAGGAGATCCACGAGGGTGGATTTTCCCGAGCCGCTCTGTCCGACGAGTGCGATGGTCTTGCCCCGCGGCACGGTCAGACAGATGTCGTTCAGCACGGGGTTGCCTGCGGCATATTCAAAACTGACGTTTCGGAATTCGATGCTGTTTTTGAGTCCGTCGATGTGGACGGGCTGGGCAGGATTCTTGATGGGATTAGGTGCGTGGAGGATTTTGTTGACGCGTTCCAGACTCGCCATTCCTTTCGGGATGCTGTAGGACGCTTTTGAGAAATCTTTCAGCGGTTGAATGATGCTGTAGAGGATGACCATGTAGAAGATGAACGTCGGTGCGTCAATCGGGGAATGGTCGGAGAAGATGAGTGTGCCGCCATACCACAGCACCAAAACGATGAGCGTTGTTCCGAGGAACTCGCTGACGGGGTGGGCGCTGGACTGACGAATGGCGACTCTGTTGGAAGCGTCGCGAAATTCGTTGGTGGCTTTGTCAAAGCGGTTTGTCATTTTGTGCTCAGCGGTGAAGGCTTTGATGATGCGCATGCCGCCGAGCGTTTCTTCCAGTTGCGCCATGGTCTCGCTCCATTTGTTTTGTGCGTCGAGACTCTGGTGTTTGAGTTTTCTGCCGATGCGTCCCATCATCCATCCCATCAGCGGGAGGACGACGATGGTGAAGACGGTCAGTTGCCAAGAGGTGTAGATGAGCACGCTGAAGTAGCAAATCAACAAGATGGGGTTCTTGATGAGCATGTCCAAAGAGCCGGTGATGGAGTTTTCGATTTCGTTCACGTCGCCGCTCATGCGTGCAATGATGTCACCTTTTCTCTCGTCGGAAAAGAAGGACAAGGGGAGAGAGATGATTTTGTGATAGACCTTTGTCCTGATGTCGCGCACGATGCCGGTGCGCATCGGAACCATGACAGCGACGGAAGCAAAATAGCATCCTGTCTTGAGAAACGTCGTTGTCACGAGGAAGACGCCAATGATGAGGAGCGTGTATTCCGCGCCGTAGGTGTTCATCAACTCCGTAGTGTACCAATACATGTTGTTCACCACGATGTCTTTGATGCTCATTCCGGCGGCTCCCCAAGGAATGAATTCATATTTGTTCTGGTCGATTCCGAAGAGCAGTTGCAGCATCGGAATGATGGAGATGAAGGAAAAGACGTTCAGGATGGCAGAAAAGAGGTTGAAGAAGAGTGAGCCGAAGAGATAGAGTTTATACGGTTTCACAAACTGCCTCATGACGCGGAAAAAGCTTTTCATTGGCTTCTCTGTTTCAAGTGGATGAGGGATGCTCAGACGGAGTCCGCAAATGTTCTTGCTGTGTGCCTAAGTGTTGCAAAAATACAACAAAGATGCTAAAGTTTAGAAAAACGAAAGAAAGAAGTGAGTTTTTCAAGCGAGAAAAGCAGAAAAAGTTCATTTGACAGTCGTTTGACGCTCATTCGATGGTCGTTTGCGCACCACGCACGGTGACTTTTGGCGGTCTCGTGACACCTCGGTGACGTCACGGAAGTTGAATGGCATCAAAATCTACATTCGTCAAAAACATAGCGTTTGCAGACGGCGTGGAATCGTTCCTTCCCGCCGCTTCGTCACTCCTTCCCGCCGTCTCGTCACTTCTTCCCGCCGACTTGTTAATTACCGTTCGCCGAGCGGTAAGTGACGCGCCCTAAGGAGAGAGTCAAAGTTTGGGAGGTGATGCTATGAGAAAAGGCTGCGCCGTAAACCTTAATTACGACACAGCCTCTCCGGGAATGTGTTTCATCTGCCACATCGCCATGTGGAGTTGTTGGGGTCATTCCGCCTGCTTCACTTCCAGCGATGTGATGCGGCTGCGGAAGTTGCCGGCGTGGCGAAGCGGGAAGACGAGCGTACGCTGATAGTAGATTTTGTCGGATGGGTCATAAACCTTCGGGGAAGTGGCGTAGGCTCCTTCGACCTGATAGTTAGCCAAGTTCCTTTCGCGAATCACGTAGAGCGTTTTGGGACCGAGTTCTTCGCGCAGTTTTCCATCGACGAAGAGAGACACGGACTTGTTATTACCGGCGATGGTGAGGGTGACTTCTTTGCCCTTCTCCACGCGATAGTTGAAGGTGTTGAGATAGCCGTCACGTTCAAAACCGAGCAGACCGTTGCGCGGGTCGGAAAGATAGAAGACAGCGTTGGCAGAGCGGAAGAGTTCCGTACCTTTTGCTTCTTCTTCGCCGTTGATTTTGAAGGAGACGGAGTAGTTATAGCCAATTTCCTCTGCGTTCAGTGTTTCGCCGCTTTTGACCTCATCGCGACTCAAGACGACAGTTTCGGGTTTGCCGAGGCGTCCCTGTTCGTTCACGCCGGGGGCTTCGCTCAGCGAGAGGCGGCGAGTGTTGTAGTCTGCGAAAGGCAGCGAAGTGTTTTTGCCGCTCCAGCATTTGACGGCGAGCGTCTGCAAAGCCGGGAAGATGCGGTGGTGGATGTCTTTGACGGAAATGCCATTGCCGGCGTGGTCGTTCCAAACGGCAAACATACCTCCTTCGATGGCGGGGTCGTTTTCTTCAAACTTCTGACTGCCGATGGTGGCGGGAGTCCAAGAGTTGTAGAGGTATTCGGTGTTGAGATAGTCGTAGTAGTAACCTGCGGCGGGCACGATATAGACATAGCCGTCGGGAATGCTGACGAGTTGATAGCCTTGCTCTTTCATGTCGGCGGGGTTGGCAAAGCCGTTGTACCAGATGTGCATGAGCACGTTTTCTGATTTGACCGGTGTTTTGCCTTTGGCGTGGGTGAGTGCGCCCCAAACGACCGCCTGTTTTCCGTAACTCTCCACCAGACGAATGTAGCGGTCAGTGAAAGCGCGGAACTTTTCGACCACGGCGGTGTCACGGTTGGAATATTCGTCCGTTCCGATGTGCACGCGTTTGCCGCGGAAGACGGGATTCGGTCCTTCCAGATACTCTTTGAAAAGCCCATCGAGGAAGGTGTAGGTCTCGGGGTTGAAGAGGTCAAGGTGATCCATGCCGTAATCCTTGCTTCCGATTTCGGGCTTATAGTGGGTGAAGGCAAGGGAGTGGGCGGGCACGTCTATCTCCGGAATGATGGTCACGCCATTCTTCTCAGCCAGTTTTTGCAGGTCGATGAACTCCTTCTTGGAGTAGGAGCCGTCTTTTGCGGTGAGTCCGGGATAGGTTTCAGATTCCAGGCGGAAGGCAGCCTGCGTCTTGTCCCAGTCATCGCCGAAGAATTGGCGGAAGCCGTTGTCGTTGAGGTGAATCTGAAGCGTGTTCATCTTGTAGTAGGCAAGCATCTTCGTCAGTTTCTGCAGATATGCCAGCGGAATGAACTTGCGGCCGCAGTCAATCATGAATCCGCGAAGCCGATATTCCGGCACGTCGGTTGCAGTGCCACAGGGAATGCCCCTGTCTTCTGCCTGTTCGGAGAGTTGGAGCAACGTGCGGGTTCCCCAGAACGCGCCCTTTTCGGTGGCGGCGGAAATGAGGATGGAGGATGTGGCGTGGAGTTTGTAGCCTTCATCTCCCAAAGTCGGGTCTTTCTTCAATTCCAAAACGATGTCGCCGGGTTTCACACTTCCCTTTGCTACTGTCAGGGCGGTGCCAAACATCTCTTGATAGTCTGCGGCGAGGGCTTGAGCCACGCCTTGGAGTTTGGAACTCTTGACCACGATGCGACCGGAAGGAACGACTTTTCCCTCGGCACCCGTCCAGGTCTTCAGTTCGGGAATTACGAACGGTTTGGGATTAATCTCGGCATGAAGCAGGGCAGAAAAAGCCATGGTCAGCACCACACAAGAAAGAAGTCTCTTTAAGCAAAACATGATTTCAAAGTGATAAAGTAAAAGGGGTTAACAAAGGTGTTTTTCTTTTTGGTAGGGCAAATATAGGTCATAATTCTTAACTTTGCATGAAAAGTCACCTTAATTCTCCTTTTTCATGTCCACAATCTGTGCTCCTGCCACCGCCCCGGGCGGTGCTTTGGCTGTCATCCGAGTCTCCGGCGAAAATGCCATCTCCTTCACGTCTTCCATCTTTCAACCCAAAGGGGGAACGGCTCTTGCCCAAAAGAAAGGCGCAACCCTCACGTTCGGAAACATCGTGAATCCCGCCAATCCGGAGGAGGTCATTGACGAGGTTCTCGTCAGCGTCTTCCGAGCGCCTCATTCCTACACCGGAGAGGACGCCACGGAAATCTCCTGTCATGGTTCTTCTTTCATTGTCGAAAAAATCGTCACCTTGCTCCTCGGTGCCGGATGCCGTTTGGCTGAGGCGGGAGAGTTCACGAAGCGTGCCTTCCTCAACGGCAAAATGGACCTCAGCCAGGCAGAAGCAGTTGCCGACCTCATCGCTTCAACCACCGCGGCGAACCATCGGATGGCAATGTCACAGATGAGAGGAGGCTTCAGCCGAAAACTTCGAGAATTGAGAGACGAACTGCTCCACCTGACTTCCCTCATGGAACTCGAACTTGACTTCTCCGACCACGAGGAACTCGAGTTTGCCGACCGGACAGAACTGAACGAACTCGCCCAAAACATTCACGATTCTCTCTCCGCACTTTGCCAAAGTTTTAAACTTGGCAACGCACTCAAGAAGGGAGTCCCCATCGCCATTGTCGGCGAGACCAACGCGGGCAAATCCACGCTTCTCAATGCCTTGTTACAAGAAGAGCGTGCCCTTGTCAGTCAGATTCACGGCACCACTCGCGACACCATTGAAGAAACCGTGGTCATGGGTGACACCTTGGTGCGTTTCATTGACACCGCCGGCATTCGCCAAACCGAAGACGAGGTGGAGCGCATGGGCATTCAGCGCACCTTTGACAAGATTTCGCAGGCTGACCTGCTCGTCTGGATGCTGGACGCATCGCGGGTGCAAGAACAACTTCAAAGTCTCACCACTCAACTCCTTCCTCATCTCCGGAAGAAGCCCTTCCTGCTCGTTGCCAACAAAACGGACCTGCTGGAAGTGGTGCAGCAGCAAACTTTGGAAAACCTCCTCGCCGCCTTCCTCGCAGAGCACGAACTTGCCCCTCTACACATTATATATATAAGCGCACGCCGTTCCGATGACATCGTCCGCCTTCGTGCCTTGCTCACCCGAGAGGTGGCATCCCTCACTCAAACCCATTCTGCCCATGCGTTGATTGTCAGCAATGTCCGTCACTATGAAGCCTTGAGCCAAGCGCTCGTCTCCATTGACCGCGTGATGGAAGGGTTGCACAGCGGACTCAGCGGTGATTTCATCAGCCAAGACCTCCGCGAGTGCATCCACCATCTCTCAGACATCGTCGGCGACATTTCCGCTTCCGACACGCTTCAGAACATCTTCCGGCACTTTTGCATCGGAAAATAGGATGCGACAAGAAGAGAGAAGCAACTATGAGAATATAAGATCTAAGCAAAGAGGTATTCAATAGTTTACAGAAATAGACAGATAAAGATGGAAACATTCAAAGACGTTATATCAGGCGACCAACTTGTCTTGGTCGATTTCTTCGCCACATGGTGCCAGCCATGCAAGATGATGCACCCCATCTTAGAACAGGTGAAGGCAGTGCTGGGTGACAGAATCCGCATCATCAAGGTGGATGTGGACAAGTATGGGGTGACAGCAAGCCAGTACGGTATTCAGTCTGTGCCCACACTCATGTTGTTCAGACACGGTGAAGTGCTGTGGAGAACGAGTGGTGTGGTGCAGAAATCAGAGTTGTTGGCAACGATTGACCCATTCATGAAACAATGAAAGCATATACATATATAGATAAAGGCAGGTTTGAATTGATTGACAAGCCCAAGCCGATGATCCAAGAGCCTACCGATGCCATTGTCCGTGTGACCATGAGTAGCATCTGCACAAGTGACCTGCATATCAAGCATGGCAGCGTACCGAGGGCTGTGCCTGGGATAACTGTCGGCCATGAGATGGTAGGTGTTGTGGAAGAACTGGGCAGTGAAGTCCAGGGATTCTGTAAAGGCGATCGTGTGACCGTGAACGTGGAAACCTTCTGCGGAGAATGTTTCTTCTGTAAGCATGGCTATGTGAACAACTGTACCTCCCCACATGGAGGTTGGGCACTTGGCTGCCGCATCGATGGCGGTCAGACGGAATATGTTCGTGTACCATTGGCACAGCAGGGACTGAACCATATCCCCGACGGTGTTACAGACGAACAGGCATTGTTTGTGGGTGACATCCTCGCTACAGGCTTTTGGGCGGCACGCATCAGCGAAATCTCTACGGATGACACCGTGCTGATTATCGGAGCAGGACCAACAGGCATCTGCACTTTGCTTTGCACAATGCTGAAACATCCCAAGCGTGTCATCGTCTGCGAAAAATCAGAAGAAAGACGCGCCTTCGTCAAGCAACACTATCCCGATGTACTGCTGACGACACCAGAGGAATGCTCTGATTTCGTCATGCAGCACAGCGACCATGGAGGTGCAGACCGATTGCTGGAAGTGGCAGGTGGTAAGGACACTTTCCAACTTGCATGGCAATGTGCCCGTCCGAATGCCATCGTAACCATTGTAGCCCTATATGATGAACCACAGCTGCTGCCTCTGCCTCAGATGTACGGCAAGAACCTCACCTTCAAGACAGGAGGTGTGGATGGATGTGACTGCGAGGAAATCCTGCAACTCATCAAGGAGGGCAAAATCGACACAACACCGCTCATCACGCACCGTTTCCCATTGGAGAGGATAACAGAAGCCTATGAAATCTTTGAGCAGAAGCGAGATGGAGTTATCAAAACAACTATACATAACAACAATTTATGAAACAGGACAACCCTCAAATAATTTCAGTGAGCAACTGCTTAAGGGAAAACTTAAGTATTCCAGAATATCAGCGTCCATACAAATGGGGCGTTCAGAATATTACGGATTTACTTCTTGACATTGAACATGCAATTAGCGAGAATAGATTATATACCGACTTCAAATACAGAGTTGGCACGGTTATTCTGCATAAAGATGGTAACACTCTACACGTAGTAGATGGTCAGCAGCGTATAATCTCGCTAACGCTGTTGAATCACTATCTGGATGCTAAATTTGACAATAGTATTCTCAGCACCAAATTCACAGATAACACAACGCTCAAGCATATTAATGAAAACTATCATTGTATAAAAGAGTGGTTTTCTCTACGAACACAGGATGAAAAAACTGCTTTCATTAATGCAATGAAGGATATACTTGAAGTAGTTATTATTTATGTCGATAAAGAGTCAGAAGCCTTTCAACTATTTGATTCACAAAACACACGCGGCCGAGCTCTTGACCCTCACGATTTGCTCAAAGCCTACCACCTCAGAGAGATGCAAGGAAACACCTATGATATGGAATATGCTGTGAACAAATGGGAAGAGAAAGACATGGCAAAAATCCGAGAACTATTCTGCGATTATCTGTTTCCTATATGGAATTGGTCGAGAGGACGTAAAACATGGGAATTCACAGATAAGGACATCGACACCTATAAAGGGGTATCTATTGATTGTCCATATACCTTTGCTCGCCGCACTTACAAGGCTATGCCGTATTTTCAAATAACAGAACCATTTGTTTCCGGCAGCGATTTTTTTGAAATGGTGGATCATTATCTGCAGTTAATGAAGATAATAGAGTCAGAACTAACAAGCAAGAGTGAATTTGATGAAATCCGACCATATTTAGAAATGAATAATTGCAGCATAGGAATGAAACATGTAAGGAAACTATACAAAGCTTCTATTCTACTATATTATGACCGTTTCCATGAGTTTGACCCTTTAGCATTGAAGAAACTCTTTATGTGGGCTTTTATGCTGCGTATTGAGCTGAATAATCTATCGTTCGATTCCATAAACAAATATGCAATTGGAGACGGAATATTCAATAATAAGCCTGTATTTTCTATGATTACACAAGCACGGAAACATACTGAAATTGGGAACACAATAATCAATATTCCAAATTCAAAAGAATTGTCTTACAATAATTGCGTAGAAGAACGTCAGATGCTACATGAACTATTAACAAACATGAAACATAAAGGATTTTAGAATATGGTTACCGGAATTCATATTATCACTAACGAAAAGAACATTTTCACAAATGAGCATTACATTGTGCCTCTGTATCAACGTGGATATGCATGGGAGGAAAAACATATTGTTCAACTAATAGATGACATTATGGATGTTCCTAACGATTCACAATATTATATCGGGTCATTAATAGTACATCGTAGAAATGATGCATATGAAGTTATTGATGGCCAACAACGCCTGACAACACTATTTTTGTTACTAAATTATCTTGAAGAAATCCATAACAAAGAACACGTAGCTCTTAGGTTTGACTGCAGAGCTAAAAGCAACTACACTCTGGAACACATCAATGAAATAGTTTCAGAAACATCTCATGTCCTAATTGATGATAGCAACATCCAGCAAGAGCTTTTAAGTGGTTACAATATCATTAGAGATAAACTCAAAAGCATAGATATAAAAAAACTAAAGAATAATCTCTGCAAAACGGTGTTGTATCGCATTGAAGTTCCGAAGCATACAGATCTTAACCATTATTTTGAGATAATGAATACACGCGGTGAACAACTGGAGCAGAGCGATGTACTCAAAGCTAACCTAATGGCTTATTTGCAAGGAGACAAAAAGTGGCAAGAAATTTTTGCTACAATATGGGATGCTTGCAGAAATATTGATGGTTATATCCAAATGCATTTCCCCAAAAATATAAGAGAGGAAATTTTTGGATCATATTGGAATGAATTACCTGTAAAAAGAATAAAGGATTATCTCAATTTATCTATCTCGAAGAAACAGACTAATGGTTATTCTATTAAAGAGGCTATAAGTACTGACTTCAAAATAACTACGGAAGAGGCATCAAACGAAAGAAATCAGAAAACACGATTTGAAAGTATCATCAATTTCTCATATTTTCTTCTACATACACTTCGTGTCTTTGTCCATCAAGAACACATCACATCGCAGACAGACTTGCTTGACAAAATGTTGGATGACAAAAAATTAGTAGATGCATTTGACCGCGTGATTCGTCAGGGTGAAATCAACAATAAACCCATTAACCCCCAATATTTTGTTAAAAGTTTTATCATCTGTTTGCTCAGGACTCGCTATCTATTTGATTTATATATTATCAAGCGAGAGTATGTCGGAGATGCGGCACAAGATGGAGAATGGAGTTTAAAAGAGATATGTTCATACGGACAAGGAGGTAACAAAAAAGCTCTCTACAAACTCACCAATGTAGTGGACTATGGTCGTTGGTATAATGAGCAGCATAATAAATACATTCTAATGCTACAGGCCGCAATGCGTGTTTCCTTTACTTCACCCAAAGTTATGCACTGGATTACAAAACTTCTGATTTGGCTGACGGACTATTTTCTTAAACGTGCCCCGGAAGGATGGATTTATGAGGATATTGTAAATGATACAGCCAGAGAACCTGTTAGAGAGTTCTTAAATAATAAAGAAAACTTCTATTTAGGTGTGGCTACCCCACACATTGTTCTCAACTATCTTGATTTTCTGCTTTGGAAAAAGAGCCCAAAGATAGATTTTGATTTTGAATTCAGAAACTCAGTTGAACATTGGTATCCTCGCAACCCATCGGAAGGAAGTTTTCCACGTTGGGAGGATGAAGGTCCAAATGGAGTGGATAGATTTGGAAATTTATGCTTAATTCAGAGAAGCGTTAACTCAAAGTTCTCCAATTTGCATCCAAGTGCAAAAAAATCAACATTTCAAGAAATGATTGACAAAGGGAGCTTAAAATTACGAATAATGAGCGAAATGACTACCGACAACAGTCAATTATGGAGAGAAGATACTTGCTCCAAACATGAGGAAGAAATGCTCAATCTATTGAAAGATGCATGTGGAATGTAATTGTAGTTATTTCTAACATCAAAATAATGAATTGAACAACTAAAAAATGAAGATACATCAAATCATATTTAGCCCCACGGGTGGAACTCAACGAGTGAGCGAAATCCTACTTTTTATGCTTCTCACCTTTTTCCTGGTTTATACCCAGACTACAGAGGCGAAAGGTCAATACCCATGTTTTTCATATGGGGCAAGCATTATGAATGGGGATTTATATTGCGGTCATCAGGAGGATAGTGCTTTTGCCATGCATAGCGTCATGAAATTCCCACAGGCTTTATACGTAGCAGACTACTTGCACAAGAAAGGACTGACACTGAGCGACTCTGTTCTTGTGCACAAGGATAGTCTGGACGCTGAGACATGGTCGCCTATGCTGTCAATATTTGAAGGTATGCGTTATTTCACATTTGCAGAGTTAATAGAATGGTCATTGAAACAGAGCGACAATAATGCGTGCGACCTTTTGTTTGCATCATGCGGACAACCGGATGCAGTAGAGAAATATATCCATACGCTTGGATTCAAAGACATCCATGTGCGACTGACAGAGAAGGAGATGAAAAAGAATCCTCATAGAGCCATAGAAAACTCAGCCACTCCAAAAGAAATGGCAAGGCTCTTGGAGTGGTTTTATCTTCATAGGGATGACAACAAGAATCTCTCCTTTATCTGGGATACAATGGCTGATTGTAATACGGGTCAGCAACGCATAGCAGCAGTCTTGCCCAAAGACGGCAAACTGATTCACAAGACAGGTTCTGGTTTTCCTTCTTCTGACGGAAGACAAGATAGAAACGATGTTGGAATCATTCTTTTGCCCGACGGATCTCACTTATCTATTGCCATCTTCTTGCAAAAGTCTAAAGAGGAGAAAGAGGTGGCAGAGATTGCAGAACAATGTTTGATGCGCATCCAGGCGGATGAATTCCTACGCAACATGCCGCCGGACCTACAACACAAACAGACATTGGCTATACTCAGGGCTATTGATGGAGATAACAAAGAGTTGATGGCTGTGCGCAATGCCCGGAATGCTCCACCCAAGTATTCTGACCATGTGGAAACGAAGATGATTACCCCAAACATGCGCCTATATGAGCCCAAGGGAAGTCAAGACCAATGCCTTCCTGTCTTGTTGTATCTGCATGGAGGTGGCTGGACTTTTGGCAGCATCAACAGTTGTGGAAGATTCTGTGATGCCCTGGCTGCATCGGGCAAGATGAGAGTCATCGCTCTTGACTATCGCTTGGCTCCAGAGCACCCTTATCCTGAAGGACTGGACGATTGTATCTCTGCCGTCAATTACATCATCGACCATGCTGCAGAGCTACATATTGATGCCAACCACATCACCATTGGCGGTGACAGTTCGGGAGGCAACCTTGCTTTGGCCACGGCTTTGTCAGAAAAATGCTGCGGCAAAATAGAATCCTTGCTTCTGTTCTACCCTGTGACAAAGGCTTTTGACGATGGTTCGGAATCATGGCAGCACTATGGTAAAGGCTGTGGTCTGGATGCCGAAATCATGGAAGCTTTCAATCGGGCGTACACCATCAATGCGGACAATCGCTGTTCCGCCATTAGCGTAGGCCTGTGTAGTGATGAAGTGTTGAATATGCTTCCGAGAACCTTGCTCATCGCTGCAGAAAGGGACATTCTGCGCGATCAAGGATTGAATCTTGCAGAAAGGATGTGCGGAAAGATACAACGGATAGAATATAAAGGAGCCGTACATCTTTTCATTACAGTTCCCGGCCAGGATACGGCATTTGACAGAGCAGTCAAAGATGCCATTGGATTTATCTGTGACAAATAATTGAACGTCGACTACAATAAGATAACTGCAATGGAATATAAGGACAAGATAGCAGTAGTGACAGGCGGCGCGCATGGCATCGGCAAATGTATCGCAGAGGAGTTCCGAAAGAGAGGGGCTTCGGTGGCGGTCATTGATATGCGTGAGGGAGACCATTTCGTTGGGGACATTTCCAAGAAGGAGGTGCTGGAAGCCTTTGCAGATGAAGTAATCGGGAAGTATGGTAAGGTGGATTTCATCGTCAATAATGCCCTGCCTCTGATGAAGGGGCTGGATGAATGTACTTGGGAGGAGTTTCAGTATGCCTTGACAGTTGGGGTGACCGCACCGTTCTATCTTGTCAAGCTGCTTGCTCCGTATTTTGCCGTAGGAGCATCGATAGTAAACATATCCTCCTCGCGCGACCGCATGAGTCAGCCGCAGACAGAGAGCTACACAGCTGCCAAGGGAGGTATTGCCGCCCTCACCCATGCCCTTGCCGTAACACTTCGGAACAAGGCAAGGGTCAACTCCATTTCTCCTGGATGGATAGACACGGACTTTAAGGAATACGAAGGCGCAGATGCCGTGCAACAGCCGGCAGGGCGTGTTGGCAATCCGATGGACATCGCCAATATGGTACTGTTCCTCTGCTCCGACAAAG
Source organism: Prevotellamassilia timonensis (assembly GCF_021531665.1). GTDB lineage: Bacteria > Bacteroidota > Bacteroidia > Bacteroidales > Bacteroidaceae > Alloprevotella. Next base: position 24,394 of record NZ_JADYUH010000031.1, read on the forward strand.
CTGGCTTCATCACAGGCGAGAACATCTGCATCGACGGAGGCATGACCCGGCAGATGATTTACCATGGCGATCATGGTTGGACGCTGAATAGACATAACTGAATAACCGGCTCCTCCCCTTCTTCGCTACATTTACATTAATACATTGGATCAGAAGACAAGGAAATCTTAATTTGAAACAAATATGATAAGAATGGCTTCTGAAAACTATAGTAAAACTTAAAAAATAATAAATGACCGAGAAAGAGAAAATGTTGGCAGGGCTGACCTACGATGCCAACTATGACACGGAACTGCTAGCAGAGCGCATCCATGCCAAGGAACTCTGCTACGACTATAACCACCTGCGCCCATCAGATACGAAAGGGCAGCAGACTTTGATTCGCCGACTTCTGGGACGAACGAAAGAGGCATTCATGATTACCGCCCCTTTCTGGTGCGACTATGGCTATAATATCGAGATAGGCGAGAACTTCTATTCCAACCACAACCTCGTTATCCTGGATGCTGCGAAGATACGGTTTGGAGACAATGTGTTTGTGGGGCCAGACTGCGGTTTCCACACAGCAGGACATCCCATAGACTTTGAGCGTCGCAACGAGGGGTTGGAGTATGCTTTTCCTATCACTATTGGTGATAATGTGTGGATAGGTGCTGGCGTACATGTAATGCCAGGTGTCACCATCGGCTCCAATGTCGTTATCGGTGGCGGCAGCGTGGTGGTGAAGGATATTCCCGACAATTCCGTGGCTGTGGGCAATCCATGTAGGGTCATCCGTCCAATAACGGATGCAGATAGGCAAAAATGTTGGAACAGATAAAACATCATTATGGAACAAGAGATAACATTACGTGATTTGGCCAACTATCTGGACAATATCGGCATCCAGTTTTTGGCGACAATAGGGTTGGACGGCAAGCCGAAGGTTCGTCCGATGCAGTATAACCCTCGGTCATGTAAAAGGGCTGGAGAATAGAGATGAGTTTGCAAGACCTATACATTTCAAGTTTTGACATATAATGAAGAAGATACTTTTTATCATCGGTTCCTTGCGCAAGGAATCGTTCAACAAGAAGCTCGCAGAAGAGGTGGAGCAGATGCTCGCCGGGCGTGCGACGGTGGAATATCTCGACTATTCGGATGTGCCGCTGATGAATCAGGACATCGAGTTTCCTGCGCCCGAAGCGGTCAAGAGAGTAAGGGAAAAAGTAGCAGAGGCGGATGCACTCTGGATATTCTCTCCTGAATACAATTACAGTTACCCTGGTCATTTGAAGAATCTCATCGACTGGATGTCACGTCCGCTCATAGCAGGAGATCGTCAGACTCCGCTTGCCATCAACGGCAAGAAGGTGGCTCTTAGCGGTGCTGGTGGCGCATCGGCAACAGCCAAGTGCCGTGAGAAGCTGGCCGAACTGCTCACGCTGCCGTTTATCCATGCAGAAGTGATGACGGAACCTCAGACGGGCATCCAACTGAACATGGAGGCGTGGACGGAAGGCCGTATGATACTGACCGAAGCACAGAGGTCTAGCTTGAAACGGCAGGTGGATGCATTCATAGACTATATTAGCGATTTACACATTACAAAGAAAGAGACAACGAATATTTCTGACTTATTTCAAGTACTGGACTTACTCGATAACATGAAAATCCAGTATTGGTTAGATGGTGGGTGGGGTGTAGATGCTTTGTATGGCAAGCAGACCCGGACGCATCGGGATATTGACATTGATTTCGATGCCCAATATCATGATGAACTTTTAACACTTTTGCAAAAAAAGGGTTATTTGATTGAGACGGACTGCTATCCAAACAGAATAGAACTTCATAGTGAAAAATTGGGGTATATCGATATCCATCCATTTGTATTGAATAGCGATGGAACTTCCAAACAAGCTGACTTGAATGGGGGATGGTATGAATTCCAGCCTGATTTCTTTGGTACGGCTGTACTTGAGGGAAGAACTATTCCATGTATATCATTAAAAGCTCAGAAGGTCTTTCATACTGGATATGAGCTTCGTGATAAAGATATACATGACCTTGCTATACTTGAACGAATATAATGTGAACATGAATAAAAGAGAATACGTACAAGCCAACAAGGATTGGCTTACAGCAAAGGCGCAGGAGGAGGGAGTGAAGGCTCTCCCCAAGGGCATTTATTACAAGGTGTTGGCAGAGGGCAAGACTGATGGAAAGCATCCTACGCCTCGAAGCATTGTCACTGCCCATTACACAGGCCGTACCATCGACGGCAAGCAGTTTGACAGCAGCCGTGGAGGTGCACCCTTGGCTATCCGTCTCTGCGACCTCATTGAAGGATGGATCATCGCTATGCAGCAGATGTGTGTAGGCGACAAATGGGAGGTATATATCCCAGCCGAAATGGGTTATGGCAAGTTTTCGCAACCAGGCATACCAGGAGGTTCCACTCTCATTTTCGAGATAGAACTGCTTGGGATTGCGTAAGAACAGATAACTTTCTGATATGGATAATAATGACCGCTCCGAATATTGATTCATCGACACGAGAGGAACGTTTGGATTATGTTCTGAACGAATGGAGATGTCTGCATAATTGTGAGATATGTGGCAAATGCCATGTTCTGAAAGGCAGAAGCGAAGAAATCCTCTATGCCGACTATATAGACGGCAAGCGGTCATATATGGATATAACATTGGAAATAAGAAGCAACAGATGAGTCTATGACAATAGATACAACCAACATGTGCTCACACCTTAAGAAGCTGTTTGAACCTGATGGTGTGTATTATCCGATATGGCAATCCATGAAGGATGATGAAACCTTGACGGCTGTGGTACGGAGCAGGCAGCTGCACATCTACAGGAATGGGAAGAAGATACTCGTTCTGGCAGGTAAGGCACAACCGAAGATAATACGAGAAGATAAATTGAATGAATTGATAACAAAATAAATAGAATAAAAATGAACCGACGAACGAAGGAAACGCAGAGTAATGCAGGCATTAACTCTGCTTTACAAGGAGGAGGAAGACCAAAGGTCAAATCATTTGGACAAAAATCGTGGATGCTTCCACAGCCGGTACTGATTATCGGCACATACGATAAGAACGGCAAGCCCAATGCTATGAATGCTGCTTGGGGCGGTCAATGGGACGCAAAGGAGATTATGATTGCCATGGGCGCACATGCCACTACCGAGAATTTGAACAACTGCCCTGATTTTACCGTGACATTTGCTACAAAACAGACCATGGTAGCTGCTGATTTCGTAGGCATCGTATCAGCCAAGAACGATGCAGACAAGATGACGAAGACAGGTTGGAAATGCGAGAAGGCAGAGCATGTCAACGCGCCCGTCTTCACCGACTTCCCCATGATTTTGGAGTGCCGCATCAAGGAAAAGATTGACGAGTCGGAAGAGGGTTACTACATTGTTGCAGAGATAGTCAACATCCTTGTGGATGAGAACTATCTGGCAGAGGATGGCAAGCCCGACATGGAGAAGATGGAACTCATCGTGTTCGACCCGATACATCATGGTTACATCGAACTTGGCAAGACCATTGGAAAGGCATTCTCAGATGGCAAGGCTTTGAAATGATGACACTCAGATACATCTTCCATAGTGGCTTCCTTATTGAAACGGCTCGGTGCATCCTGGTCTTTGACTACTGGATGGATCCTGCCGATGTCATGAGTGGGTACATGAATACATGTAAACATGTGTACGTGTTTTCAAGCCACTTCCATGAGGACCACTTCACTAAAGCAATCCTCAGATGGAAGAATAGCATCCCCAATATCACATACATCCTGTCAAAGGATATACTCAAACGAAGAAGAGCGCAGAAAGAGGATGCCGATGTATGGATGGCCAAAGGAACGGTATGGGCAGATGAGAACCTGAAAGTGTCAGCCATGGGCAGCAATGACAGTGGCGTGAGCTGGATTGTTGAGACAGAAGGTAAAACCATCTTTCATGCTGGTGACCTATGCAACTGGTACGCACGCTTTCTTGTTGACGGCACGCCTGAAGGAGAGGTCTTCAGTGAAGAGTTTGGTCAATACATCAATCCAGTGGCAGAGGAAAAGCGGTTCCTTGGTGAACTTAAAGACATCCGAAAGATTACCGACTCGTTTGACCTTGTGATGTTCCCTGTGGACGGACGCATCGGCAATGGCTATACGCTCGGAGGGCGTCAATTTATCGACCACTTCAAGGTTGGGATGTTCGTTCCAATGCACTTTGTCATGAGTGGGTTTGAGAGTGCGTGGCGCATGGAGCCCTTCTGTAAAGAAAAGGATGTCCCCTTATGGTGCATCGGACACGAAGGAGACAGCATAACAATATAATAATAACACATTAAATCATCAAAACAATGGACGCAAAAGCAAAAGTATTAGCAACAATGAAAGAGGCAGGTCAGCCTCTTAACGCAGGTAAAATCGCAGAACTCAGCGGTCTCGGCCGCAAAGAGGTGGATGCAGCTATGAAGCAGCTGAAGGCAGAGGGCGCAATCGTCTCTCCTGTTCGTTGCAAATGGGCACCTGCAGAGTGATGGTACCGGACTCGACAACATATTATGTATGGATAGGCGGGTCATGTGACTACGGTCATAAAGAACGTGCTGGTGGTGCTGCCGTTGTGATAGAGCACGACTGTAGCATCATCAGTCGTGATGTCATCAGTGATTTGCATACCACAGAGTTCCGTATGATGCTAACGCTTATGGTTAAAGTAATGAACGAGCTGCCTGACGGTTCGGACATTCTTTTCCTAACCAACGCAGCCTACATCCAGAACTTTGACAAAACACCTACAGCGAAATCTGCCAATCCAGATCTCATCAGCCAGTGTATCGAGGCGAAAACACGGCACAATTCTGTTAGTGTCAAAATCGTACCATACCACAAAAGCCCATTGCTCATCGAAACACACGACATGGCAACAGAAGCTATGGCAAAGACAAGAAAAGAATACCACCATGACATCCAATGAGCAGGCATTATTTTAACACCTCGTTCTGGGCATATATATCCTAAGATATTTGAGGAGAATGTACCATCGCCTTGTTTCAATCATTAAACTTCAAACATTAGATTGTTAGATAATAAAAAATATTCTATATCAATAGTTCGTTAAAAATTCAACATATGGCCTAACGACTATGCCGCACAGCCAAAGAGTTCTTTGAAAATG